>WHTF01000152.1 GCA_009379725.1 Deltaproteobacteria bacterium
ATCACTCAGGTCTCCGGACCGGGTCTCGTCAACAGCGCTTTGGCCGGTTCAGATGCGGTATTTATCGCCGCGGGAATGACATCGCTCAATTATGTTCTGATGGGAAAAGCCGGAGTCAAGACGAGCGAACAACTTAAGGGGGGTACCGTGGCCATCAGCCGCTTCGGTTCCGCAACGGATTCGATCGCTCGTTTCGCGCTCAGAAAGATCGGCCTCACGCCGGGCAAGGACGTGACTCTGGTACAGGTTGGTAGTGGTCCAGACCGGCTAGCCGCGGTTTTGACCGGACGCGTCACTGCCGCCGTCATCAATCCCCCTTCCAACTTCATTGGCGAGAAAAAGGGGCTGGCCGTGGTGGCGGACGTAGCGCAAATGGGCTTGGTGTTTCAACATACCGGCGCCGCGACGACGCGAAGATTTATTAGTGAACATCCCGACACGGTTCGTAGGTATATCAAGTCTCACGTAGAGGCCGTGCACAGAATATGGACCGATAAAGAGGCTACGGTGAGAACCCTGGGCAAGTACATGGGAAGCGGTGTGGATCGGGAGATCCTGGAGAAGAGCCGCGAGAATATTTTGACGGAAGCCTTACTGCCGAAAAAACAAATTCCGAGTCTGGAAGGACTGAAGACAGTTTTGGGAGATATCGGTGAACGCCTTCCCCGGGCAAAGACAGCCAAACCTGAGCAATTCGTCGATTTCACTTTTATCCGAGAACTCGAACAGAGCGGTTTTATCGATGGACTCTATAAGAAAAAATAAGCGAGTGTTCGGCACGGTTGCCAATGCTCAGCGATAAAAGAGGCGATGCAGCGGCACCGGAAATCGAAACCTGGGCAAAGCAGATTGCCAAGCGCGTTGACCCCGCCGTCGACGTCACCGTGGAATTCGACGGCGACTCGAACACTTTCATATTGCGTCTGGTCAAGGCTTCTCGCGTTCTGATTTTCCGCTTTTCAGAATCGCAAGTGCATACCGATGAGCGGGAACCCGAATGCGAGCGGACATTGAACCGGAAGATTAAAGATTTGTGGAATTTGATCTAGGTAGGGGCAGACCTCCGTGTCTGCCCCTACACGGGCGACCACATAGGGTCGCCCCTACTTGTCTTGCAGCAGACGCGCCGCGTCCTTGGCGAAATAACTGAGAATCATATCGGCTCCGGCGCGTCTGATCGATAAAAGAACCTCCAATATGATTCTTTCCTCGTCGATCCAGCCGTTCATGCCGGCCGCTTTGATCATCGAGTATTCTCCACTGACATTGTAAGCGGCCACCGGATAACCGAACTCCTGCTTCACGCGGTAGATGATATCGAGGTATGCCAACGCCGGCTTGACCATGACGATGTCGGCCCCCTCTTGGATATCAAGCTCGACTTCCCGCATCGCTTCATCCCCATTGGCCGGGTCCATTTGATACGAACGGCGGTCGCCGAACTGCGGCGTCGAGTCCGCCGCTTCGCGAAATGGACCGTAGAAGCCGGAAGCGTATTTGGCGGCATAGGCCATAATCGCAACCTGGTCAAAACCATTACTGTCCAGAACTCGACGGATCGCGCCAACCCTGCCGTCCATCATGTCCGAGGGCGCGATGATATCCGCACCGGCCTGCGCGTGCGAAAGCGCTTCCTTGGCAAGAAGCTCCAAAGTACCGTCGTTGTCCACGCCGCCGTTCTTAATGATGCCGCAATGTCCGTGGTCCGTATATTCGCACAGGCAAACATCGGTCACGACAATTAGCTCCGGCAACGTCTGCTTGATCGCTCGCAACGCTTGCTGCACCACACCATGATCACTGTAGGCTTCGGAGCCGGTTGCATCCTTTTTCTCCGGAATGCCGAACAGGATCACGGCCGGAATGCCGAGGGCTGCAGCCTCCCGGCACTCGACGACGGCCCGATCCACTGAAAGCTGGGTCACGCCCGGCATCGAAGAAACCGGCCGAGCCGTGTGACTTCCCGGTCCGATGAACAAGGGATAAATAAGATTTTTTACACTGAGGGTCGTCTCTTGGACCAATTGCCGTACCTTTTCATTCTTACGCAACCGTCTTGGTCGATAAGCGGGAAATTGCATGCTCTTCTCCGGCTCTAATTTCTATTGCTCTCTGTGCTGCGCGGCACTCGCGCCGGCGCGTTGATAATATCTTACGATGGCATTGACCAATCCAGGGATCGTGAACTCCGTCGAAACGATATCAGCGCGCAAACCGCGGTCGACAACGGTCTGACTGGTGATCGGACCGATACAAGCGACAATCACGCCTTGCAGTAGGCGAACCAGATCGTCGCCCTCGAACAGCCGGAGAAAATGCGACACCGTACTGGAGCTCGTAAAGGTAATCATGTCGATTTGTTTCTGCCGCAACCGTGCGCCGAGATCCGTCGGGTTGCTCTGCGGCAGCACAGTTTCATAAGCCTCGACCACGTCAACCGAGGCGCCCCACCCCCGCAGAGTATCGGGCAAAATCTCTCTCGCCTTGGCGGCACGCGGTATGAGGATTCGAGTGCCGCAAACTTCCGTTGATTTGAGCCCTTCAAGCATGCCTTCAGCCTGGTACTTTGCCGGCACGAAACCAACTCGAACTCCTTCTTGCTCAAGACGTCTTGCCGTCTCTGGACCGATGGCACCCACCTTGAGCTTTTCCACCGCCTCAGGATTTTTGCCGAGCCGGCGCAGGCGAGTGAAAAAATGCTCAACGCCGTTCACGCTGGTAAAAAACAGCCAATCGTATTCTTCGAGCCGTTCGATGGCACGATCCATCGGCGCATAATCTTTCGGCGGCTCGATCGTAATAGTCGGAAACTCAATGACCTCTGCTCCGAATTCACCCAACCGGCGCGCCAGCTCGCTCGCTTGTAAACGCGCTCGGGTAACGACGATTCGTTTACCCGACAGCGCCGCGCCGTCGTTCTGCCGTTTGGCCATTTCTTCGACTGCCATCGTCCGCTCTGCTCTACCTATCGGTGGTCAATCCGGCGAGCATCTCGCCTGCGCCCTGCCGCAATAGACGTTCCGCCAATGTGATCCCCAGCGCGGCGGCCTGCCCTGTCGGACCGGAAATAACGCCGCGAAACAGGCTCCGGCCTTCGGTATCGGCGACAATGCCGGCAAGATCCACAAGATCATTCTTCACAACCGCGCGGGCCCCCACGGGCACATAACACCCGCCACCCAATTTTCGTAAAAAGGCCCGCTCCGCGACCACCTCCAAGGAGCTTGGTTCGTGATGCATAAAAGCAACTGCTTCGCGCGACGGCTCATCTGTCCGTGTTTCGATGCCCAAGGCTCCCTGGGCGACCGCACTTAAACAAATATCCGAATTTAAGAACTCTGTTATCCGATCCTGCCGGCCAATGCGTTTCAATCCCGCAGCAGCAACAATAATCGCATCTATCCCTTCCCTGCCTACCTTTTGCAAACGGGTGTCAACGTTACCGCGGATCGGCACCACCGAGAGATCCGATCTGGAATAGAGAATTTGTGCCTTACGGCGTAGACTGCCCGTGCCCACGCGCGTGCCTTTAGGCAAATCCTTAAAAGCGATATTATTCTGGCTGACCAACACATCCCGAGGATCCTCTCTCGGTGGAACCGCCGCAATCGTCAGGCCATCAGGCAGCTCCGTTGGCAAATCTTTCATGGAATGCACGGCAAGATCGATTTCATGATTAAGCAACGCATCTTCAATTTCCTTGGTGAAGATGCCTTTGCCGCCCAGCGATTGAATCGCGCGATCGACAGAGCGATCGCCGCTGGTCTTGATAACGATGAGATCCGTTTTGACACCACTTTCCTCAACCTTCTGTTTAACCCAGCCGGCTTGCGCCAACGCCAGCGCGCTACCACGGGTGCCGATTCTCAACGTGGTCATCGGTCCAGACATTCCCCTGCCGCGCGCCGGAGCGGCCATACGAAATTCGAATCCCCTTTCACTTATCCTCCAAGTCAAACAGTCGTTTCAGCGCCGCGACGTATAACATCTCATCTTCACTCTCGGTGTTTTTTCTTAAATGAGTAATCGGTCCGTGCATGATCTTTTTCATCATGGCGGCGGTCATATCTTCCATGGCGCGCCTTTGCTTGTCGGATAAATCCTTGAGGCCTCCGCTCAAAGATTTGGCAATCTCTCGCTGTCGAATGGTTTCGAGCTTCTCTCTAAAAGCGGTTATGGTCGGCACCTGCTCCAACGAATTGATCCAGCCAATGAAGCTCTCGACCTCCTCCTGCACGATGTTTTCGGCTTTCTCTGCTTCGCTGGATCTTTCGTGAAGATTTTCCTCCGCCACGCTCTTGAGGTCGTCGATATTATAAATATAAACGTTATCGATAGCGTTGATGCCGGGATCGAAGTTTCTTCTGTCGCCGATATCGATGAAAAACATCGCCGCCTGTTTCCGTTCCCGCAGGACCTTCTCCACCATGCCCGCATCGACCAAAATGTCCGGTCCCCCGGCGCATCCGATCACTAAGTCGGCTAATTTTAAATAGCGCGGGAAGTCATCGAATCGGATGGGGCTGCCATGGATCTTGTCGGCGAGCTCCACGGCGCGCTCAAAAGTCCGGTTTGTTACCATGACGCTTTTCACGCCGCAGCGTTGCAGGTGGCGGGCCATGAGGTCCCCCATCTTGCCGGCGCCGATCAACATGACCGTCTTGTCTTCGAAATGGTCGAAAATTCTCCCCGCCAATTCCACCGCGACGGAGCTCATCGAGACTGCCCGGCTGGCGATGCCGGTTTCGGTTCGCACGCGCTTGGCGACAAAAAAAGACCGGTGAAAGAGGCGATGGAGAACCGTGCCGACGGTGCCGGCCTCCTGGGCCATGTTATAGTAGTCTTTCAATTGACCCAGTATCTGCGGCTCGCCGACTACCATTGAGTCAAGGCTTGCGGCAACGCGAAACAAGTGCCGCACAGCGTCAGCGCCGCGATAACTATAGAGATGCTCGTCTAAAGCGCCATTGGCCGCGGCTGACCGCTGTTCAGCGAGAAAACTTTTTATAGCTTCGATAGAGCGATGATTTTCCGGAGCGGCGGCGACCACTTCGACCCGATTACAGGTCGAAAGAATTACGCTTTCCCAAATCGTTGCAAAAGCACGCAGCCGTGCCAGCGCCGCCAACAACTGGGATCTTTCAAAAGCAACGCTTTCCCGAACCTCGATAGGCGCGCTTCGATGATTAAGTCCAACTATGAAAATTTCTTTATGCACGGCCTATTCGAACCGGCCCCCATGCCGACTCGGAAAGATTGCGTCTCCCCATAAGAAATAGCCCAGAACGACGGCAAAACCGACAATCGTGAGCGAGGCCGCCTTCTTGCCTCTTAAACCGGCAGTGATGCGACCGTGTAAAAGCGCCCCATAGAAAAGCCACGCAATTCCCGAGGAAATCTGCCGGGGCTCCCAGGACCAGTAGTTGCCCCAGTAGATCCCCGCCCAGATGCTGCCGGTGAGAATGCCCAGAGTCATGAACGGAAAGCCCCAGACCAAGAGCAGGTAGTTCAGTCTGTCCAGGGACTCCAGTGATGGAAATCGTTTCATTAATGCAGTCATGCGTTTGTGTTTAAGATGGCGCTCCTGAAGAAGATAGATCAAGCTCACGCCAAAGGCCAAAGCGAACACGGCGTTTCCCAGGAAAGCCAAGGTAACGTGAAGCGGCAACCAGAACGTCTTGAGGCCCGGTGGGATTTCACCGCTACCGCTGCCAAATGCAATGCTCGCAAGAGCCATTAGAAACGCCAGCGGCGCGATAATTCCGCCCAGAACCGTCAGCCGGTACTTGAGCTGGATCAATAGATACCCGGCGACCATCAGCCAGCTTTTGAATAAGAGCGCCTCGCGCATTTCCATCAGTGCGGGATACCCATCCTGGAAGAAGTACACGGCCAGCGCTAAAGTGTGGACGACGAAACCGCCCGAGAGTACCAAAGGCGGGAGCCGGGAAGCCGTATCTCTGCGGAATGCGTAGAAGACGAAGCTCGCCGTCGCAACCAGATAAAGTAACGCTGTAAGCTTGAGCAAGAGAAGACTCATACCGACGGTCATTATAAGCTAACCTTACCCGCCTTCAAGTCTGGATCTGGTGAGGAACCGGCAGCGTCGGCAAACGCAGTGGCGGCAAACCTTCGGCACGATCATAAATAGTTATCCCAGGGATCTTGAATTGTCGCCCGCCGCCAGACGCTTGATCGGCGATGAAATTGACCGCGCGTATGAAACCGGATATCGTCAGTAAAATTTCGCAACGAGAGCTCTTTTTCCGATGATTCCAAGGACCTATCTTTTCTGCTTGGCGTCGATGCTCGTCACTTCGCTTAGCGGCTGCGTTGGGTCCGAAGCGAAAATTCCTCCAGGGTACTTGGTAATCGGCATCGAGAGCAGCCCAAATCACCTGGACCCACGCTACGCCACGGACGCAAATTCCTCGCGCGTGGGTTCGCTGATCTACAGTTCGCTTCTACGCCTGGACCACAACTCGCGCTGGTTCGGAGATCTAGCCGAACACTGGAACATGCTGGATCCACAAACCTACGTTTTTCAGATTCGCAAAGGCGTCACATTTCACGACGGCAGAGAATTGACCGCGGCCGACGTCAAATACACTTATGATTCCATCATGGAACCGCGCAACCGCTCGCCCAAACGGGGACCGCTGAAAGTATTACAATCCGTCGATCAATTGGGATCCCATACCATTCGCTTTCGCCTGTCGGCGCCGCACGCGCCCTTTCTTGAGCACTGCACGATCGGCATAGTCCCTGCTAACGCGGCAACGCGAGAGCAGGGCGGCAACAAGCTACCGCCGGGTTCCGGCCCATTTGCTTTGGCAAAAATCGACCCAGGTGAGAAAATAATTCTCACGGCAAACCCGTCTTACTGGGAGGGCAAACCTCCTCTCCCAGGTCTGGTTTTCAACATTGTGCCCGACGCCATCGTTCGCGTACTCGAGTTCAAAAAAGGCACGATTCACCTGTTGCAGAACGATATCGAACCCGACACCGTGTCATGGCTCGAGAAAAATACCGATGCGATCATCGAGACCCATCAGGGAACCACGTTTCAGTACATGGGCGTTAATCTCACTCATCCAATATTGAAAAATCAGAAAGTCAGGCAAGCATTGGCGCTCGCTATCGATCGTGACGGCATCATTCGCCACATTCTCCAAGGCCAAGCGACGCCGGCCAATGGGCTGCTCTCGCCGCTTCACTGGGCTCACGATGAAACCATTACCGATTGGCCCTACGATCCGGCAAAAGCCAAGCAGTTACTGGACCAAGCGGGCTTTCGCGACCCCGATGGCGACGGCCCACGCACACGTTTCAAACTGTCGTTTAAAACTACCAATATCGATTTGCGCCGGCGAATCGCCGAGACCCTAAAAGAGCAAATGCGGGGGGTCGGCATCGAGCTCGAAGTGCGCACCTACGAGTGGGGAACCTTTTATAGCGATATCAAAAAGGGCAACTTTCATCTTTTCTCGCTTGCCTGGGTCGGTATTTTTGACCCGGATATTTATTACAACATCTTCCACTCGGCGAGCTTTCCGCCCAACGGCGACAATCGCGGCCATTACAATAACGCCGCAATCGATCGGTTAGTGGAACAAGGCCGGCGCGAATCGGATTCGCGCCGGCGAAAGCAACTGTACAGTCAGGTGCAGAAAATAATGCATGAAGATTTACCCTATATTCCGCTCTGGTGGGCCAAGAACGTGGTCGTGCGCAAACCGCAGGTCGTTGGTTTCACGCCGTATCCGGACGGGGATCTCTTTTCATTGAAGCAAACCTCGCTGCGCAAAGCGCCCGGCCGCCAGTGAAACGATACATTCTCCACCGCCTGCTACTGCTCGCGCCGGCTCTGTTCGGCGCTTTGACTCTGGTGTTCTTTCTGATTCATTTGGTTCCGGGAGATCCGGTCGAGGTCATGCTCGGTGAAACCGCCAGCGCCGTAGACAAGGGAGAACTGCGCCGCCAGCTCGGCCTCGATCAGCCGTTGATGATCCGCTACGCCGGCTTTCTCGCCGGTCTGGCGCGCGGCGACTTGGGAAAATCGCTTTACGAGAATGCCAGCGTGAGCGAGCTGGTCGGCGCGCGGTTACCCGCCACCGTCGAACTGACGTTGTCGGCGATGATCGTCGCAGTCGCTATCGCTTTTCCACTGGCCACCCTTGCCGCCATCAAGCGCGATTCCTGGATCGACCGGGGCGCGCTGTTTTTTTCGCTTCTCGGACTTTCGCTGCCGAACTTCTGGTTAGGTCCACTGCTGATGATCACAGTCTCGATTCAACTCGGCTGGCTGCCGGTCTCCGGCCGGGGAGGTTTTTCACATCTGATCCTGCCGTCCTTGACATTAGGCATGGCTATGGCGGCTATTCTCACGCGCATCCTGCGCGCCAGCCTGCTGCGGATCGTCAACATGGATTATATCAAAGCCGCGCGCGCCAAGGGGCTCGGCGAACCCGCGGTCTGGTTGAAACATATGCTGCGCAATGCCTTGCTGCCCATCGTGACCATCATGGGGTTGCAGTTTGGTTCGCTTCTGGCGGGTTCGATTATCACCGAAACGATATTTTCCTGGCCCGGCATCGGCCGGCTCACGGTGCAAGCCATCCAAACACGCGACTATCCGCTTGTGCAGGGCTGCGTGCTGGTCGTTGCCACCAGCTATCTTGTGGTCAATTTCTTTACCGATATCATCTACAAGCTCGTCGATCCGCGCATCAGCTATGAGAAATAATTTTTGGCTCTATCTCGGCGGTTTGTTGCTTGCTCTGCTTGTCGCCGGCGCGGTTTTTGCGCCCGCGCTCGCGCCGCATGATCCCAACCGGCAAGACCTGGCAAATGACCTGCAAGTGGTCGCCCCCGAGCATCCGTTTGGCACAGACAAACTAGGTCGCGACATCTTGAGCCGGACGATTTTCGGCAGCCGGATTTCACTGCTCGTCGGCATCAGCACGGTGGCGATTTCACTAACTATCGGCCTCGTTATCGGCTCGCTTTCCGGCTATTTCGGCGGATGGCTCGATCAAACCCTCATGCGCGGCGTGGATATTCTGTTAGCCTTTCCGGGCATTCTTCTTGCCATCGCCTTTACCGCCGTTCTCGGTCCGGGTCTGGATCACGTCATTCTCGCGCTCTGTTTGATCGGCTGGACCGGTTACGCGCGACTGGTGCGCGGTGAGATTCTGAGCTTAAAAGAGCAAGACTTTATCCAGGCGGCGCGCGCGGTGGGATGCAGTCCCGCACGGGTCATCGCTCTTCATTTGATCCCCAATCTGCTGCCGCCGCTTTTCATCCAAGCGACCTTCGGACTGGCCGCGGCGATCACCGCGGAAGGAAGCCTCAGCTTTTTAGGTTTAGGCGTCGAACCGCC
>WHTF01000153.1 GCA_009379725.1 Deltaproteobacteria bacterium
GGATAATCAATGCAGACCTGCTCGCCGCCTTGAATCATCACCAAGGTTTCATAGAGCGAATACGTCGGCACCGGGAACACCACGCGATCGTCTCGGCCGACAAAACAGCGCAGCACGATCGAAAGAATCTCGTCGGAGCCATTGCCGGCAAGAATATTTTCTTGGTTGACATCGTAAACCTCAGCGGCAATGCTACGCAGGCTATCGCTGAGCGGTTCCGGATAGAGCCTGAGCGACTGGTTTGTCGCTTGGCGCAGCGCCGCAAGCACGCGCGGCGATGGCGGGTAGGGATTTTCATTGGTGTTGAGTTTAGCGAGCACCTCATCGCGAGGCTGTTCGCCCGGCATGTAGCCGGCCAATGCTGCGATGTTGGATCTAAAGTAATGTGACATAGTGTCGGATTTTAGCTGGCCAAAAAATCCATTTCAAACCGGCTGATCCAAGAGTAAGACTATTAATGGACGATCTGATGATTCGGTCATATCGGCTCTTGCCTAACCTAAATGGGCTCCGTTGCAAAGCCTATTATGTCCAAAGTTTCTCGATTTTGTTCGAAAACGGCTCTTATGTGCACAATTAGCCTAAATATACCTGGAGGCAGGTTTCTAACCTATTGATTTTACAGAAATTCTGTTTCGACAAATGGCATGTTTTTGGCAGAACCACGGAATCGACCGATCCGAGTTTGACTCGGACAAGCCGATCTTCATTTAGAAGGCTGCTATGAATTCATCGATTTCTCACAAGACCGATCCGGCAACACTGCTTCGTAACGAGATCGAGATTCTATTCACCCAGATCCGGTTGATGGAGCTTTACGTCAAGCGAGCACAGGCAAGCGCCGCTCATGAAGCTGATCACCTACGGCATCAACATCGATCTGAATTAGCGCTGCTTAGGGCCGAGCTGGAACAAAAAGAACAGACGCTCGCGGCGCGGGAACTCAAACCAACCCGCAACGACTTTCAGATCGAACTTCATTCTCTGCATGCACAGCTCGAAAACATACAGCATACTCTTCAGGAACGCCAAAGTACCATCGCCGATCTCGAGCGGCAGCTCCAAAGCCGGCAGTCTGACTTAGGCGATTTATTGGAACAGAACCAAGCAGAGGCGATCGGTCAGGGTTACATTGACGAAATAGCCGACCTGCATAGGACCATCGAGGCGAAAGATCGTTTACTGCATGAACATCAGACTGTGTTTAACAGTCTGCAGACGGATTCAAATGCGGTGATTGATGAATTGCGCGGCCAACTTGACGAACAACAGGCTCTCGCCAACCAGACCGACTTTAAACTCAAGCAAGCTAAGTCTCGGATTACCGAGATCCTCGAACAGAAGACTCAGCTCGAACTAGTCCAAAAGCAAACGGAACGACTACAGTCCGCTCAAGCCGAACAAATGCGCGCGGGAGCTCGCGCCGAGATCGAGCTTTTAGAGAGCCAATTAGAACAAAGGGAAGTCGAGCTCCAGACCAAGCAAACACTTTTTGAACGGCACAACGAGGAAGCGCAAAAGATCCATTTCGAGGCGGAGTACATGCGGCAGCGCATCGCCGAGCAGGAAGCGACGATCCGGCGGTTCGCAGAACAGACTTCCTCGGTTGAGAGCGAGCGATTGCGACAAGCTGAAGCAGAGCTGACCGAATTACGTGGCATGGAACAAAGCTTCAACGCCCGAATTCAAGAGCTGCAGACCCAGCTAGCGGAAAAACAGGCGTTGCTTGAGAACGCCATAGGACCTTTTGGCGCGGTGAACCGATGTTAACCGGACCTCGAAGCCCGCGACACTCCGGGCCACGGGAAAAGCCGGCGAAGTTCGAGAGCGAAAAAACATCAAAAAGCCGGCGCGCGCAAAGTCCCAAATGGGGAACGGTCGGTGCCAATGCTCGAAGATGGCATACCGGGCCGGATCGAAAAAGAAAGTGGCGAAGCTAGGTCATTCCCCTATCTTATTGAACCGGCGATTTCAAATACCCCTTGAACGAGCGCAAAACCGACAAGCAAAAACTTAAATATAAGTACTGTGAGTATGACAATAAGTTAAAAGGATCATTATGATACAAACCGAACGTGTAACGACCGGCATCCCAGGATTGGATCCAATTCTCGAAGGTGGCTATCCCAAAGGACGATCGATTCTTGTTACCGGAGATCCAGGAACGGGAAAAACAATCTTCGCCCTGCAATTCCTGGTTGAAGGGCTGGCACGGGGAGAAAAAGGCATCTACGTGGCGGCCGATGAAGGTCCAGCGGATATTCTTGAACAAGGCGCCTCCCTTGGCTGGGATCTAGAGAAACATATCGAGCAGAAAGAGTTGGCGATACTCAACGCGGGGACCTATTTGAGTTCTTTATCTGGTGCGGGAAAAGAGCGCCAGATCGACATTTACAAAGCCATCGGCGATCTCGCCGGCTTCGTCAATCGATTGGAGGCCAAACGACTGGTATTAGATCCCGCCGGACCCTTTGTGCTGCTGCGCGACACCGCGATGCGCATTCAAGATCAAACGCGCTTGCTCATTAAGTTATTACGCACTTCGATGCCAACGACTAACATTCTCACTTCCTACGGCGTGCCCCGAACCGGCGAGCGTACGCTGCATGGTATCGAGGAGTATCTCGTCGCCGGAGCAATCATTTTGGAAATGATTTGGAAGGATGGACAGCTCGCCCGCAGCCTCGTCGTCGAAAAAATGCGTTGCACCGATGTCAAACCGGCGCAGCATGAGTTCGAAATCGTCAAGGGGCGGGGAGTGACCCTTGAGTCTCTGGGTTGATTGCTACTGCAAGTTTGACCCGCCAAAATCTCGTTCATTGATCCCCTCTAGACGAGCACATTACAGTAGACCCTTCAGGAAAATTGTTTTACTTGTGACTACTTACCGTCGGTGCAGCAGGTAAGCAGGATTCAATGGCCGGGATAGCGTCAACACCGCCCTTCATCACTGCTGCTTTTCTTGACACGCTCCACAACCGTGATTATTTTTATCTAGTTCGAGGAGAAAATAATGCGACTGGATAAATTGACGACAAAATCCCAGGAAGCCCTGCAACACGCTCAAGCGCTGGCGGAAAAGCGCAATCATCAGGCGATTGACGTCGAGCACCTGTTGTTTGCCTTGCTGGGCCAGAAAGAGGGCGTGGTTCTCTCGTTACTGCAAAAATTATCTATGCAGATGAACACTCTAACCGATCGTCTGCAAAAGGCGCTTGATCGCCTGCCGCAAATTACCGGCGCCGCTACGCAAACCTTTATTACGCCGCGGCTGAAGAAAACCATTGAAAATGCCGAAGCCGAGGCCGAAACACTGAAAGATGAATACGTATCGACCGAGCATCTCTTATTGGCGATGGTTCAGGATCCCGGTGAAGCCGGGAAGATTCTTAAAGAACTGGGAGCCACCCGCGACAAAATTTTAAACGCCCTGGTCGGCATTCGCGGCGCGCAAAGGATTACCGATCCGAATCCGGAAGAGAAGTATCAAGCCTTGGAGAAATACAGCCGCGATCTTACCGAGCTGGCCCGCAAAGGCAAATTGGATCCGGTGATCGGCCGCGACGATGAAATTCGCCGGGTCATTCAGGTCCTGTCACGCCGCACCAAAAACAATCCCGTGCTGATCGGCGAGCCGGGTGTCGGTAAAACCGCCATCGTCGAAGGTCTCGCCTTGCGGATCGTCAACGGCGATGTGCCCGAAGGGCTGAAAGAGAAGCGCCTGGTGGCGCTGGATTTGGCCGCGCTGGTCGCGGGAGCCAAGTTTCGCGGCGAATTTGAGGACCGGCTCAAAGCAGTCCTTAAAGAAGTCACCGAAGCGAGCGGTCAAGTCATTCTCTTTATCGACGAACTTCATACGCTGGTCGGAGCCGGCGCGGCCGAAGGCGCAATGGACGCATCGAATATGCTCAAACCGGCACTGGCGCGCGGTGAACTCCGTTGCGTCGGCGCCACGACCTTAGATGAATACCGCAAGCGCATCGAAAAAGATCCGGCGCTGGAGCGGCGCTTCCAGCCGATCTTCGTCGGCGAACCGTCGGTGGAAGACACCATTGCGATTCTGCGCGGCCTCAAGGAGAGGTACGAAGTCCATCACGGTGTGCGCATCACCGATGGAGCGATCATCAGCGCGGCGACTTTATCGCATCGTTATATCAGCGACCGCTTTTTGCCTGACAAAGCCATCGATTTGATCGACGAAGCGGCTTCTCGGTTGAGGATCGAGATCGACAGCATGCCGATGGAAATCGACGAGGTCGAACGAAAAATTCTCCAGTTGGAGATCGAGAAGCAAGCGCTGAAGCGCGAAGAAGATAAGGCTTCCAAGGAGCGTCTGGCGCAGTTGGAACGCGAGATCCAAAACCTGAAGGAAACTTCTAATGGCCTGAAGGGTCATTGGAATAACGAGAAGGAATCAATCCAGCGTATTCGCTCGCTCAAAGAAAAGATCGAAGCCACGAAAGTCGACGAGCAGAAGGCGCAACGCGACGGCGATCTGAATCGCGCCGCCGAACTGCGCTACGGTACGCTCAGCCAACTCCAGAGAGAGTTGGAGGAGGCCAATCTCAAACTTGCCGAGCTGCAAAAAGATCAGAAGATGCTCAAGGAAGAGGTCGACGCCGAGGACGTGGCCGAGGTCGTCGCCAAGTGGACCGGCATTCCAGTTTCAAAGATGCTCGAGGGCGATATTCAGAAACTGCTCAAAATGGAGGATCGGCTCAAAGCCAGGGTCGTCGGGCAAACCAGCGCAATCCATGCCGTTGCCAATGCGGTGCGTCGCGCCCGTGCCGGTCTTCAGGACGAGAACCGTCCCATCGGATCGTTTATCTTTCTAGGACCCACCGGCGTCGGTAAGACCGAGCTGTGCCGCGCGCTGGCGGAATTCTTGTTTGATGACGAGCAAGCCATGGTTCGCTTGGACATGTCCGAGTTTATGGAAAAGCACTCGGTCTCTCGCCTCATCGGCGCGCCTCCGGGATACGTCGGCTACGAAGAGGGGGGCTATCTCACAGAAGCGGTGCGGCGCCGGCCGTATTCCGTCGTGCTCTTCGATGAGATCGAAAAAGCACACCCGGATGTCTTCAATGCATTGCTGCAGATTCTCGAAGACGGGCGCATGACCGACGGGCAAGGCAGAACCGTCGATTTCAAAAACACCGTGATCATCATGACATCGAACCTGGGCAGCCAATATATCCAAGAGCTTGCCGACGGGGATCGAAAAGAGATGGAGGCTCGAGTGACGGCGGCCTTGCGCGACGCTTTCAAACCGGAGTTTCTCAACCGCATCGACGAAATCATTATCTTTAATAATCTTGGCCGTGACGAGATCAAATCCATCGTCGAAATCCAGCTCAAACGGTTGCGCCAAAACTTGGCCAACAGGAAAATGGCGCTGGAGATTACGGATCGGGCCAAGGACTTGCTCGCCGACAAGGGTTACGATCCGGCTTATGGCGCCCGGCCGCTGAAGCGGACCATCCAGCGTTTGATTCAAGATCCGTTGGCGGTTAAAGTCTTGGAAGGAGAATTTCAGGAAGGCGACAAAGTCAGGATCGATGCTGACGCAGAGGCCCTGCTCTTCAACCATGGCGGCGGCTCAACACCGTCGGAAGAGAGCACGGCCGAGAGGACACTGCATTGAAAACCGCCTTCAAAATGGCTCGAGGAAAAAAGATCCCTCCCTGCCTGGCGCGGGTCCGAAAGGAAATTCCTCCCCCGGCCAAGATTATGAAGAGCAAGAAGAGCGATCAGCGGAAGCGGAGCAAAGATGAACTTCGCCAGGAACTAAAGGAAACCCCACCGCGCAAATCTTCTTAACGTCACTCTGCGATCTTTGTCCAGGGAGGCAGTCGGATCCGGCTGCCTCCCTTTTTTCTTTCTAAAACTATGGCTGATTCAACCAGTGCGAACGAAGCGCGACGAGACCCGCGTCTCGTCCTATTCTTGGTCTGCACCGGACTTTTTATGGTCGCGATAAACGCTCGGGCCATGATCGTGTCTCTGCCCACGCTGACCGAAGTTTTTCATGCCAATTTATCCGTCATTCAGTGGGCCCTGCTGGTTTATGACTTGGCTGTCATCGGCCTGGTGCTTACCCTAAGCCGGTTAGGGGATCTTTTCGGCCGCAAGTGGATCTACATCATCGGCTTTCTGCTTTTTACCTTCGGCTCTGCCCTTTGCGGCTTGGTACAAAACCCGGCGCAGTTGATCGCCTGTCGAGTCATTCAGGGAATGGGCGGCGCCATGATCATGGCCCATGGCCGGGCCATCGCGTCAATCGTGGTGCCGGCCTCGCAACGAGGCAAGGCGCTGGGTTTAACGTCGATGGCCTATCACGTCGGTTATATGACCGGGCCGACGCTCGGCGGCTTTATTATCGACACTATCGGCTGGCGCTGGATTTTCTACGTCAATGTTCCGACCGGTTTAGCGACCGCCTATTTCGCCTGGAAGATCCTCCGAGACCGAGCCCCGAGCGACGAACCGGTGCAAGTAGACTACTTGGGCGCGCTCCTGTTGTTGATCACCAACACCTGTTTCGTTTATGCGATGAACCAGTTTCCGCATCTCGGCTTGGCGCATCCGCTGGTTCTGTCTTTCGCTGTCATTGCGGCCATGGCTCTGTTCCTTTTCATCCGCACCGAGCTGCGCGTGAAAACACCGATTTTAGATCTGGATCTTTTTCGTAATCGACTCTTCAGCACCGCCAATTTGAGCCTGCTGTTTATCACCGGAACACAGTCCGCCATCGCCGTTTTACTGCCTTTCTATTTACAAAGCCTCATGGGCTTCACGCCGACTCAAATGGGCTGGATCATCATTGCCAACTCGGTGGTGATCATTATGGTGGCGCCCGTCGCCGGCGGCCTTTCCGATCGCTTCGGCTCCCGGCTGCTTTGCACCATCGGCTCTACCATCATCGTGATCGGCCAGTTTTTGATCGCTTCGCTCGATCGGCAATCGACTCTATTCGAAATGATCTTTCCTCAAGCCTTGACCGGTTTAGGCTGGGCGATTTTTAACTCTCCGAATCAAAGCGCCATCCTAGGCACGGTCCCCCGAGATAAGGTCGGCGCCGCCTCCGGCATGACCGTCACGACGGCACGGATCGGCGCCGTTATCGGCATCGCCCTGTCCGGGGCTTTGCTCACCCACGGCCTCTACACCGGCGGCATGCCGCTGGAACAGATCGAATCGCCGGGAAGCTGGGGCGCATCGCCGGAGATATTTCTCGGTGCCTTCAGTCAAGCCGTTCACGTGATCAATTTGTTCGCCCTTTTTGCGGTAATCTTCTCGGCGATTCGCGGCGGCAGCAAAGACTGATAAATTCATGTTTCTGCCACGCGGTAGATTAGCGGTCGATTACTTGAGGCAAGTTGTTTTTTTTTGCGCTCCGGCCAATGACCGAAGCCAATAAAAATGTCTGCATGATGCAACTGGACGACCCCAAAAAAACCCGCTGGACCTTGCGGCTCATCCTGTTGAACGTTTGCCTCGGGCAAACTGTGGTGGGTCTCGATCAACGCGCAATTACCGTCGCCCTGCCGACGTTGACCGAAACTTTTCATACGGCTTTCACGACCATTCAATGGACGATTCTAATCTATGATCTGATCCTCATCGGCCTGATTATCACCATGGGGCGGCTGGGCGATCTATTCGGCCGGCGCCGGTTTTATAGCGTCGGTTTTATGGTATTCATCATCGGTTCCGCGCTTTGCGGCCTCTCTCAAACTGCAGGCCAGATGATCTTTTTTAGAGCGATTCAGGCCATCGGCGGAGCGATGATCGCGGCCAACGGCAGGGCCATTGTATCAGTCGCTCTGCCGCGCGAGGAACGGGGCCGGGCTTTGGGTCTTACGTCCACGGCATTTCATATCGGCTTTCTCACCGGACCGTCGCTCGGCGGCTTTCTCATCGACAGCGTCGGCTGGCGCTGGATCTTTTATATCAATCTGCCGATTGCGCTCTGGGGCGCCTATCTCGCCTGGAAAATCATTCCCGATACCAAAGCCGAGGGAAAACTGTCGGTCGATATCGCAGGCGCATTGCTGCTGCTTGTGACCAACGGCCTGTTCATCTACGCCATCGATCTGCTTCCACGGCTGGGCTGGCGCCATCCGACTTTTCTTTTAACGCTATTGCTCTCGCTGGTGGCCATGGTCTTTCTCTTGATTGCCGAAAGCAGAGCCAAAACGCCTATTTTAATTTTATCGATGTTCCGCAGCCGCCTTTTTACCGCAGGCATTTTGAGTCTGTTTCTGATCACCGCCACGCTCTCGGCGATTAATTTCCTCTTACCCTTTTATCTACAAAATCTTTTGGGCTACTCGCCGTCTCAGTTCGGTTGGATCATCGTTGCCGATTCGTTGATCATCATGTTCATGGCGCCTATCGCCGGCACGCTGTCGGATCGCGTGGGCTCGCGCCTATTGTGTACCATCGGCTGCGCCGTCATCGTTGTGGCGCAGTTTTTCGTCGCATCGCTGGGCCTGCAGGCATCGTTGCTCAGAATCATGCTGCCGCTGGCGCTCTGGGGCGTCGGCTGGGCGTTGTTCAACGCGCCCAACCAGAGCGCGATTTTGGGCGCCGTGAACCCGGATAAGGTAGGCGCCGCTGCCGGCATGATCGCGACCACCGCGCGCACCGGCGGCGCCATCGGCGTGGCGATGGCAGCGACGGTTTTCAGCGCCATGTTGTCTGCCGCCGGCCTGAGCCCGGCGCAGACCGAATCGCCGCAAAGCTGGAGCGCAATGCCGGAGTCGGTCATCGGCTCGTTTAATTACACGGTTCATATTATCAACGCCTGCGCCCTGCTGGCTGTGTTCTTTTCCGCCTTCAGAGGCAAGCGGCGCGAAGATTAACCCTGATGATCGGTGGCAGCACGATCAGGGAACGATCCTCCGGAATGGTTGACGGCATCCATCTTTACTGCCCGATCTGGGCTGAGTCACGATTTCCGTTGCGGCGCTGCAAGCCGTATACTCGCAAAAACATGGGTTGGTATCTCCACATTGACATGGATGCATTCTA
>WHTF01000154.1 GCA_009379725.1 Deltaproteobacteria bacterium
TCGAAATCTATTCCCGCATTTCTATTGTCCGCTAAGCACTTATTTGAGGACTAGCCGACGGCCAGTTCCACACAGTCTGTCGCGGCGAATGCATCATCCGAAGTCTTGCCAACCCGCTCCGTTTAGTCGAACTCTGCCTGGTTATCCGCTGTGAACTGGTCGAATTCTGTGCTTGTGTGTGCGATCTCAATTAAAAACCATGCCGCCGTTGACGTGAAGCAACTGCCCCGTCATAAAGGCGCTTTCGTCGCCGGCCAAAAAATTAACGCCTTCGGCGATGTCGCTGGGTTGTCCGGCCCGGCCCAAAGGCATGCTCGTGCTTAACCGCCGCCATTCCTCGTCACTGTGAACCGCCATGACCCGTTCTGTTGCCGTGAGGCCGGGCGCAATCGTGTTGACGCGCACGCCATAGGGCGCCATCTCCAGAGCCAGCGACTTGGTAAAAGCGATGATCGCCGCTTTGGCGGCCGAATATGCCGTCCGTCCCGCGCTACCCGTGATACCGAAATTGGATGAGGTGTTGATGATGACGCCGCTTTTGGCTTCGCGCATACCTTTACTTACCGCCTGGCAACAGAGAAACGTGGCTTTTAAATTGACGTCGATCACTTCGCGCCATTCCGATAGCGGGAATTCCGTTATCGGATGTTTGTGAAGAGTTCCGCCGGCGAGATTGACAAGCACATCGATGCGTTGAAACTTTCCGTAGATGCTATCGAACAGAATTTTGATCTCTGCCGCTCGTTTCAAATCGACTCGATAGAATTCGGCATTGTATTTTTGCTGGCGCATGAGTTCGACCAGCTCTTGCCCGGCTTTGTCGTTCTGATCGACGATACAGACATCGAAGCCGGCCCGGGCCAAACGTGATACGACCGCCTTGCCGATGCCTCCCGCGCCCCCTGTGACTACAGCAATCTTGTTTGCCATGGTTTCAGCCTCATCTCGAAAATCGACTCACCCCATGATGCTGCCGCCATTGACGATGACCGTCTGACCGGTGATGAAGGCGGCGGCTTCGCTTGCCAAAAAAACGGCCGTGCCAACCAGATCTTCCGGCTGGCCGATTCGGCCTAAAGGAATCTTCTGCGCTTGAGCATAAATTTGTTCCTCGCTCAGGTGCCCGCGAGGCTGGGCCGTATCGGTAATACCGGGGCAAATGACATTGACGGTAATCTGATACGGCGCCAGCTCTAACGCCAGCGCCTTGGAAAAGCCGATGATACCGGCCTTCGAAGAGGCATAGTGGGCGGCATTCCTGCCGCCCTGCAACGCTCGTCCCGAAGTGATGCTGATAACTTTGCCGCTTCCCTGCTCGATGAATTTGTTTGCCACCGCCCTGGAGCACAGAAACGCGCCTACCAAGTTGGTGCCGATGACACGATCCCACTCGTCTTCGCTCATCTCCTCCACCGAGCTGACAGGGAAGATTCCGGCGTTGTTGATCAAAATGTCAACCTTTCCAAACTCGCGCAGAGATGACTCAACCATGGCTTGAACGGACTGCTCGTCCGAGACGTCGGTCGTGCTCGCCAGGGCTATTCCGGCCGCGCCTTCGACTTCGCTTTGCACGGATGCGGCGCTCGTTTGATTGATGTCGGCGATCACCACCCTTGCGCCTTCGCGCGCCAACCCCAGCGCCAGGGCTCTGCCGATGCCCTGCCCTGCGCCCGTGATAATGGCGACTCGGTTTTTAAGTCTGTCCATTTGTTCCGCCCCTCCGAAAACGTCTGCTGATCGACTCGTATCCCATGATCATGAGAGCAGTCATCAAGAAAAAGCCGCGATCGAGTTTCATCCCTTGTCTCCTTTCATGACGACGATGCGCAGGTATTCTGTCGGAATAGCACCCGGCGCCCTAGGATCGCTCGCCGGCGACGATTACCTTGACGCGCGACTGAACCTCGGCACCTTTTTCTTTCATCAGCGGCAAATAAGCGGCGTTAAACCATTTTTCGAGCGCTTGTGCATATGACCCGCGCTCGCGCAGACGATCGTACCAACCGGCAATACGCGGCCGGTCATCCCAGAGAAACTGCATTTGCAGGTGGTCGAGCCGGGTGATGTATGGCGCATAGCCGATGTCGGCCAACGAAAACTCCTTGCCCGCAAGCCAGGGGCCGTTCGACAGGGAGGTCTCCATATCGCCGAGCAAGTGGTCGAAACGCTTCACTGCGTCGACAAAGAAGCGCGACTTAACGCCCTGGGTGATATTCTCCCAACTCCGCTCGCGCTTGACGGGATCCGGCATTTTCTTATGAAACGCTTCCAGCGCCTCCATCCCCTGAGCGAGCTTTTGGTGACGAAAGGCGATCGCCGAGCTTACCACGCTGGTCGCAGCATGCACGCCCTCGTCGAGCTGCTTGGTCCAAAGACGCATGCGCGCGCGCTCCGCGGCATCGGCGGGACGCAGCCTCGGCTCGGGATAAGTGTCTTCAAGATATTCGCAGATGACGGTCGATTCGATGATCACGCTGCCGTTGTCGACCAAGGTCGGTACGACCGCGTTGGGATTTAGCTTTAAGTATTCAGGCTTCTGTTGATCGCCGGCGCGAAGGTTTAAATGATGCCCGTGCCACGCGAGCTTTTTCTCCGCCAGCGCAAGCCGTACTTTCTGAGCGCACACCGACATATCGTTATGGTAAAGCTCGATCATCGCTCGGTCTCCTTTTCGTGACGCCTGTTGTTATCGTGCCACGCATAGAAAACTCCTTTCTGTTCTGATCTATTCGAGGAACAACGACTCTGTCAAGGAATGAAGAGCCGAAATGGCGATTGTTTACTAGCGTAAGGCAAGCGAGCGCGGAGTTGACGCAGATTGACCCAAAGCCGCTAAGTACGGTATCGAGAGAGATGATACCCGGTGCTTACCTCAACGGCACAAGGCAGAAAAGAACTTTGGCGGGGACTGAGTTAAGGAGACTCCATGATTACGAGAAGACAAATTTTCCAGCACCCATATCGGTTCGAGCTTGGCGACCGGATCATTCAATGTATGGGAACGATACTCTTGATTTTAACCTACGGCCTGGCTTCCGCCGCAACCGCGGCGGCAAATCCCTATTTAGCCAAGAAAGGCGAAACTCCGACAAAGACCCGGGTGGCCACCTGCGCGATCTCTGGTGGTTTCATGCACCTGTATACCGCCGTCGACCACGGGTTGTTTAGTAAATACGGCCTGCAGGTCGAATTTATTTCCATCAGCGGCAGCGGTACGTCGTTGGCCGCCTTGTCGGCCGGCGAGATAGATTTTTTATACTGTGCCGGCGAAGCGACGATTCCCGGCCTTGCCTCGGGTATCGAAGCCAAATTGGTCGCAGCGCCGCTGATCGGCATTCCATGGGTGGTTCTGGCACGCAAAGACATCAAAAGACCCGAGGATTTGAAAGGTTCGACGATAGGAATCAATACTCCGGGGCGGCTCATCGACAGGCTGGCAAAGGATTTTATCAAACGGTTTAATTTAGCGAACGACGTCGGTATTCGTCCGGTCGGCGGGCGGGGTCAACTCGAACCTTATAACGCAATGAAAGCAGACATCGTTCAGGCGGCGCTGGTCACTCCGCCGCTGGAAGTCCGCGGCCAGCGAGAGGGGTTCAATGTGATCTTCGACTTTAGAACGTTGAAGGCATCGTCGGTGTACTCCGCTCTGCAGGCGCCGGCAAAAATTATCCGGGAACGGCCCGGCTTGGTACAACGTTTCGTCGCCGGCATGGCGGAGTCCGTGTATTTTGCCGAGAACAACCCGGACAAGGCGAAAAGTTCGATCAGCAAGGCGCTGCGTTTGACGGACGACGTCGCGCTCAAGTCCGCCTACGATACCTATGCTCGATCTATTGTGAACCGTTCGCTCATCATACCCCGGGATGCGGTCGCGGAGGGTCTGGAGAACGCGCGCGCGATAGGAGTGAACGTGAAAAAGAAACCTGACGAACTTTTCGATAACACCTTCGCCTTGGATCTGGAGAAAAGCGGCTTTTTAAAGGAACTTTGGGGTACCAGCCCTAAGGTTAAATAAAAAAAACTTGCCGCAAATCGAGATCGATGAGAAAGAGGCTCGACTTCGCGATGGTTTAAGATAAGCAACATTGCATCTGGGGCATCTGGCATTCGCCGGCGTCTCGATTTCAGAACACCGCCGATTTTGTGCCACCCAAGTTACAACTACTATCGATTTTCTTAAAACCGATATGATGGCGAATAGATAATCTTCTGCTCGTGAAGGGCACAATACTTGCGTTTTTATTCGAATTCCTTTTAAGTTAAGGCAGTGCTCAATGAGCGCGATAATCTATCAACCCATAGTTTTCCTATGGGTGGAGGAAGACAAATGTCATCTCGTAAAGAGCCAAAAGTAATTAGACAAACTTTGTGTGTCGTCGTTTTGCTTCTATCGCTGGGCTATGCCGTTGTGAACCCGGCCCCTGCTGTAGCAGCGCAAGCAGGCAAGGAGCAGCCGGTTCAAACATTGCCGGATTTCGCGATGTTGGCTGATAAGTTGGCGCCCACCGTCGTGAATATTTCGACGACTCAGGTGGTGCCCCAGGAGCAGCCTGCACCGAACCCATTCGGTGGTCCCGGTCCCCAGCCATTCGGAGAGAACGATCAATTCAACGAATTCTGGCGCAGATTTTTCGGCGACCGCGGAGCACCGCGCCGTCCCCAAACCGCCCTGGGATCCGGATTCATTATCGATAAACAAGGATTGATTATTACCAACGCGCACGTTGTCGAGAACGCGGAAAAAATAACGGTTAAACTTCACGACCAGAGAGAACTCGAAGCAAAAGTAGTGGGCAGAGATCCAAAGACGGATATCGCGGTGTTGCGGGTTACCGACAAAAAAGGCGATCTGCCCGTCGCTCCACTAGGAGATTCGAGCAAACTGCGCGTCGGCGAGTGGGTAATGGCGATGGGAAGCCCTTTCGGGTTGGATCATTCGGTGACGGTCGGAATCGTCAGCGCGAAAGGCAGGCATATCGGCGCCGGCCCGTATGACAATTTTATCCAGACCGATGCCTCGATCAATCCGGGAAATTCCGGCGGGCCCTTAGTAAACCTGCGCGGCCAGGTTGTCGGCATCAACACGGCGATCTTCAGCCGAACGGGAGGCAACATCGGTATCGGCTTCGCCATCCCAGTCGATTTGGCCAAAGAAATCTTGCCTGAGCTGATCAAGAAAGGAAAGGTCACGCGAGGTTGGTTGGGAGTGAGCATCCAGAGAGTCACGCCCGAGATCGCCAAAGCTCTCGGGTTGGAAGAAGGTCGTGGCGCCCTGGTTGCAAACGTCGTGGAGGAAAGTCCAGCGGCTGAAGCAGGCATCCGGGCAGGCGACATCATCGTCGAATACCAGGGACAAAAAATTCAGGAATCAACCGACCTGCCGATTGCGGTCGCTCGAACCGAAGTCGGCAAGAGCGCGCAAGTGACGGTTCTGAGGGACAAAAAGCGCATTCCCCTCACGGTGAAGATACGCGAGTTGAAAGAGGATGAGGTGGTTGCTTCCGCGCCTCAAGCGGGCAAGCTGGGACTGACCGTTCAGAACCTGACACCTGAACTGGCTAAAAGTCTGGGATTGAATCGCGCCGATGGAGTTGTCATTACCTCGCTTCAACCTCAAAGCGTCGCGGCGGAAGCCGGTCTTCAGCGCGGCGACGTGATCCTGGAAATAAATCGCCAGAAAATCGCCAACGCTGCTGAATTGCGCAAGACTCTTGATGAAGCGAAACCCGGCTCCAACCTGCTCTTCTTGATACAGCGAGCGGGCAACAATGTTTTTCTGGCACTGACAAATCCGGAAGGGAAAGGTCCGGGCGGCAAGGGTTAGTTTCTGTTCTCTTCTTAATGCTTGAGAATGACGTACAGCGCGTGGATGATACCGGGGACATAGCCCAGCAGCGTGAGCAAAATGTTGAGCCAAAAATGGGCCGGTCACTGCGGTCCTAACGACGCAACAGCTATTTGGACTGCTTTTCGATAACGCCGCACGCAACACGGTCGCCTGAGTCTCCCGCAGGATCGGTACGGTAATCATCGGCGCCGGCATGAATCACGAGCGAAGATCCGTCCGAATCAAGCAAACTGGCCTTGCCGCCGCTCAGCGTAAGCTGCGGCGCCAGAAATTCGACTGTGAGAGAACCGTTCTGCGGTACGTGAATATTGGGCAAGTCGCCTACGTGTTTTCCCTGCTTGTCCAAAAACCCGTGCTTTTTGCCCAACGGATTGAAATGTCCGCCGGCGGACTTGAACGGTGGCTCGCATTTTCCCACCTCGTGGATGTGAATGGCGTGCGTGCCGGCGGATATCCCGGGCGGTTTCTCACGTAGCTGAACCTGGACCAGGACCCCGTTGGGAGTTTCGGTCAGGGTAGCCTTGCCGACTTCCTTGCGATCGGCGTTGACCATGTTGACGTTGAACGATTTCGATTCTGCCGCGAAGCCGTAACCAGCCAAACCCATAAGCACACCTGCGAGTACAACAAAAAAACATCTGTTCATAGAATTTCCTCCTGCGTAAATTTCACCAGCCTCAACGTCGCCTGCTGGCCATTTTCTAAAACTGGGGCGCAAGTATCGTGCCGCAGATCTGCAGGCGAACGGCTTATCGTTTTCATGAGAAGGTGTACTTGAGATGAGACAAAATTGCAACTGGCCTAATGTGAGATTCTGAAGGAAGGTGAATTGCAACAGCTCGCAGGGTCGAAATCACCTTTTATTGGCCAGGCGTGTAGCGGCTGATGACGTTAAACTTTTTTTCCGGCCACTGGCTGCGGCGCAATCTTCCCTTTAAAAATTGCCGGCTTGTTTCCACGAGAATGCTTTGTACAAGATCTCTTTTCCTCATTCGATTCGATGGTCGATCTTCTCCGTATACTTTGACAAAATAGAGCTTCTCCGTCCTTGTCGCAAAAACTCCGAGTGTCCGATTCAACTGAGCGAGATTTTTTATCCTGCGGCGCTTGCTGACATAGAAACACCTTCTTAGGCCTTGCAGATCTATGAGAACAAAAGGGTTTTCGGCTGATCCCGCCCTGCCGACGAGAATATTAGAAGCTTTGAGGTCGTTGTGATAAATTTTGTCTTTGTGCAGCGATTTGAACAAGCACGCCAGCGCCCGCAAGAACGCGCGTCTTTTTCGGTATCCTTCCGTTCCTCTTGAAACGATGAGATCCTCGCGCCAAAAATTTTCAACTGTTTTTGCTCCGGTTACTTCCTCTGAAAGGTATAAACTCTTCCTCAAGACACCCCAACGCCGGTACTCTAACGCGGCGATCGGTTGAGCGGTCGCGTAACCTGCCTGCAGTAGAACCGCTGCTCCTGAGAGGGACCGCATGGCGGCTGAGGCGACAAAAAGAGATGCCACACGATGCCCGAAAGATACTGCATGATGCCATTTCAGATAGACGCCCCTGATCTCTCCTCTGATTCGCAAAGGCACATACCCGACCTGAATTTTTTTCTCGGATTTTATGATGCGGCATTTTTTGTGGAGGAAGAAATCAGGGCAATTCGTAAGCACCTTTTCCAAACCGGTATTTCCAACAACGAAGACCGTCAGCGCTTGGCACTGGCTTTTCAAACGGCAGCGACTCAGCATCGCGTCGCCGCAGGCAAGCGTCGTCTTTCTCCAAATGATCAAGTCTTCATTGACTTGTCGCACGGTTAATTTCCTCACAGCGACCAGGGGATTCTAATGGCGAACAACCGATGGCGCGTGTCCTGGCATAAGAATAAGTCTCTAGCAACAACAGTGCCTCCAGTAGTGCCTCCAGTGCAAATACGTGACCAGCCGGTACAACCACGCCAGTTCGAGAACAGTCAGTTGCCGGTCATGCCAGTTGTTCAAGCGCCAGGCAGCGGGCATGTAAACTGACTGGCGAGAAACCGGGAGTTGTCTTTTTAAGGCTTCGATTTTTCTATTCGTGCAGGCGGCGCGCCGCGTCCGCCGCGACGGTTTTAACCGCCGGCAGCGGGCAGAAGTTCTGCGATTCGACCGCAAACACCGGATTAAATTTGCTGCGGAAATTTTCCAGGGCAATGATCGTCGCCAGTTCCACCAGCTCTTCCTCGCTGAAATGGCGCTTGAGGCGTTTAAAGAAGCGATCGGTTACCCGCTTTTTGGTGTAAGTCATCCGCTCGCACAACTCCAACGCGAGCTTTTCGCGCTGCGAGAACAGATCGCTCTTGCGGTAGTCTGCCAACGCCGCTTCGACCTTCTCCGCCGATGCTCCATGTTGCATCCCACTGGATGCGTTGATGTCAATTCAATAGGGACAGCCGTTGATGCTCGCCGCTTTCATGCAAAGCAGATGGCGCAAATCGCGCTCGATGAGTCCTGAAGCTAGAATGCCGGCCTGGAGCGCCTGGACCCCCTGCTGAATCGTCGGTCTAAGACCATAAACGACCGCAGTGTTTAGAATCGACCCATACTGTTTCTCCTGTTCCTCAAAAACCTTGCGCACTTCTTCCGGAGCTTCTTCCTTGCTTATCCCTTGAATTCGCAGCATGTTACACCTCCTCTTGCCGTATTTTTATAGGGAACAGTCGCGACCGTTCCCTGCGTTATCGCTCTGGTTTTAACAATCGAACGGATAAACTTTTACACGCCGTCGCTTATCAGCTCTGATGTATCACAAGCCGCCTGTGTTCGTCACGTTGTCGGTACTTTTCAGATCCGTTTTTGAGTCTTCCTCGCACTTGTATAGCGAAAATGAAAAACATAGTATCTGAACCGATTCTTGACCGGCGTCGCTACCTCTCTACACCTAGTGACCTATGAGCGCTTCTCGTTAAAGCGCTTGCTCGGAGGCCGCATGAATACAAATGAGTTGCCATTCAGTCTGGAAGATGTCGTTTTAAATTCGGAGCTTCTTTATCGAGCCTGTAGGTCTCCCGACTATGAAGCTGAAAATGAAGCTTTGATAACGCTGGCGCAGATCATGGCCGATTCACCGGAATTGATTTTACAAAGACTCGCCGAAACGGCTCTTGATCTTTGCCATGCCGATACAGCCGGGATCAGCT
>WHTF01000155.1 GCA_009379725.1 Deltaproteobacteria bacterium
ATGGTGGCCCTGATCCTCCGAAAGCGAAACGAAACGCATGACGTCTTCCTTAGTACGAAACCTTGAGACGATTGCGACGAGAAAGCGATGCGGGAGCCTTCTCCAATCCTTCCGAGTCGTCAAAATCTGCAAGAGGCAATCCTGCTCTGAAAGCCCGGTTCTTTCCAGGGCGCGGTAGCGTCTAAGCATCGCCGCTACTCTCGCTTTCGGGGTAGCGGCCCGGCGAGACAGTAGCCGGTACAAGGTGATCGCCGAGAAGATAAACACCAACCAGAACAGCAAATTATCCATATGGACCGTCCTCGCTTTATGAAAAACACGCAATACCCGGCCAGGTCAAGTCGCAACCCACATTTTGCCTATGTCTCCCCTATTACAGCGCCGCATCGACAGTTGTATACTCCGTATATGCTGGTTTATTTTCGCCGTAAGGCGAAGTTCAAGGCCTTGTCGCTTCTCCTAACCGCCTTTATCTATGCCGGCTGCACCTCGGGTATCATTCCCGCTACCGGCGAAAGACGGTATCTGGGCTACACTTGGCAGCAGGAAACTGAACTCGGCAAGCAAGCCAGTAAGCAAGTGGCGGCTACTTTCGGTCTTTATCGGGATCTTGAACTGGAGCGCTACGTAACGGAGGTCGGCAACCGCGTCCTCGCAACCAGTCACCTCCGGCGGCCGGGAGCTGAGGAGCAATTTCGCAAGACTCCGGTTACTTTCACCGTCCTTGACAGCCCGGTCATCAACGCCATGGCGCTTCCTGGGGGATATATCTATGTCACGCGGGGAATGCTCAGCCATCTGAACAACGAGGACCAACTCGCCACCGTGCTGGCGCACGAGATCGCCCACATCACGGCGCGTCATGCAGCGCGTCAGGCCTGGCAGCAAAAATTAGGTCAGGGACTTCTTTTCGGCGGCGCTCTTCTCGGCCAGGGAGTGCTTGGTCTTCCGGCCCAGGACATCCTGAATCTTGGCGGCATGGCCGCGCAGCTGCTTTTTCTTCGCTACAGCCGCGAGGACGAATTGGAAGCCGATCAACTGGGTGTCGAATACAGCTCCCTGGCCGGGTATGACGCGCGCGAGGCGATTTCTTTTTTTCAGACTCTCAACCGGGTTCAAGAGAAGGAAGGACAAGGGATGCCCAACTTTCTCTCCACGCATCCCAATCCCGGTGACCGGATTGAGCGCATCAGAGAACTGACCGCGCGACTGCCTGTCGAAAAGCGGCGGCAGCCGGTTGATTCCCATTACTTTAATGCCATTGACGGCCTGGTGCTCGGCGAAGATCCGCGCCAGGGCTTTGTCGAAGGCGATGTTTTCTACCACCCGGATTTGCGCTTTCGCTTTCCCGTGCCGCGAGGATTCAAGGTCGTTAACCAGCCGACGCAAGTCGTCATGGTGGAGGGTCAGAACCGGGCGATTTTAGGCTTTACCTCGACCGGAGAAAAATCTTTGGAGACCGCCGCCGCCAAATTTCTCAACCAGCCTGGGCTGAAAGTTATTCAACGCACACCGATGCGCTCCAATGGCTTGCCGGCGTTTGCGATCGTCGCGGACGGGCAGATGGAAAACGGCCAGGTGGCTAGGATCATGGTTTACTTTATCGAATATCGGGACACCATCTACCATTTTATCGGCTACACCGCGCCGCAGGCGTTCAGTGTCTTTCAGAAGGTGTTTCTGCAAACCATGCAGGGTTTCGGTGCAGTCCAAGATCCGCGGATATTGAATAGAGAGCCGGTTCGCCTGGTGCTGGAACCCGTCTCCCGACAAGCGCGCTTCCGCGAACTGCTTCCCAAGAGCTTGCCCGAGCCGTTCACGCCCGAAGACGTGGCGATTTTAAATCAAGTCGAGTTGAACAACCAAATCAGTTCGGGAAAAGTGATTAAATTACCCCGCTCGCGCTAGTGTCGATAGAGAACAGGGAAGGGGTAGATATTTCCGCGTTTGAGTACTGAACAAGATTAAAATAACGAAAGATCAGAACGGCCGCAGAATTCTTCGAGACCGGCTTCAACAATATTGACACTCGAACGAATTTTAGAAACACTGTAGGTAAGTCCGATGAACTCAGAACGGCAAAAGCGGGAAGAAGAGGTCGAAAGGCTTCTCCGGGGTGCGGGGTTAAACCGGGAAGCGGACCTCGGTTTCCAGGAAGAGGTGAGGAAAGCCGCTTCCGCCATCGTCGAGGAAGACGCCAGTAAAGTCCAGAAAAGTGAGCGAGTGAAGCGGGCTAAGCCATCGATTAGCCTAGCAACAGTCGGATTATGGATTTTCGTGATCGGAGCCGGCCTGGCATTTTCGATACCGAGCCTGGGAGCACCGCTGATCGTTTGCGGCATCGCTGTGATTGTCTGGACAACTTTTCTCAAGCCGGATAAAAAAAAGTAGACCTCACGCCCCAAGCCGGGATGCGTCACTCCAACACCCCAAATTTAAACGCTGTCTTTGCTGATGTTTAGGGCGATCTTCTGTTTTCGTATCCCTCCGCGATATCGATGAACACGCCGTCAGGATCGGAAAACTGATGCTGACCGTGCCGGCACGACGCGATCAGAGCAAGCCTGCGTTCTCCTTCTTTGGGCTCGCTGACAATTCGTTCGCGCATGTCCGGGTCCGACTCGCGCAGCGCGGCCAGTTGTTTCTTAACCAGGTCAACGCTTTCCACTTTGAAACCCAAATGCTCCAATCCCGGCCGGTCGATACCCGCGCCCTCGAAGTCGGTCATTTTCCACGGCGCGATGATCAGCGTCACCTTGCCGTCGGTCAGATAATAGTTGGGGTCTTCCAGCGCTTTTTCTTCTTCCTTTAAATCGAAGAGGTCGCGGTAGAAGGCGGCGATAGGGCCGGGATTCATCACGCGCAGTCTGATGTGATGAATGCGCCGCGGCTCTTCGCGCGCCTTCTCGACATAAACATCGCGGCGATTCGCCATCCCTTCCTGGGTGAGATCGAAGTAATTACCCTCAGGGTCGTGAGCGCCGAGCGTTGCGAAGGGGCGGTTCGACGGCCGCTTGAGCACGGCGATTTGCGGATAATTTGTTTTGATGCGCGCGCAAGCTTCTTCGACATCATCGACGTCGATGCCGAAATGATGCAGCCCTGGATTGTATCCCGGCTTTCTACCGATAATAGTCATGCCGACGTAGCCGTCGCTGACGCTCAGCGCATAGTTGGTTTTGACCGCTTTTTCTTCTTCGGCCGAGCCCGGCTTGGATCGTCTCATACCCAAGATCGATTCGTAGAACTTGGCCTCGCGCACGAAATTTTCACTGACGATGGCGACGTGTTGGATTTTGGATAGCATAACGCCTCCGCGGTCGATCCGGTTCAAGGTTCAACCGTTCAAAAGTTCAACGTCAGAAAAGACTGTTTCAAACGATCCAGTCGTTCAATCCGTTAGAATTGTCTGGCGTTGAACCGTTGAACATGTGAACTGTTGAACAATCATTTTCTGAACGGTTGAACAATTATTTTACCGACACTTTTTTGAAGAACCCTTCCTTCTCCAACTCGTCGAGAACGCTTTCGTCGAGATATTTACTTAAACTGCCATCCAGTTTGGGATTCTCTTTCGCGATCAATTCCAAAGTGTTCTGCAATCCAGCGTGGGAGACTCGCGTCGGAAAAGAGAACTGCGGCGCAAAATATCTATAGGTCTCTTCGAGAGCTTTCGGATTGTCCTGCTTCAGTCGATGTTTTAAGACGGAAATTCCTTTTTCTTGATCGGTCATGAATTGGTAGGTTGCTTCAGCATAGGCCATAAGGAAGCGTTTTACCGCGTTACGATTTTGTCCCATGAAGGAACGGCGCACGGCGACAGCGGTCATGGGATAATCAGCCGATTTAAATTCGTTCAGGTTGCCCAGCTCGTTCAGGCCCATCCGCAGCGCCTCGCCCAGCTCCGGGTGAGACAGCACCGTGGCGTCGAGTGCCTTGGTGGATAGCGCGACCAGCCGGTTCGCGCCTCCGCCGGCCTGCAAAACCGTGACCTTATCACGGGGAACGTTCCACTCTTTGAGCAGCAGAGTTACAGCCAGATCGTTGGCGCCGCCGAATCCAACGATACCAATCTTTTTTCCGATGAGATCGGCCGGTTTACGAATTTCCTTTTGGGTCACGAAACTAAATGGAAATTTGTTCAGCGAGCCTGCGACCATCACGATATCCGCTCCGCGCATTACTGCCCGAATATGACCCGCGGCGTCGACATGCGCGAATTGGATGCTGTCGCCGACAAGCGCTTGTATCTGGCGGCTGGTTCCAGGAACCAGCACCGCTTCGCCATCAAGACCGTGCTTTTTAAGCAACCCCAGATCCTTCACAGCCCACATGGACGCCTGAAAGCCGGCGAATCCGGCGTACCCGATCATGTAGCGTTGCTGAGCGAAAAGACTCGCCGGTAAAAAAACCAGCAGAAAAAGAACCAGAGCCGATTTTTTCCTGAGCATCATTTGAATGTTCCCTTTCCAGCGGCGTGGAGCCGCTCTCTGCGGCACTATTTTTCGGCGCATGGATCAATCATGGATTCGAGACACGCTCGCTCTTGGCAATTCGCTTTTTGGCATGCTCTTTCCAATCCGCCGACGCAGCAATCATTTCGGAGAATACTTGCAGATGCAAAAAACGATTCGTGTTTGGATCTCGCACCACGTGCCGCGGGTCGCGACCTTCCTTGACGTCGTTGATGGCGTTCAACAACAGCTTGCGCGCGGCGATAATCGCTTTATCAGAGGTGACGAGATGTTCCGCGGTGCGGTCTTGAATCGTGCCCTGGCTTTCCGTGGCAAAGGCGTCGTGCGCCTGAAAGTTGTAGCCCATGCCGGTAAAGGTCTTGGTCTTCATCGACTCGCGATCCTGCTGGTAACGATTGGCGCCACTGCGGTCCAGCCGATAGTCGGCAGTCAGCTCGGCGCGGCTCTTGTGCCGCAGCTCCGGCGCCAGCGCTCTTTCCCGGCTGAACATGAAGACGTATTTCCAATGACTGGTGTCGTCGATGGGCACGTGCCAGTGAACCGAGTATCCTTCGCCGACGGTGGAACCGCCGAAAGCAGCGAGGTTGGGCATAACGAAGTTGGTGACCCGCAAATAGGTCTTGTCCCCGCCGGATGCGCGCAGGGAACAGATCCTCAAGCCAAAATCGGTCAGCTCCACTTCTATCGTCGGCGCGATGTCTTTGCCGAGCAGCGTATTGTCGGTGGCATCGCTCCCTTGAACGACCCGTTGCAAAGGGACATTGGCCTCCGAAAGAAATTGGTGCAGGAAAGATAGATGAACCGGATCGATGTTGCCTTCGTTGCCCTGCAAATAATTGCACCGGTAGAAAATCTTTGTCACCGTACGCTGCGCATCAGGCACCGTCAGGAATTCATAGTTGGGCAGCAACGGCGGCTCGCCGGGCCCCATGTAGGTAAAAATGACACCGCCTGCCTCCGTGCAGGGGTGGGCGCGATGGCGGATCTCATGCTTGTTCGCTCCGCCGCCGGGTTCGCCGGGTTGTTCGATCACCTTGCCGCAGACGTCGTAGAGCCAGCCGTGATAAACGCATCGAAGCCCGCCGTTTTCGACCCGTCCATAACTCAGATCCGTTCCTCGATGAGAACAATGCAGTCCCAGTAACCCCGGACGCCCCTGCTCATCGCGGAACAACACCAACTCCTCACCAAGGATCGTTACCTTCAAGGGCGCGCCCTCTGGCGGCAGCTCTTCCGCAAGCGCCACGGGCTGCCAATAATGCCGCATGAGCTCGCCGCAAGGGGTCTGCGGTCCGGTTTGGGTGAGAAGATTATTTTCTTCCTTAGAGATCATGATTCTTACCTCGGCAGCAATATCTTCCCCGCTCCTGTCTCCTCATGAAACCCTATAGAATAGGCCTTGCATCGATACAAGTCTCGCGCTGAAACTCTCGCGGCAAAACGCGGCGTATACATACCATGCTGAACCGTGCACATGCTACTAGGCTCGCCGATAGCGGCGAGCCGTTCCAGGTTCAACAGTTCAACGCCAGACGATTCGTGCTGGATAGCCGGATCAAGTCCGCTATGACGGACGGCTTGAACGATTTGAACGGTTTGAACGATTTTAAGTTTCCGTCGTCAGCTTGAACCTTAAACGTCCGCTGTAGTAAGTTCGACCCAACCATGCGTACAGCGGTTGACGCCTAGAAAGAAAGAAGATGGCAAATCTTGTTGGTTGTTTTGCGATGTCCCATGCGCCGCAGTTGATGCTCGACCCGGATCAATGGAAGTTGTTGCGCATGCGCGAGGCGGAAAAGTTGCCGAACAAGCCCGAGCTCGAGAAGGAGACCGGCGAGGTCAAGTGGGCCAAGTGGCGTCGCTGCATGGACGCCATCGGCGATCTGCGCCAAAAAGTAGCAGCTTTGCGCCCGGATGTTCTCGTTCTTGTCGGCGACGACCAGCACGAGAACATTCTCGATGACAATACGCCGCCGTTCACAATTTTTATCGGCGACGAGGCCGAAGCCAGCACCAGTCTCGGGTATCTCAATCAAGCCAAGTCGGACAATCGGACGCGGTACGACATCGATAGCGAATTGGCTAAAGGCCTGCTTGCGGATTTGATGGATAACGGCTTCGATCCCGCCTATTCAAGGACGACCCGCTACGACGGCGGATTGGGTCACGCCTTCGCGCGCGTGCTCAAGTTTCTCCTTCCTAACTCGAGTTGCCGCGTGGTTCCCGTCATGGTCAACACCTATTTTCCACCGGCGCCGTCGCCCAAGCGCTGCGTTCAATTCGGCCGCGCTTTGGCCGCGGCGATTCGCCGTCATCGGGGCAATCAAAGGATCGCCATCGTCGGTTCCGGCGGTCTCAGCCATACCCGGATCGACGAGAAACTCGACGCCGAGTTTCTCGATGCGCTCAAGCGCAACGACGTGGAATCCATGGCGGCCATGCCTGCGTCGCTGTTCGTCGAGGGCACTTCCGAAATTCTGAACTGGATCGTCACCGCGGCGGCCGCCAACCAAAAAGGCAGCGTGATTGAATACCAGCCGCTCTACCGCGCGCCAACAGGTGTCGGTTGCGCCATGGGCTTTGCCTATTGGGATTTGCCTTAGCCAACGCACGCCCTGAACACTTTCAGTTCCCCCGCATGACCAACGATTCACCTAAACCGAACCCGCAACCCGTGGGGCGGCTCGCCGCCTTTCGCTATCGCGATTTCAGGCTGTTTTGGATCAGTCTGTTTGTTTCCAACGTCGGCACCTGGATGCAGATGACGGCGACCAACTGGCTCCTCTATCAGCTCACCCATTCGCCCATCGAACTCGGACTGAACGGCATCTTTCGCGCCGTTCCTGCCATCGCCTTGGGTCTGTTCAGCGGCACTTTCGCCGACCGTTATGACCGAAAACGCCTGCTGCTCTGGACTCAGCTCATCCTGGCGGTGCTTACCCTCGGCCTCGCCATCCTCGATCACTCCGGCACGATTCAGGCGTGGCAGATTTACGCCTTCACTTTCATCAGCGCTTCGGTGGGCTCTTTCGATGGTCCGGCGCGCCAGGCACTGTTTCCCTCGCTGATCCCGCGCTCGGTCCTGCCCAACGCCGTCGCGCTCAACTCGCTCTTGTGGAAAGGCGCCGCGCTTTTGGGACCCTCGCTGGGCGGCATCGCCATCAGCCTAATGGGAACCAGCGGCGCATTTTATGCCAATGCCGCGAGCTTTTGCGTCGTCGTCATCGCCTTGATGATGATGCGCGCTTCGTCACCGGCGGCTGAAAAGCAGCGCCATTTTTTGACTGAAACGAAGGCGGGATTCAATTACATCCTCTCTCAGCCGATCATACTTGGCGTGATGATCATGGAAGGAGTTTCTTCGGTATTCGGCCTGGATCACGCTATGCTGACGATCTTTGCCAGCGACGTGTTCCGCGTCGGCGCAAGCGGCTTCGGCTTTCTCCAGTCTTCGCGCGGTCTCGGCGCGGTGATCGGTTCCAGCCTGTTTATCGGCATGGGACAACGGCCGGCGCAGGGGAAAATTCTTATCGTCTCGGCGATACTCTATGGCGCCTGCTTTGCCCTCTTCGGGCTCGCGCCCTCGTTTGCGCTCGCCGTCGTCCTTCTCGCTTTAGTCGGCGCCACCGACACCATTTGGTCGGCCGCGCGCGGCACGATTCTGCAATTAACCACGCCGGAAAAGTTTCGCGGCCGGGTGATGGGCGCTTTTCAATTGAGCAACCGCGGCCTTCATCCGTTGGGACAAACCGAAACCGGCCTGGTGGTGCCGCTGATCGGCGCGCGCGAGGCAACGGTTTTCGGCGGCTTGCTGGTGTCGGCGGTCACCCTGCTGATCGCTTGGCGTACGCCGAGCATCGGTCAATTCCGCTGGACCGATAGCGCGGATTGGGAGAGCCGCGGTAAGGTCTCGGATGAAAAAAAAGTCGCGCGCTAGTGTCGCTCCAGTGAGGGTTCGCCCGACGGTTACGGAGCGCGAAACAGTGCGGCAATGGTTTTCATAGGGAGAAAAAGCCGCGTCGGACGTTCCGGGAATGAAATAAAATCGAAGTGCTTGTAAAAGCGCACGGCCTGTTGGTCGATGGCATCAACGATGACGGCAACGGTTGCGATTTGCGAAGATTGCTCATTAATCCTTCGCAGGGCGTCCATGAGCAGCAACTCCCCTATTCCGTGCCCTTGGTGATGCCGGTCGACGGCGAGACGGCCGAGAAGCGTGGCCGGCACAACCGGATACGAAGGAAGTCTCCGGGCCACGTCCGCGGGCAGATCGCCAAGATCGACACTAAACGCAGAGAGCGTGTAATAGCCAAGGATCGTTTTCGGTGAATTCTCTTCGACGATGACGAAAGGCACGGCGACATTGCGCCGCGCGTCCTGGCTGGCGATTTCCTTCAAGTAGCGCTCAAGGATTTTGTTGCCGCAGGAGAAAGCGGTGCGGTCATGCTGCTTGGTCAGCGGCTGGACAAGCCATGATGGTGACGGGGGAGCTTGCGGCATTTACTCGCCGAAACG
>WHTF01000156.1 GCA_009379725.1 Deltaproteobacteria bacterium
ATCAATGTAAAATCCGCCTCAACGCGCGCTGGATCGGGAAACGGAACCCCTTGACGTGAGGGAGCAAAAGGACCGTAGGTAACCCCTTTCAAAAAAAACTTTTCATCATTGTTGAAGAAAAACCGTCCTCGCGCCGTAATTGTTTCCGACTCGCTTATCGGTGTGGGATGTGGCTCAAGGAGAGATGGCAACGGTACAGGTCCCAGAGGTAAACGAGACTCGACAAATTGCGGCAACGGCATATTCACGGTTTGCTCCTCCTCTCTCAGAAATAAAAACGTGAATCTGAATACGACTTAAGACGTGGAAACATTCTCAGGTTCTGAACGCATGTCGCAAACCCGCAACATTAATGCCATCGAACTACCAAAACTATTTCCTTTGATTTTAAACCTCTTTGCTATCTCCTAGAGGCTTCACTTTAACCCAAAGGGTTCACTTCACCTGGAGGGTATATCCTGCAATGTAGCGAAATTCTTGCTCGTTTCGTTGGATATAAATAAATATGAGAGCCTTTGGTCTTGTGACGGCCATTTCAGACAGAATCCCAATTCTGACTTGTGAGATTTATAGAATTGCATATATGGGACAGCGCTGGAGGCCGGTGTGTCAAATCAGAGACGGCTTACAAAAGTTGAAATCCTGGCTTCACTTTAGTTTCCATATAAATAAAGAACCAAGACATTTCCCTGCAATAAATTTTCTATCCAGATATGCCGGGATCGATCCACTACTCATTTTCATTTCATATTGACGCGGGGATCAAAATTGGAATAGAAACAGCGGACGGTAGCAACTTGATCGCGCGTCAGTTTACCGGTTTGACCTGGATCTTAGAACTACCGACATCGTGAATTTGTGACTCGACCGCATCGATTCTGAGGGTTCGAGGGGAGGCCGGCGGTTCCATTGCTGAGATTTGAATCTTTTTTTATAGAGGAGAGGATAGTGGACTGGATATTTCAAACGACCGACTCATTGTCATACGTGTTCTTGCGCTTTGGATTGGCATTGACCTTTTTCTTTCACGGCACGCAGCATGTATTCGGCTGGCATGGCGGTAAAGGTATGAAAGATCAGATCGATAACTGGCGCAACAAGTACCATATCCCCGTTGCCGTTGGCATGCTTGGCGTCGGTACTGAACTGTTTACCGTGGTCGCCATGGCGCTTGGGTTCTTGGTACGACCCGCGGCGTTTTTTCTGGCCATCTTCATCGGTACCGCCATGTTCAAAAGCCACTGGGGTAACGGTTTTTTCCTGCAGCAAAAGCACGGGCGAGGTAGCGGCGTTGAATATACTCTCGCGCTGCTGCTCATGGCGCTGGCCGTCCTGTTCGGCGGCGCCGGAGCGCTGTCGATCGACCGCATCATCAGCCGATAGATAAAAGGATCATTTCCGCGGAAGCCTCACGCCACAACTTGCGCATCGCTTGAGTCTATCTGGCACATTATATCTAGGGGTTCAAAGGGTTGATTAAATAGTGAGTATGAAATTCACTTGCTTGATCCGAAAGGAGAATCGGCGATGGAATTTGGCGGCAAGAAACTCGATCTTTCACGAAGGGATTCAATAACGACCACAGCAACGGATAACGGCGCAGATGAAACTTTCGGTCCGGGCACGTTAGGCGCCGGCTATGGAAAAGTGCCTGAGAGCTGGGATCTGGAAGCGGACGTCGTGGTGATTGGCTCGGGCGCGGCTGGTCTTCCCGCCGCTATCAGAGCGATCGAGGAGGGCGCTTCGGTTATCGTCGTTGAGGCTAATTATGACGTCGGCGGCCATGCGATCTTGAGCGGCGGCAATGTTCCGCTCGGTGGCGGCACCAGCGCGCAGCGGAAGTTCGGTATCGAAGATTCGTCCGACGTGGTGTTCAGCGATTTGACGGATTGGTCCATCGTGCAACCTAATGGTTGGCCCGATTACCGATATAACGATCGGGAAGTGATGCGCGCGTTCGCCGATCATTGCGCCCCGACTTATGAATTTTTGGTTGCAAACGGCGTAGAGTTCAAGGACATTGCGCCGGACAATCAGGGGGCCCATACGACCGGCAACTCGGCGCCGCGGGAGAATCATACGTTCTGGAAAAAAGGCGCGGGTCCGGAGAGCCCCAATGCCAGGCCTGGGACGGGTATGATCCGGCCGCTGGAGGCGAGCGCGCGTGAGAAGGGTGTCAAGTTTTTGTTGAACTATAAAATGACGACCCTGATTCGCGAAACGCAAAATTCGCGGCGCGTGATCGGCCTTGCGGCGTACTACAGGCCGCGGATTATGCCGGGTGAGTCGACACCGCTCAAAAGTTTTCGCACTAACGGCAACATCGAGATTGCCAAGCCGACCGTGAGTATCCGATCCAAGAAGGCGATCATCGTTGCCACCGGCGGTATGACCAGCAATCTGCATTTTCGCCGCATGTTCGACCCGCGCCTGACCGATGTGCTCCAAGTGGCCGGCGAACCCTACTCCTATCAGGATGCCAGCGGCGAGTTGGCCGGCATAGCCATCGGCGCGTCGCTCTGGGGCTTTGCCAACCAGGTATTGGAAAACGGCGACAATATTCGCACCCAACGCGCGCTCGGTACGAAGTACAACTACATGACCTGGGAATTGGAGAGTCCGATATTCCCGATCGTTAAAGCCCAGGGCCTAAGCGTCAAAAATTGGCACGATCTCATCCTCGTGAACCAGGTCGGTAAGAGATTTTACGATGAAACCAAAGGGGATTATCCGCACGGCAATGTATGTAATGACATCTGTCCGTACACACCCAACGATTATCGCAACAACGAGAACATCGAGTTTCACCCGACCAAGTACAATTTTTTCAACGCCGCGGTGGCGATGAATGAGTACTCGCAAGCGCCGGATTACTCCGCCGGGCCGGTATGGGCGATCTTCGACGCCGAAGCGGTCAAACGCAACGGCTGGAAGGTCGAGCCGCCATACGTCGATCCCGATGGTTATTTCTTCAGCGCTAATACGCTTGCGGAGCTTGCCGCCGCGATCAAGAACGAATATCAAGCCCAGCCGATGAAGGGCATTACCTTGCAAGCGACAGTCGAGCGGTACAACTCTTTCGTCGAGTCTGGAGAAGACAAAGATTTCGGCAAGCCGACGCCCAAGTTCAAGATACAAACCCCGCCGTTTTACGCCGCCTGGGGAACGCCGCTGGTCCATGACACCCGTACCGGCTTGCGGATCAATGCCAAGTGCCAGGTTATGGATTTAAACGGCCAGGTCGTTCCGGGACTCTATAGCGCAGGCGAGTCCGCCGGGGGTTTCAACCAACACGGCATGGGCCGATGCGCGACTCAGGGTTTCATTGCCGGCAAAAACGCCGCCGTGGAGAAAGCAGAATAGAGACAGAGATAGCGACGGAGACAAGGAGATAGGGAGACAACGGGCGAACGATAGGAAGCCTGCGCGCGTCGCCGGCCAAACATGATTTTTCGTGCGAGACGTCGATCTACCTAGGCCGCTCTAGACAACGCGCTTAACTGTCGCGCGATAAAATCCTTGACCACCTCCGCGGCTCGATCGGCCTGTGGGCCGGGTGTGGCGACCCACATGTGTTCGCAGCCGGCGAAGATTTCCAACTCGCAGTGGCCGCCCGCCGCGCGATACGACGCGGCGAATTCTTCCTGCACCGCCGGCAGGACGTTGTCGTCCAGTTCGCCCTGCATGATCAGGAGCGGCGGCAAGGTCACAGGTTCGCGGCGATCGAGAATCTCCTGCGGATTGGCCTCGTGGATGGTTTCCCACGGATTGAAGTAGATTCTAGTGTTTTGGATCATTTCTTCGCGGCCCATCTTTTCTGCCTGTCCAAAGCGGACCAAAGGATCGCTCACCGGCGAACGAGTCGCCAGGTAGGCGACGGTCGCGTCGAGGTCGCGCGCTTCGGATGAGGAATGGGCAGCGTAGCGCGGATCACGCGGGCGCATGGCGGCAAGTTCCATGACGTGGCCGCCGCTCGAACTGCCGAGCGCGCCGACGGTCGCGGGATCGCCGTTCCACTCGCGCGCTTTCGCTTTCAGCCAGCGGACTCCGTAGTTCGCGTCTTGGACCGACGCCGGATAAGGCGCTTCCGGCGCAAGCGTCAAATCGATGGCGACGACTAGAAGGCCGCTGGTGGCCAGCTTCTCGTCCATGGGCGCATTGGCCGTACGATCCTTGTCGTTCCACGCGCCGCCGTGCAGGTCCAGCACCGCCGGAAACGGGCCGTCGCCTTGCGGCTGATAAATTCGCGCCATCAAGGTCCGCGCCCGCGCCCGGCGAAATTCCACGTCCCAAACTTTAATCTCGAGTTCATTCGCAGGATTGTAGGTAGAATTCATAAAATCTCCTTAGCGTTTCCGCGCTTGCTTGCCCCCGGACTTGATCCGGGGGTTCAACAGTTCAACAGTTCAATGGTTCAAAGGATCACAAAAAGCGTTCAAGCCGTTCAAGCTGTTCGCTCAAAAGAGAATGGTTCCAGTTGTTCCATAAGCTTCAGTCGTTCCAAGTGGTTGAATTGTTCAACGGCTCAAACAAACAGTTTGGTTAGTCGCTTGCCGCTTCGGCGTTGCTACGGATCCAGTCCTTGATTCCTTTTTCGTCCTCGTCCTTGTGGTCATGGTGCATCTTAGCGTGGAGCCAGCCCAAATCGACGACTTCGTCGATAGAGCCCGAGATGGTGACCGTGCAGTCTTTGTCGCTGGAAGTTTTCTGCAGTCGACTGTGTATCGATCGGCCAAGAGATTATTCTCCTTTCGCCGGTATTTATCTTCTTTACGATCCTGCTATCTCACAGAGCTGCCGGCAAAATCAAGTCACGCGATCTGCTGGTGTTTTTCCTTTTCGTCAGCCGGTAAATATTTCTCACACCTGTGTTTTTCTATCTCGCGCTAACAATGGGATAAGCCCGATTTCTTATTCATTATCGTGGTTGCAGCGGAAGGGGGACTTTGCATATATAGGGACGAACGACGTCGAACCTTTCATCTTGTATGTTTTGGCAAAGCGTCTGCCAACCGATCCCATTCTTAGGAGGATGCAGTTTAATGGCAATGCTCAAAATGCTCGACCCGAGAGCGGCTGTGAATCCCGAGGATCGCCCGTTAGTCGCGGGTTTGGATTCGTTAGAGGGAAAAATCGTCGGCATCATCGACAACGGCCAGTCCAATTCAACGGCGATGTTTCAGGAGCTGGCAAAATTGATTCAGGAGAATTATGGCACTGTCGACGTGCTGTTCAAGACCAAGCCGTCGCACATGCAGGGAGCGCCCGAATCGATGATAGAGGAATTTGTCAGCCGGTGTGACGCGGTCATCACCGGCTTAGGAGCTTGAGGCTCGTGCACCTCGTGGAGTGTCCACGACGCAATCGAGCTGCAGAAGAAAGGAAAACCGACGGTCACTCTGTGCCAGTCGATTTTCATGGAGCTGGCAAAGACCGAGGCGAAATTCTTTGGTCTCGCCAAGCTACCTTTGGTAGAGATACCGCATCATCCCAGCGGCGGCGCCAGAGCCGGGGAGCATCGCGCCGATGCCGAAGGCGCCGTGGGTTTGGTTAAGCAGCGGCTGACGCTGGGGCGATCGAGTGGGCGATGATCGGAACTCCGGTACCTTTCTCCCTTGCGGGGAAAGGTAAGGATAGGGGGTATGAACCCAACACGCTTGAGAGCCCGACAATTGCGGCGAAACCCAACCGATGTCGAGCGGTTACTCTGGCAGAGGCTTCGTTTCTGGCAAGTTGACGGTTGCAAATTTCGCCGCCAACAGCCCTTAGGGCATTACATCGTCGATTTTGTGTGTTTGCAAAAACGACTCATCATAGAACTTGACGGAGGACGGGAGTTTGTTTGATGAACACCTTCACCTCGAATATCGTTGAAGTCGAAGACAGTTGGGAAGCGGCCAACGATTGGTTTTGTCGCGAGAAGTTGAGCGATGGCTTACCAATCGTGCCGCCGACTCCGGAGCGCGTGGCGCGCATGCTCGGCGGCACCAGCCGCGACCCGCATGAAGTCATCGGGCCGATCCCGCCCAAGTGGGCGCCGGCCAGCGTCGAAAGGATCGCCATCAACGCGGTTATGGCCGGATGCTTGCCGGAATACCTGCCGGTGATTATCGCCGCCGTGGAAGCGATCTGCGAGGCGCGCTTTAACTTATACGGCGTGCAAGCGACGACCGGTTACGTCGGCCCCGCGCTGCTGCTCAACGGGCCGATCAGAAAAGCGCTCGACATCAATTGCGACGCCGGCGTGTTCGGTCCCGGCTTCAGGTCCAATGCGACCATCGGCCGGGCGATTCGTTTGATTCTCATTAGCGTGGGGGGAGGTTATCCGGGCGACACCGACCGTTCGACCTTCGGCTGGCCGGGTAAGTACACCATGTGCTTCGGCGAAAATCAGGAGAAGAGCCCTTGGGAGCCTTATCACGTCGAAATGGGTTTTAAGACCGGCGAGAGTACCGTTACGGTCTTCGGCATCAACGGTTTTTTGCCGATTCACACCGCCGGTAATCGCGGCGAGCAGGCGCTTTCTTCTCTGGCGGACGTGATCAAAATGCACCACGGCGTCAGCCATCTCGACGTCGGCAGCTTCGGTGGCGGGACACCGCTCATCGCGCTCGGCATCGAAGACGCGGAGATCATGGCGCGGGACGGAATTACCAAGAAACAAGTTAAAGATTATCTGTGGGAGCATGCATCTCTGCAGTTTTCCGAAGTTCCGGCGCGTCGCAAAGGTCACAAAGGTGACGAGGAGTTGCTGCGAGAGTCGCCCAATGTTACGCCGGATGGGGTCGTTCACCTCTCGACGATACCGGAAGACATTATGGTCGTGGTGCTGGGCGGCAAGCACCGGCACTCGGTGTTTCTGCCGATGTGGACCGGTCGGAATACTTTGTGTGTGATCAAGCCGATTCGGCAAGAGAGCGCACGGTTGGAGTAGTGCAGTAATGGACCGACCTCGCATGGGAGTACTGGAGTCACGGGTGAAGGAGATGAAGGCGAGTTTTTAATGTGAGTAACCCGACATCCTTCCGATCGCGGTGAACTTAGAATGGCTTTGGCGGAGTTAAGCAAACTAAAGACGGAGAAATTAATTATGAAACAAAATCTCGTCGTATGTTTGGCTGCTGTTTTGGGAGTTTTCCTGATGGACGGGAATAGCCGGGCGCAAGACAAGATAAGCATGGGGCTTAGCTCGGTGAGCGCGCTCCACAGCGCCATGTGGGTGGCCGAGCAGAAAGGACTGTTTCGCAAACACGGCATCGATGCGGAAATTATCGTGACCGGCCAGGGAGGCACCGCCGGCATCGGCGCGCTGCTCGCCAATGACATTCAGATGGCCAGCTCGGCGGGCGATGTCCTGGTCAATGCCGCGTTGCGCGGCGGCGATACCTTGATGGTTGCGGGAGTGGTCAATAAAGGTTTGCAAAGACTCATCGCCAAACCGGATATTAAAACCCCCGCGGATCTTAAGGGGAAGCGGATAGGCGTAACCCGCATCGGCGCGGTTTCGCACTCGGTTCTGCTCATGATGCTGCAGCGGTGGAAGATGACTGTGAACGATATCCAGGTCATGCAGGTCGGATCTTCGCCCGCCATGCTCGCCAGTCTCGACAAAGGCGGCATCGAGGCGGCGGTGGTGACCATCCCGTCGATGTTCGTTGCCGAAGACCGGGGATACCGGGTGCTGCTCGATATGGCCGACACCGACATCTATTATCTGCACACGATGATCGCGAGCACAGGAAAATACATCAAGAACAACCGGGACAAGGTTTCAAGATTTCTCAAGGGCTATTTAGAAGGCATCGCGTATGTCAAGCAGAACCGCAAAGAGAGCATCGACGTGGTCAAGAAAAAACTGCGTATCGGCGCTGAGCAGGAGCATAACCTAGAACGCTCGATCGATCTCTTGAGCACAAAGTATTACGAACAGATGCCGTATCCTTCCATGCGGGGCGTCGAAACCGTGCTCGGCTTCGTTGAACGGGATAATCCGAAAGCAAAGGGCGCGGACCCCAAGCGGTTCGTCGACAATAGCCTGCTGCGGGAGATCGAGGCCAGCGGCTTTGTGAAGACGCTTTACCAACGGTAGGCAGACTTGATATTGAGCCGGAATAGCATCTGGCAGATGAATTGAACGGTCTAAAGTAAATTAACGAGAGAGCGAGAAGGAGGAAAGAACAATGGCAGAAGTAAAAGATTTCAAAACCGTCAAGGTGGAAAAAGAAGACGGTATCGCGTGGGTTATTATGAACCGCCCGGAGAAGCGCAACGCGATGAACCCGCAGCTTCACTACGACATGCTGGAGGCGCTTACCGAGCTGGAAGTCGATAAAGATAGCAATGTTGTCGTGATCACGGGCGCCGGACCGAGCTGGTGTGCCGGTCAGGATCTGCGTGAGTACTTCCGGGGAACCGACACCGACCCGATTGAAAGACGCAAGGCCAGTTGGGCTTCTCAGGAATGGCGCTGGCGCCGGCTGTTTACTTTTCCCAAACCAACCATCGCAATGGTAAACGGTTTTTGCTTTGGCGGCGCGTTCACGCCGCTGATTGCCTGCGATTTTGCTATCGCTGCCGAGGACGCGACTTTCGGTCTCAGCGAAGTCAACTGGGGCATTTTTCCCGGTGGGCTGGTGAGCCGGGTGTTGGCCGATGCCATGAGTTACCGTGATGCCATGTGGTACATCATGACCGGCGATCCGTTTGACGGCAAAAAAGCTGCGGAGTTGAAGCTCGTCAATTTCGCCGTACCTAAAGAAAAGCTGCGCGAAGAGACTGTTAAGCTGGCGAAGAGATTGATGGAAAAGAATCCGCAGGTGCTGCGAGCGGCCAAGGAAGTCTACAAGTATTGCCGTACCATGGACTACGCCCAGGCGGAGGAATACATGAGCGCGAAAGGAACGGCGCTTCGTCTCACCGATCCGGAAAAGGGCCGGGAGACCGGTATGAAACAGTTCCTCGATGAAAAAACT
>WHTF01000157.1 GCA_009379725.1 Deltaproteobacteria bacterium
ACTCTTCCTCGTACATTTTTCTCATCGAATCGTCTTCGTCTTCGAACTCGATCTGCTCGATGCCTTTCTCTTCCTTCTGCACCGCGGTGTTGGCATGAAGCGCGATGAATTTGCAAGGTTGATTGCCGGTGTTGTAGTGCTGGTGCCAAGCGCCGGCGGGCGGTGAGATGCAGGTCCCTTCGTGCCAGTCGTATCTTTCCGGTTTTTCCCCTTCGTTCCACATCAACGTGTAGCCGGTCGAGTCGAGCAGAAAAACATGGGCGCCGGGACCATGGCGGTGCGCCTTTTTGTACCGGCCGACGGGAAACTGCGAGACATGCGCCAGCATGGCGCTGCCTGACATGTGGATATACATGTTGCGCGTGCCTTTGCCGCGCTTCTCACGAGGCACGAGGTTGATTTTCCGTATATCGGGAATGAAATTGGAATGGAGAATGCCGCCGTAATACTCAGTGAAATACTGACCTTCTTTTGAGAAAAACTCGGCATCGCCGGCATCGAAACGGTCTTTGAACATATAATTGGTGTTGTAAATAAACTCCGGGTCACGGAAAAGCTCGAAGGCGACGGGTTGGCTCGTAAGGGCAAAGTAACGGCACGGCTCGGATCCGCTGGCATTGTGATGCTGGTGCCAGGCGTTAAGCGGAATCGCAAAGGTGCTGCCTCTTTCCCATTCGAAGACCCGCTTGGCCGTACCGTCATACCATACGCTGGTGGCGCCTCGCCCGGCGGCGACAGTGATAATTTCTTCGTAGAGCTGGCGCTGCGGCTTCGTGCTCTTCCCCGGGTCGATTTCGCAGATATTTGCGTCCGCCACCATCTGATCGGAAAAAGTGCAAATGGCCCCTTTGCAGTCCTTGCGCTTCCAATAGCCGAGCTTCTCCGTGCGCACGTCCTGCATGAAAGCACCGCCAATGATCGGCACTCCTTCGGACTCAATCCATTTTTTATACGGGCTGTACTTGTCCATCATGAACTGGACATAAGGATGAACCTCGAACTCTTTTACGGGTCCTGCCATAAAGAGTCACCTCCGTCTAATGGATGCGATGACCCTACTGCGGGCGCAGATGGCGTGTCAACTCGAAGAATTAATACCAAATTTATCTCGGCCTTTGTTCGCTTCCAACCCTGCTTGACAGTCGCTGTTTGTCCTGACTATAAACGAAGCTGTCGTTCGTTTTGCCACACAAGCTCGCTTCTTCAGGACAACGCAGTCTCGAACCGCGAGTCAAAACCAAACAGATTAGCTTAAGGAGAAGAGATATGGCGACAAAGCTTAAATTCGGATTACTGTTACCTCACTTCTGTGAGTACGGCTCGGCCGAAAGATGCATCGAGGGATCGAAAAAGGCCGAGCAATATGGATTTGACTCGGTTTGGGTCAGAGACCACCTGGTTTTTGAACCGCACGGCATGGAGGGCGAAGATAATACCCACATCGAGGGGCTCTTGATACTGGCAGCGATTGCGCCACTCTGTAAGAAACTGACTCTCGGCACCGGCACGATGATCTCGCACCGCCATCCCATTCATTTGGCGCAGTCCATGGCCGGCCTCAGCACGTTGTGCGACAGCAACATCATCATGGGACTTGGCCTCGGCACCTTTCCCCATGAATTCGAAGCAGCGGGTTATAAGAAGACGACTTTACAAGACCGCGCCAATATCGCGAAAGTTAACGCCGAGCTCTGCCGCCGCTTCTGGGCCGGTGAAAAGATTACCTACAAAGACGACTATTACGATTTTAAAGACGTTGAGCTCAAGCCGACGCCGAGCAAAAAGATTCCGATCTGGTACGGCGGTGGCACCCCGGCTTCCTGCCGCCGCGCGGCGGATTACTGTGACGGCTGGATGCCCGGACGTATTCCCACGGCGACATTTAATAAGATGGTCAAGTACCTCGAAGAGCAGTGCAAGCTGGCCGGACGGCCGATGGTGACCACCGGCGCAATCCCCATCACCAGCATCGATAAGGACAGAGATGTCGCGCTCAGCAAGGTGAACGTCAAGGGTCTGATCAACGAAGGCAACTCCCCGAGCAAGAAAACCTGGGTCAAACCGGCATCCGGCACCTTCTCCAAGGTCGAAGACATCGAAGGGCTGCTCATGGCCGGGACTCCGGCCGATATCGCGCGCGATACCAAACGATACGAAGAAGCCGGCCTCAACCATATCGTTTTCGATCTGCGCTTCCGCTACGCCGACTGGTACCAGCAGATCGATTTATTGGGGCAAGAAGTTCTGCCGGCGGTACGCGCCTAGTTAAGGTTTCGGGTGCGGGGTTTTGGATGTCGGGCGATATCTAAAAGTGTGCTGAAAAAAATTTTCTGTTACAGGAGTTTGGTATGCGTACAGAGAAAGTGAACTTCTACAGTGAGGGCATTAAGCTGGCCGGCGTGCTCTACCTGCCCGACACAGATCAAGGTAAGCCGTATGCGGGTATCGTTCAGGGCCCCGGCTTTCTCGGTCTCAAAGACGCCAAGCACTACATCATGATGTTCGAGAAGCTGTGCGCCGCCGGTTACGCCTGCCTGTGCTTTGACTATCGTGGCTGGGGCGACAGCGAAGGCAACGATCGTGGTTGGGTCATGCCGAAGTGGCAAGCCGAAGACATCCGCAGCGCCATCAGTTACATGCAGACGCGCGCGGAAATCGATCCTGACCGAATCGCCACCTATGGCTCCGGCGGCACCGGCGGCGGCAATGCCGTTTACGTCGCGGCCATCGATCCGCGCGTGAAGTGCTGCGTTTCATACCTCGGTGTCAGCAGCGGGAGAGATTGGCTCCACTCCATGCGGCGCGAGTATGAATGGGTGGATTACTTGAAGAGCATCGACGAAGACCGCAAGAAGCGGGCCTTGACCGGGTCCGGTGCCATCGTCAGCGCGCGTGAGGGGGGCATCATGGTGCAAACCCCGGAACGGCAAACGACGACTATCAAGAAAGACGTTGCCGATAAAATTCCTGATGCCATGCCGCTGGCCTGCGCCGAGGGGATTTTAGAATACAGTCCCATCGATGTGGTTCACAAGATTTCCCCGCGCGGCGTGCTGTTCATCGCCGTCGAAGGCGACGCCGTCACTCCGGAACAGCAATCGTTTGATTTATATGAAAAAGCCGGCGAACCTAAAAAGCTGGTTTTGTACAAGAAGACCACGCACTACGGCATCTATAACGATTACTTCGATGATGTCGCCGCCAATGTGGTTGACTGGTACAACCGCCATCTCAAATATCAAAAGGTCGAAATTACCGAAACCAACTAGGAGCCTTCATGAACAAAATCTCGTTTGGCGTGAGAGTGCCGAATTCCGGTCCGCTCTCCAGCATTGAAAATATCGTCAACGCCACCAAATCGGCCGAAGAAATGGGATTCGATGCGATCTGGGTCCACGACCACGTGGTCTGGAGCACCGAAATGCACCGGCATCACATTTCCTCCGGTGCCTTCGAAGCGATCACCGATTCACAGGAGGCTAATTTTTTCGAAGCCACCACGATCCTTTCGTATTTGGCAGCGCAGACTAAGAAGATCGTTCTAGGCGTTGCGTGTCTGGTCATGCCCTGCCGCAATCCAATTTACGCCGCGAAACAGTACTCGACATTAGATCACCTGGCTAACGGCCGCTTGCTGGTCGGCGTCGGCCTCGGTTCTAAAGCCACGCGCGAGTCGGACGAGTTCGGCGTGTTTGGCGTGCCCTATGACCGGCGCGGTGATCGTACCGATGAGTATATCGAAGCGATGAAGGCGATTTGGACGCAGCCCCTCGCTGCTTACAAAGGCGATTTCATCCAGTTCAAAGATGCCGAGGTTTATCCGAAACCGGTGCAGAAACCGCATCCGCCCGTTTGGGTCGGCGGCTGGATGAAGCTTGCCGCCAAGCGCGCCGGCAAATACGGCGAAGGCTGGATACCAGGCTGGCTGTCGCCCAACGAAATGAAAGTCGGCTGCGACATCTTGGCGCAAACGGCGCGCGACAACGGCCGGGATCCAGCCAAAATCACGATCGCCGTGGAAAAGCTCGCGACCGTTGCCAAGACACGCGACGAGGGCCTGAATCTCGCCATGCCGACACTTAAAACCAGCAGCGAGAGCTACGAACGCGACATCAACAACATGCAGTTTGCCCTGGACCGCCATATCTTCGGTTCCGTGGACGACGTGCGCCGGCGCGTCGATGAGTTTATCGAAAACGGCGTGCAGCATTTCGAGCTCAAGATCATCTACCCGACGATGGATAGCCTGAACCGGCAGATGGAGCTCTGGGCGGAAAACATTCTGCCGCGCTACAACTAAGAAAACTTTCGGATTTCGAGTTGAGAGTCCTCGCGGATTGATTGAATACCGAGACCCCCACCTAGGCTGGCTGGAAGATCATTCGGAGAAGCACATTGAATTTGCAATTTGTTTTAAACGGCAAACCCTGGCGAGTCGAGTGCGAAGCGCAGGAAACTCTTGCCGAAGTTTTGCGCAACACGCTTAATCTCAACGGCACCAAAGTGTCCTGCGAAGTGCAGGTTTGCGGCGCCTGCACAGTCCTCGTAGACGGCGCGCCCGTAAGCGCCTGCACCTATCTGGCCTATGAGGCGCGCGGCAAAAACGTCACCACCATCGAAGGCTTGGAGAAACCGGACGGCACGCTCGATCCGCTCCAACAAGCGTTCATTGACGAGTTTGCCTTTCAATGCGGCTTTTGCACGCCGGGCATGATCATGTCCGCCAAGGCGCTGCTGGACGAAAATCCGGCGCCGACGCGCGCTGAAATCATTCATTACATGGATGGCAATATTTGCCGCTGCACCGGCTATGTTCCGATCGTTGCCGCCATCCAGCGCGCCGCCCAGGCGATGGGCAAGGAGACCAAGAAGTGAGCGCGGAAAAGAAACCCGATTTTCACGTCGTCAATCATGCCGTACCGCGTCGCGACGCCAGAGTTAAAGTCACCGGTAAAGCCCAATACGTTGCCGACCTCAAGCTCATCGGCATGGCCTATGCGAAAGTGCTGCGCAGCCCCTACGCTCACGCAAAAATTCTTTCCATCGATGCCTCGCGCGCCACGGCGCATCCCGGCGTTTATTGCGTCGTCACCGGCAATGACCTGGAGGGGCTGAACCCCTATTACGGTCATGCAGTGAAAGATCACCCGCTGCTGGCCATCGATAAAGTTCGTTACGCCGGTGAAGCCGTGGCCGCGGTGGTCGCCGTTGACGAACGCACCGCTTTCGAGGCGCTCGAGCTCATCGACGTAAAGTATGAGGAACTCAACGCCGTCTTTACACCGCAAGAAGCGATGGCTGAGGATGCCCCTCTGCTGCACGAAAAGCAGTTCGAGGCGGGCGCGCTGCGCGGGTTCGAGGGTGAAGTGACCGCCGGCAAGGGCAGCAACATTTGCCAAAAACATCACATCAAATGGGGTAACGTCGAGGAAGCTTTCAAGAATGCCGCGGCTGTGGTCGAGGGCGATTATTATTTCCCCATGACCTACGCCTACGCCATGGAAGCCTATGTGGCCATTGCCGATGTCACCGACCAGGGTGTGAATATTTACTCTTCGGCGCAGCATCCTTTCATGGTGCGCCATGATCTTAAATCGGTTTTTAATCTACCGGTGAGCAAAGTGCGCCTGATCGTGCCGTTCGTCGGCGGCGGTTACGGCAGCAAATCGTATACGAAAATCGAACCGCTGGTGGCGGCCTGTTCCTGGAAAGCCAAACGGCCGGTGAAGTTACAATTAACCGTCGAAGAAGCGATGCTGACCACGCGCAGCGACGATGCCTACACCTGGATGCGCACCGCTGTCGATGCCAATGGTAAGATCATCGCCCGCCAGGCCAAAATCTTCATGAACACCGGCGCCTATGCCGAAAACAGCCCGCTGGTGGTCGAGAAATCGACCAACCGCTGCGTCGGTCCCTACGCGATCCCTAATGTGCTGATCGAAAATTGCTCGCTGTATACGAACACGGTGCCGGCCAGCTCTTATCGCGGTTTCGGCTGCGCCCAGGTGACCTTGCCCGGCGAATCGCAGATCGACGAATTGGCGGCCAAGATCGGCAAAGATCCTTATGAGTTTCGCCTCGCCAATGCCGCCAAACCCGGCGAAGAGTTTTTCCCCGGCATGCGCCCATTTGACGGCACGCTGAAGCAGGATTTAGACACCGCCGCCAGGGCCATCGGTTGGAACACTCCCCTGGCCAAGGGACACGGCCGCGGCGTTGCCTGCTCCGGTAGCGACGCCGGCGCCTATCCGCTCACTTCGACGGTGGTGCGCGTCCATGCCGATGGCTCCGTCACCATCATGACCGGCAGCACCGAGCTCGGTCAGGGAAGTCATACCGTGCTGCCGCAAATTGCCGCGGAAGAGTTGGGTGTCGATTTCGACAAAGTCAACGTCGTCTCTTCGGACACGGCGATTACGCCTTATGACCGTTCCACCGGCGCCAGCCGCACTACGACGCTCATGGGTAGCGCGGTCTTGGAAGCGAGCCGCGAGGCGATCCAACAGATGGTGGTGATGGCTGCCGACGTGCTCAAAGTCAAAGTCGAAGACATTCAAACGGTTCGCGGCGGGGTGCGCTGCGGCGAGGCGCAACTCAACTGGTCCGAGGTCATCAGCAAGTTTTACGCGCTTCCCGACGGCGAAGTGATCGGCCGTTCATATATCAGAAAGTCCGGTAGGTTCTCGGCCCTGCCGGTATTCTGGGAAGCGGCCGCCACCGGTGTGGAGATCTCGGTCGACCAAGAGACCGGCAAAATCACCATGGAAAAACTCGCCACGGTGGGCGATGTCGGATTAGCGATCAATCCCGCCTTAGCGGAAGGCCAGGACATCGGCGCCGCAACCATGGGCATGGGTATCGGGTTGTTCGAAGAATTGATTTACGAAGGTTCGCAATTGGTTAACGGTTCTATTCTAGATTACCGCCTGCCGCGCTTTTCCGACTTGCCCAAAGAAGTGGAATTGCACCTGGTACAGAATCAGGATGGCGTCGGCCCCTATGGCGCCAAGGGCGGCGGCGAAGCTTCGCTCAATTCGATGGCGGCCAACATCGCCAACGCCGTCGACCGCGCCACAGGCGTTCGCATTCGGCACGCTCCGCTTACTCCGGAAAAAGTCTGGCGCGCACTTAAAGATAAGAATATTCAAGGTTCAAAGGTTTAAAAGTTCAACTGTTCAAAAGCTTAAAGAAAAAAAATTCCGTAAGCCTCTGACCTTGAACTATTGAACTGTTGAACCGTTGAACGAAACAAATCCGAACGAGAAAAAACCATGATGCCCTTAAGACGTTTCGCCATGCACCAACCCAAAAGTGTCGCCGAAGCCTCGCAAATGCTTGCGGAGTTTGGCGAAAAAGGCCGGCTCTATGCCGGCGGCACCGAACTGCTTTTGGCCATGAAGCATGACCTGTTGCGCTATGAGCATCTGATCGATGTAAAAACCATTCCGGGTCTTAACAAGATTGAATTAAAAAACGGAACGCTCAACATCGGCGGCGCGGCTACTCATCGCGCCATCGAGCACTCGCCTGCGGTGAAAGAAAACCTGCCGGTGCTGGCGCAGATGGAAAACAACGTCGCCAACGTCCGGGTGCGCGCCAGCGGCACGCTCGGCGGCAATCTCTGCTTCGCCGAACCGCATTCCGATCCGGCGGCATTGCTGCTCGCGCTCGGGGCCAAAGCTCATCTACAGGCCAAATCCGTACGGCGGACCGTCACCATCGATAAGCTGATCACCGGCTCGTACGAGACCTCGCTCGGCGCCGACGAGCTCCTCGAAGGCATCGAAATTCCGCTGGCAGGCAAGAGCCAACGCGCCGCTTATGTAAAGTTCCAGCTCAAGGAACGGCCGACACTAGGGCTGGCGCTGGTACTCGATGTCGACGGCGACAACATCAAGAAAGCCAAGGCGGTTGTCGGTAGCGTCAGCCCGATGCCGACCGAGTCGGATAAAGCCAATGGACTTTTAACCGGATCGAGAGCGCAAGTTGAAAAACAGCTCTTGGACGCAGCCGGCGCCTTGGCGCAAGCGGCAGATCCGGTCGACGATCTCGAAGGCGGCGCCGACTACAAACGTCACCTGATCGGCGTGTTCCTAAAGCGTGCGTTCATCAAAGCGCTGGCTTAGTTTCGCAGATGAAAGCTGTTTCCCCGGAAGTCCCGCCGCACACGACCTGAGGAGAAATTATGCTCCCACACAACACAATCAATGGCATCACGCTCCATATCCGCCATACCATGCTGCCCGTAAGCAACATGGATCGCACCGTCGATTTCTACACTCGTCTTCTCGGCATGGATATCCAGCGTATCAGAGATGTTGCCGATAGGAACGAACGGGTGCGCTATCTGGGTTACGGCAGCGAGGATGAAGGCCCATCCCTTGAACTGATCGAATCCCCCGAGAGCCGAGGTAAAGCTCCTTTGGCGCCGTGGGCGGGTCACGTCGCGCTCTACGTGTCGGACTGTTACAAGCTAAGCGAAAAGCTCAAAGCCGAGGGAGTGGAATTTGTCAGCGGCCCGGGACCGAACCGGCCCGGCGGCAAGGATATCTACGCCTTTATCAAAGACCCGGACGGCTACGTCATCGAGCTGACTGAACGTCACGCGAAAACCGGTCCCGTGGCAAAACGTTCGGGCGACAATAGCTGACCGTGTCCTCGCTCCGTTCAACCGCTCCGCTATTCAATCGTTCAACGGTTCAACGTCGGATCGAACGGGTCTCTGTCGTTGAATAGCGCAAAGCGCGGTTGAATTTTTGAACCGTTGAACCGCGCGCTTCTGATTACCGGGCAAATTTTAGTGCGCCGAGATTGGAAGATCTTAACG
>WHTF01000158.1 GCA_009379725.1 Deltaproteobacteria bacterium
GAGTTGCTTTAGCGCCTTTGATCCTTAATTCTTGCGCGCGCGCGATCGCCGGCCCGAGATTTACACCGGAGCCGATTAATCCGCTCAGTGCGGTGGCGCTGCCTGCAGCGACCGAGTAGCGGAGAAAACTACGGCGTGAGAGCTCCATGCAGAACTCCTTTGCTGCGGAATTTCGATAAAATTTGGGGGGCGTTAAGCTATCGCTTTTCAGCAATGCTTATGCCATCTCATAGCGTCTACCCATAGTTAAGGCTTGAGGTCAGATTTGGATCACTTGGTAAATTCATCTGTAGCAATAGTGAACCAGAACACTTTAGCTGAAAGCTTCACTATGTCGCGAGAGCGAGACAGAGCAGAGTAGGTAAATGATAGTTCCTTACGATTAAATGGCACATCCCTTGCGCCTTGAGTGAGGCAGTGCGAGACTTGGACAGTGACTGATGCGACCGGGCAAATGAAGAAATCTGCTGCCTCTGCTGTTGTGCTTACCGGAGGCAAGAGTTCGCGCATGGGGCGACCGAAAGCGCTGTTGCCGTTTAACGGTGAGCCGCTGATCAGCCACGTCGTGTGCCAACTCAAAACGGTATTTCACCGCATCATTGTCGTCGCTGCGCCCGCGCAGGAACTGCCCGATCTAGAAGTTGATCTGGTGCGCGACGAAATCGAGTACCAGGGCCCGGTGGGCGGGATCTACTTCGGTTTGAGAGCAGCCGAGCCGGAGATCGCTTTTGTCACATCGTGCGATGCGCCTTTTCTGAATCTTGCGCTTATTTCTCATCTGGTATCGCGCATGGACGGATTCGATGTCGTGGTGCCGTTTTGGCAGGAGCGGCTGCAGCCTTTGCACGCTGTTTATCACCCGCGCGTGTTGCCCTTCCTGAAGGAGCAATTGGAACGCCACGAGTTGAGACCTATCTTCCTTTATGAAAAGGTCTCGACATTAAAAATCTCCGAGCAAGAAATTCGCGCTATCGATCCCGACGGATCGAGTTTCATCAATATGAACATGCCGGCGGATTACCAAGCCGCTCTGCAGCGCTGGCAGGATCTCCACCCGCCGGCAACTTTTTGTTCGGTGGAGTTATTCGGCGTTGCCCGGCTTTTGGCCAAGACCTCTAAACTGGATCTGGGAATCCCGGCGCGGGCGAGCTTAGCCCATGTCATTGCAGCACTGGCTGAAAAACTACCGGTACTGGCGGGCAAGGTGATCGAGCCGAGCACGAAAAGTCTGATTCCCGGCTACGCCTGTAACGTCAACGGATTGGAATTTGTCCGCGATCCGAGCTTCGAGATCAAACACGGCGACAGTGTCTTCATTCTCTCTGCGGATGCTGGGGGGTAATCATGTATGGCTTTCACGGCCATCTGCTTCACGTCGATCTGACTTCGGCAAAATTTACCTGGCACAACCTGGATGAAGCACGCCTGCAGGCCTGTTTAGGAGGTATCGGCCTGGGTACCAGTCTGCTTTATGAATATGCTCCGGCGCGAGCCGATCCGCTTGGACCCGAAAATCCGCTGATCTTTGCCAGCGCGCCCCTGGTGGGCACAAGCTTGACGACTACGGCGAAGTACGCCGTAGTGACCAAATCTCCTCTGACCGGCTTTATCGCCGACTCGCTCTCTTCCAGCTACTTTGCCTTGGAACTGAAAAAATCCGGTGTCGATGCTCTGGTGATTACGGGTCAATCGCCGTCGTGGGTCTATTTGGCATTCGACCGCGGCAAGGTCATTTTGAGAGAGGCAACCCACTTGTTAGGGAAAAGCGCGCGAGACACCGAGTCCTGCCTTCGCGCCGAATCCGGCAACGATGATTGGCGTGTTGCAGCCATCGGCATGGCCGGTGAGAATGGCGTTCGTTTCGCTACCATCAGCAACGACGGGCGTCACGCCGGACGCGGCGGTGTCGGTGCGGTTATGGGCGCCAAACGTTTGAAGGCGATTGCCATCCGCGGCGCAGTCGATACTGCTGTGGCTGATCCCAGCGGTGTCGCTGCGCTGGCTCTGGCAATGCAACATAAAAGCATAGGTACGTTGACGGCCAAGTATCGTCAGATCGGCACCGTCGCCAATCTCGCGGTATTTAACCGGCTCGGCAGTTTGCCGACGCGCAATTTTCAACGTTCCACTTTCGCGCACGCGGAAGCTTTGAGCGGTGAGCACCTTACGGAGAATAATTTCAGCCGCAGAAACGGCTGCGCCGCCTGCACCATCCGCTGCGAACGGCTCTTCAAATCTCTGGCCGGCGCGGAACAGCGGCTGGAATACGAAACGCTCTTCGCCCTGGGACCCATGTGTGAGATTGACGAACCCGGCATCCTGCTCGAGGCCGCGCGCTTGTGTGACGATTACGGCATGGATTCCATTAGCACCGGCGCGACGATTGCCTGGGCCATGGAATGCGCGGAAAAAGGATTGTTGCCGCAGGCCGACCTTTTTGGCCTGCGCTTCGGCCGAGCGGAAGCGTTTCTAAAAATTATCCCGATGATTGCCCGCCGCAGCGGATTGGGTGAGTTGCTCGCCGAAGGTTCCAAACGAGCGTCTGGTCTCATCGGCAAAGATGCCGAAGATTGGGCGATGCACGTCAAAGGACTGGAGTTGCCGGGATACGAGCCGCGCAGCTTGAAAACCATGGCGCTCGGCCTTGCGGTCAGTCCCCGCGGCGCCTGTCATAACCGCTCCGGTGCCTACGAGTTTGACTTCTCCGGAGAAGTCGATCGTTTGCACGGCGATGCCGGTCGCGGCTCGATGGTGGCTGCTTCCGAAGATTTCGCTGCGGTGCTCGATTCGTTGATCGTCTGCAAGTTCTTGCGCAAGTGCTTTACTGATTTTTACGCGGAAGCCGCCGAATTACTCGGCAGGGTGACGGGATGGCCGTGTTCGAGCGTTGAGCTGCGGCAAGCCGGTGAAAGAATCAACGTGCAAAAGAAATTGTTCAACATCCGCGAAGGATGGCAGCCTGAAGACGATTGGCTGCCGCCAAGGTTGCTGCACGAAAAGCTCGCCGACGGAGTGGCGCAGGGCGTCGAGTTGCCCGCCGCTGAGTTGCGCGAAATGATCCAGAGCTACTATCTGGCGCGCGGCTGGGATGATCGCGGTTTCGTTCCCGATGATAAGCTGCGACAGCTTAGAATTGCATAGCTTGATGACCGATCTAAGCCGAGGAGAAAGAGATGCCCAGCGATGAAACCCGCCGTTTGCTAAGAACTTTCGGGGTTGCGGTAACACAGTATGAAGACGCGGTGAGCAGCGGCGCAGCCGGCGAGGAGATACAAAAAGCCGAGGATGAAGCGCGGTCGCGGCTGGCGGAGATTCAGGCTTTTCTCGAACGGTTGAAGTCGTCGACAAAACAACAGACGTAAGCGGCGACAGGTCTACCTACTGCAGAGTATTTCAGGTCTCGCAAATGTGAGTAATCCAGGCCAGGATGTCTTCCTGCGGTCGAAATGACAAGGTGAAAATCCTGTGATCCTTCGAAGAGTTGCCGGAGCGGCCACCGGTCCCGCAAGTCTCGCCGAGCAGTGTGGACAACACACCGAAAAATCAGTAAAGCAAGAAGCAATTCAACCTGACTCAGGAGAGTATTCGAAATATGGCGAAAGCGAAATTAACCATGGCGCTGTCCCACTACGATCGGCATATCCCGTTGTTGGACGGCTCGGTGCAAGCCGAAGGCGTCGATTTGACAGTGCTCGAGGTGGGACAATCCCATCCGCTGAAGCACGGTCAAGACCGGCACGAGCGGATGTTGCAGAAAGAGGAATTCGATATTTGTGAACTTTCGCTTTCTTCGTACTTGATGGCCAAGAGCCGTGCCATGCCGTTTACGGCGATTCCGGTTTTTCCGCGCCGTCTGTTCAGCCTGTCGCAGATGTGGGTGAATGCCGATGCGAGAATTAGCTCAGCCGACGATTTGGTCGGCAAGAAAGTTGGACTCAGCACCTTCCAAACTACCCTGTCGGTGCTTGCGAAAGGCGACTTGCAGTCACAATACAACGTACCTTGGCGCAAGATCGATTGGGTGGTGTCCAAAGAGGAGGCTGTTGCGTTCGAGCCTGAAGCAGGCGTTCATATCGAACTTGTCGCTCCCGGCAAAAAGTTGGGCGTCATGCTGGAGCAGGGGGAAATCGCCGCCTTAATGGTTCCCCATCCGCCGCAGCAGGCGCTGCGGGGCTCGCCGAAGATCCGCCGCCTGTTTGCCGATCCAAAAAAGGAAGAGATGAACTATTTTCAAAGAAACGGTTATTATCCGATCATGCATGTCGTGGCCTTCAAAAATGAGATCTTAAAAAGAGAACCTGCGCTTGCGCTGGCAGTCATGACCGCCTTCGACCAAGCGAAACAAGCCTGTATGGCGTACTACGATGATCCCAACTGGTCGCGGTTTGTCTGGGGACGACATCTTTTCGAAGAGGAGAGAAAAGCCTTCGGCGATGATCCGTGGCCTCACGGCATAAAAAAGAACCGCGCCAATCTCGAACGATTTATCGGTTATTCCATCGATCAAGGCCTGATAAACAAAAAACTCGACGTGGAGGAGCTGTTCGCAAGCAGTACATTAAATAGCTGAGGAGCAAGCCATGGCTTTGCGAGTGAAATGCCCCACCTGCCGAAAAGAGACTTCTTGGGATAACAATCCACACCGGCCCTTTTGTTCGCAGCGTTGCCAACTGATCGATCTGGGTGCATGGACCGAGGAGAGATATCGAATTCCCGGCCGGGAATTGGAAATGAATTTTGGCGACGACGACGAAGATGAAGACAGCCAAAACAAGCACTAAACGGACTCGGCACAATACGCATGAGCATCCATTCGACAGCGGTCATTGACGCCAAGGCGGAAATCGATTCAGAAGTCGAGATCGGTCCCTACGTCGTCATCGAAGGGCCGGTCAAGATCAAACGTCGAACCCGTGTGATGGCTCATGCCTACTTGACCGGTTGGACTGAGATCGGCGAGGATAACGAAATTCATCCCGGCGCCATCCTTGGCGGCGCGCCTCAAGATAAAGCTTATAAAGGAGAAGAGACCTATTTACGAATCGGCGACCACAATATTTTTCGCGAATATGTTCAAATCCATCGTGGCACGGCGGCAGGCTCATCGACGACTATCGGCGACCACAACTTTTTCATGGCCACTGCTCACGTCGGTCATAACTGTAACCTGGGCAACAATATCGTTATCGCCAACGGTGCGTTGCTCGGCGGCTACGTGGATGTGGGAAATAGCGTGTTTATTTCCGGCAACTGCGTGGTGCACCAGTTTATCCGGATCGGCGACTATGCGATCATGCGCGGGTTGAGCGGCACGAGCCGCGACGTTCCGCCGTTTGCCATCATTGATTGGCAACATACGGTTCGTGGCGTAAATGTGATTGGATTGAAGCGAGCCGGCTTTGACGAGCGCCGGATTCGAGATATCCGGGACGCTTTTCGCGTACTCTTCCGCAAAGGTCGCAACCTTTCGATGGCGATCAAAGAGATAGAAGAGAATACGAGGGTCAATGATGATGTCATGACCCTCTTGGAATTTATTAAGGCTTCGAAGCGGGGCGTCTGCTTCGGCGACTAGCGAGTGATTCCGGAAGTATCGGACGCGTAGGTTCCCGCTTCCGGAATCTCCGGCCCGGGTCCCACGAAATAAATCGGATCATTGCCCTTTAGATGGTTGGGCGTAACGACGTAATGCCCACGAACCGCTGGGTAGATGATGCTCGTTGCCACTTCCGTTCTACCGCCACTGAATACGTAACCCAGCCCCCCCGTCAGCAGGCCCAGTCCCGCATAAGTCACCTTGGCCGGTATGTAAAAAACGTTGGCGAGCGCCGATCCGATTCCGTAACCCACCTCATCCGTCATCGGCTGCTCGACGGCTTGCTCACTCGAACCTGCCGTCTGCGCATAAACGGGAGCAGACATCACGGTCACAAATGAAACCAGGGCAATGCCCTTGAATAGTTGTGTTTTCATGGCAGCGACCATACCGCAGAGTTGTGTTACTGTCAATAATAATATTATAAAACTTTCAAGAGAATTCTTTTTTGCTTAAAAGAATTGCCCTCGCTACAGGATCTCATACGAGCCCCTTACTCGTACAATGCCACCGTCATCGTTGTTTGAAGTTTACTAACGATGTTTTTATAGAGTCCCACCCGCTTAGTCCTTCGGTAAGAAGTAGCGCTCGTAGCAGGCGCGAATCTTTTCGCGCCTTGACTCGTAGTCGGCAAGCAGTTTGCGGCCTGCGTGCGCGGTGCTTTTGGCCCTGTGTTTGTGCGTGCCGTCGTAGCCCAGTGCTCGAGCGATGCCATCGAGCCGGCCGGGATTGCGTTCGAATGCGTCGATGGACTGATCGCGTTCGAGTCTGAGACGATGATCCAGGCGTCTCAAGAAAAGATAACCGTCGGCGAGAATCGCGTGTTCATTTGTTGTCAAAATCCGTTCATCATGCAAAGCCGTTAAGGCCTTCAAGGTTTCTCTGCGTCTGAGGCTCGGATGGCGCACGCCATGAGCTAGTTGAAGCATTTGCGTCAAAAACTCGATATCGACGATGCCGCCCCGGCCTTTTTTTAAATTAAAATGACTTTCACTTTCATTGGCAAGCTCCTTTTCCATGCGCATTCTCAGGTGATGAATTTCACCCACTCCTTCCCTGGACAGTCCCGAGCCATATGCGAAAGCCGCAGTGGCTTTTTCGACTTCCTTTCCCAGGCTGTCGTCGCCCGCGACATAGCGTGCCTTGATCAAGGCTTGGCGCTCCCAAAGTTGAGAGCTGATCCGGTGATACTCGCGAAAACCTTCCAAAGAGCAGACCAGCGGGCCGGACTTGCCCGATGGACGCAGCTGCATATCGATCTTGTAGGCGACACCTTCCTCGGTGGGCGCGGACAGGTAGGTAAGAAGCTTCTGGCCGACTCGCACGTAGAAATCATGTGCCGGCAGTTTACCCTGGGAGCCGCCGTCACTCTGCGCGTCCTCGTGCGCATCGTAGATAAAAACCACATCCAGGTCGGAGTTATAATCCAACTCCCTGCCGCCCATCTTACCCATACCGAGCACGGCAAATCGTCCTTTGGAGACGGTACCGAATTTTCCCCGGAGCTCTTCTAGAGTCAATTCTAATGTGCATTCAACCACAGCGTCGGCGAGATCCGAGAGTTGTTCGAGAATCTGTTCGATCTCGATGGTTCCGCCCAGGTCGTGGAGGCCGATGCGGATAAACTCCTCGGTTTTCGAGCGCCGTAAAGCATTGAGTTTGGCTTCTAGATCGTTCTGTCCTTCGACAGGCTCGCGCAAAGCTTCCAGCATCTCCTCCTTGGTCTTGCCGATACGGGTCAGGTCCACCCGAATCAAGCTGTCGATGAGTTCCGGACGAGTTAGAAAAAGATCCGTGAGGAACTGACTATCGCTAAAGAGCGCGATCAAAAGCCGCATGGTTGGCGGATTCTCCGCCAGCAAAGTGAGAAAGCCGGTGCGGCCGCCGATTCGGTGGCTGAATCGGGATAAATTCAAAAGCGCTTGATCCGGCGCGCCGGATTTGGCGATTTCCGATATCAACGCCGGCCCAAGAGTGCGCATCACTTTGAGCCGCTTTGGACTGGGCGGCGCAAAGCTCTCGCCGTCGCGGACGGCGAGAAGATTTTCGTAGGCCTTGCGAGCATCAGCGAACCCGACCTTCCGCAGCTCGCCGATGATGACATCTTGCTGATCCAGATCATGCCAGATAGTGCCGGCCAGCGACGCGCCGTCGTGAGTCATTTCTTTTTGCGCGCCATAGAAGAGCCGATTAAATAGGTTGCGTACGTTGGCGCTATGAGTACCTTGGGCCAGCCAAAACCGTTCGCGCTCGCTGTGCTTTTTATCCGGGAGATAACCAAGGCGGCGGGCTAACGCCTTTTCTTCCTCTTCTCCCTCGGGAATCGAGTGGGATTGTGCTTCTTGCACGATCTGAACTTTATGTTCCACCTGGCGCAGAAAACGATACGCTTCGGTGAGTTGGTCTCTCTCCTTGATCGAGATGAAGTCATAGCGTGCCAGTTCGGACAGCGCCCGTAGCGTGTTGGGTTGCCGTAAGGCCGGTTCGTAACCGCCGTTTACGAGTTGCAGCGCCTGGGTGAAGAACTCGATCTCGCGAATTCCGCCGTAGCCGAGCTTGATGTTTCTCTCCTTGCCCTGTGAACTCAAAAGCTCGTTTTCGATCCGCATCTTCATATGCCTCAGCTCGTCCACCGTCGTATAGTCGAGATAGCGGCGGTAAACGAACGGTTCGATTTCCTTCAAAAATCTAAGGCCAAGATTCCTATCGCCGGCCACGGGTCTGGCTTTGATCATCGCGGCGCGCTCCCAACACTGACCCCACGATTCGTAGTAGAGCGCGGCGGAGTCCAGGGACTGGACCAACGGCCCATTGACGCCCAATGGGCGAAGCCTCAAGTCGATGCGGAAGACAAAGCCGTCCTCGGTGACCTCGCCCATCGCGTGAATAATCTTCTTGCCGATCTCATAGAAAAATGACCTGGGATCGCTCTTGCCTTTTCGTCCACCGGAACTCTCGCCTTCATCATTTTCATAGAGGAAAACGACGTCGACGTCTGAACTGAAGTTCAATTCAGCGCCGCCCAGCTTGCCCATGCCAAGGACGACAAAGGGATTGGGATTCTGTCTACCCGGCAACATCAGAAGGCCGAAATCCCGTTCAACTTCCCTGCGGCAGTATTGGTAGGCTGCTTCCAGAGAGGCTTCGGCCAGCGCCGTGAGCTCCCGCACAGTCTCTTCCATCGGCACGGAC
>WHTF01000159.1 GCA_009379725.1 Deltaproteobacteria bacterium
ATGACGCCGTTGACGGCGAAAAACCCACACCAAACTTGCGTCACGCGGCGCGTGTACCTGATCGCCTGCGCCGGCAGATCCGGATCGCGCATGCGCGCGAAACGCTCGATCATCGAGGGCGGAACAAAAAGACTGTAAGCGAATAAGCCTAACATCGTCGCGTTCACCAACACCGGATAAAGTTTTAACGGAAGCAAAGCATTGCCCGTTACGGCAACGGTTAAGAGCAGCAGGGTTCCACACAACCACCAGCAGCTGGCGGGCCTGACTTTCAACATCGGCAGCCGTGTTAATCCGGCAAGCAACAACAGGCCAGCGAGGAATCGCGGCTCGACTTGCCCCTGCCAGAGCCAAATGGCGAATGGATAAAGCAGCGTAATGAGAACCGCCAAAAGGGTTGTCACTCGACTCACGTTGCTTATTGCGCGAGTAGTTCGTCCAGGGCGTCGACGACGTCTTGAACGGTGCGCACGCTCTTAAATACTTCCGGTTGCAGCCTCTTGCCGGTGAGCTGCTTGAGCTTCACGGCCAGATCGACTGCGTCGATGCTGTCGATATCGAGGTCTGTATACAAATTTGCCTCGGGCGTGATTTTCGCCTTATCCAGTTCAAACATTTCGTTTAATATATCGACTACCCAAGGGTAGATTTCTTCTTTATTCACTGGGCTTGCCAGAGTCATATCCGTTACCCCTCATTTCTTCCTATTGCTGTCGATCATGAGGCCAAGCGCATGCACCGACGCAAAGTGGCGGCGGGTTTCTTCCGAATCCGCCGACAGCGTAATCCCGTAACGCTTCTGAATGGCTACCCCTAGTTCGAGCGCATCGATGGAGTCCAGCCCAAGTCCGTCGACAAACAATGGCTCGTCGCTAGCGATATCGGCCGGCGTGACGTCTTCAAGTTGGAGAACGTCGATGATCAGTTGCTTTATTTCATCTTCATACGACCGCATGGCATGTTCTTTTCTTGATAAAGTATTTCTGTAAGTGATCGGTCAAATGACGCACGGCCAGAACGTCGCTGCCTGCTTCAACGATAAACGGCTCTATATCGATGTCCTCTTTTACTTCGATGCTGAAGTGCGACGAGCAGGACGGCAGCCGCCACCATTTTTCTCCCTTGACCAGCATCGGCGGCGCGCACCGTATGACCACTGGCGTAACGTTGCACAAACCGCGTACCGCAATATTTGCGGCGCCCCGTTTGAACACGATTGAACCGGCGGCGGGTGTGCGCGTACCTTCAGGGAAAATAATCAAATTGCTGCCACGGCGAACCGCTGTCACACAGTTTTCAATAAGCCGGGCGCCATAATCATCATTTCGAACATACGCCGCGGCACGGATCGTGGCATGGGTGAACGGATTACGCCAAAGCCCGCTCTTGACGATGCAGTCGGCTTGCTTGACAAACGCAATAAGAAAAACGATATCGATGAGCGTCGGATGATTGGCAAGAATCAGCAGTCCCTGACGCTGCAATCGCTCCAGTCCACTAATTTCATAACGGAACACGCCCATCACTCGCATCAGGCTAACGATGCCGCGGAAAGCAAACCTGATGACGTGGCGAGCGACTACCGAACGTCGCTCACGATCCCGAATAAAGATATTCAGCGCTGGAAACACGAAAACTCCGCCAATGCCGATCGCGACGAAACTCAATGCGGTGCCGAACACGCGCCAATAACGGCTCAGACTATTAATCATGACGGGACCAAAGCCACCGACGTTTATCGCAGATTCGCTCCAGAGCGGGATCTTTGCGTAAGTAGAAACGCAGGACCTCTAATCCAGCCGGCCAGCGATTAACGCTTGGCGGACTGCCTTCTAAAGCACCTGACCATGTCAGCGAGACGATTTCGTCGGCCGGTGGCTGCATTAACCAAGCCCACGCATACGGTTGCTCATGACAATCTTCGAAATCAAAATACAATGCCGGTAAGGGGCAGTCGTAGACTACCAGCAGCACCGCGGGCTCGCCTTCGTTAAGCAACCCGCAAGCCTCAATCACGGCATGCTCGACACTGGTGTCACCGGCGGCCACAGCAAAGTTGCCGGCATGGTCGCTGCGCGCAATCGAGAACAAACCGCCGGTTGCATTATGAACCGACATCCCAAACGAGGTGGGAGAAAGCGGAACGCCCTTGGCTAGATCCAACAACAGATCAACGGATCGGGAAGCCTCACCATGGCGGGAGCTGAACACTGTCGGAACGTCGATGCTTCCACCCAGACATTGGTAGGCAACTTCGAGAGCCATCTTGCCGAGAACACCAGCTCTTCGACGCAGCATCGCCGACATCGGTTGAACCGGCGGCTCTACGCCACCTGTGATGACGTAATCCTCGATGGCCCACGCCAACCAAGCATCCTTCGTCTCCACTCGTGGCGCCCATGCGGCATAGGACGCAACTGAAAAACTGACTCCCTTGAAACTCACTGATTACTACGTTCTCGTTAACATTTTAGGGTCTTATTATAAACGAAAATGTATCATTCGTGTACACAAATTATCGACTCGGAAAATTCATCGCCTGCTTGGGAGTATCCTATGGGGGAATCGTAAGCAGTGAAACTCTGAACCTGGTGTTTCCTTCGATTGATCCCGAAGTAACAATTAAGATACCGAACGATTCGAGTGATTACATCTTTGAATGAAGGAAACGGCAAAACAGATCATCGCTGATCGGGGAAAGTTGTATCGAAAGGATTGATAGCGAACAGTAACGACGAGATGTTCGGTGAACAAACATCTCGTCGTCACGGGAATGGTTCAATGGAAGCCAATCGTGAACAGAGAGTTATTCGCCGTAATCTCTCACAACGTGCGACGGCCTGACGATCCACGATCCCGTGCAAGAACGGCGTGCCGTTTCACCGATGTCTTTGCCGTTGGTTCCGCCGTCATAGTGACCTTCGACGCCAAAGGTACCGGTGTAGGCGAAAGCGGAGATCACCTGAGTCCCGGCGCAGGTGACTGCCTTAAACGGCACATGCAGTGTCGTAAAAACAATACTACCGAGAATACTGAAAAATCCCGGCCGCGCCGTTCGTTGGGTTGCCTGTTGCGCCATGCTGATACTCGGAGCGGCGACAAAGCTAAGTATCAAAAGAGCAACCGTTAGATTTGAGTATATTTTATGTTTCATAAGCCATACACCTTTCATGGGTGCCATTTTGGCCTTGTTATCGGCGGAGGTCAAGAAGCAAAAGCAACATTCGCTGCAGATTTCTCAAGCATCCGAGCGGGGCCATGACAAAAATGACACCTAAAGCTCTCCAAACTGGAAAAGAATACTTGGCCGTTGCAGAGTGAAAAAAGATTTCTTATGCGACGATGCGTGCGGCATCTCGAAAGGTAAACGCTCCCGAATACAACGCCCTTCCGACGACCACCCCTTCTACTCCTTCCTTCTCGAGCGGAATCAGTCGTCGGATATCTTCCAATGTTCCCACTCCACCCGAGGCAATGACCGGGATTTTTATCGCCTGCGCAATCTTGAGCGTCTCATCGAGATTCACACCGTTTCGCGTGCCATCGCGGCTGATATCGGTATAGATAATACGCGAGACACCCTCTTTTTCGCACCGTTTCGCCAGCTCGACCGCATCCATCGCCGTTGTTTCTTTCCAGCCCTTGACGGCGACCTTGTCCTTGCGCGCATCGATGCCGACAACGATTTTGGCCGGAAATTTTTGGCACAACGTGCGCAGGAACTCAGGGTTGTCATAAGCTGCAGTACCGATCACGACCCGAGACACGCCGAGTTCGAAGGCTGCTTCGACAGCTTCAACCGATCTAAGCCCGCCGCCGAGTTCCACTGTTAGACTTGTCTGCCGGCAAATTGTTTCCACGTCCCGAGTATGAACCGGCCGACCTTCAACGGCGCCGTTTAGGTCGACAATATGAATAAATGTCGCGCCCTCGCTCACCCAATGCTGCGCCGCGTCCAAAGGGTTCTCAAAGTAGACGGTTTCATTGTCCATATCGCCCTGAAACAGACGCACGCAACAGCCGTCTTTAAGATCGATAGCGGGAATGATGATCATAATGCTAGCTCGATGCTACGAATCGGGCAAAGTTAGAGAGAATACGCAGGCCGATCTCTTGGCTCTTCTCGGGATGAAATTGGCAGGCAAAAAGAGAGTCCGTAGCGATGCTGGAAGCGAATGTCTTGCCATAGTCTGTAGCAGTGGCAACCACCGAGGCATCATCGGGGACGACGTAGAAGGAATGAACAAAATAGACAAAGTCGCCGGTGGAAATTCCCTCTAAAAACGGCGAATCCTTTTTTTTGTCGATACTGTTCCAGCCCATGTGCGGTACCTTTAGACCCTTCTCAGATTGAAAACCGACGACCTTTCCACGGAACAAATCGAGCCCTTTTTGCTTACCGAACTCTTCGCTCTCGGAAAATAGTAACTGGAAGCCAAGGCAAATGCCCAGAAAAGGATTCTTGCGGCGGACGATATCGCAAATCGGTTCGATCAACCTCAGACGGCCGAGATTTTCCATGCAGGCACTAAAGGCGCCGACACCGGGAAGCACCACGCCACGAGCCGATTGAATTTGCCCAACATCGCGCGTGACCATGGCATCGTAGCCGCAGCGTTCAAAGCCCTTTTGGACGCTGCGCAGGTTGCCCATCCCATAGTCGATGATCGCGATCATTCGTTTGAACCACTTGACACGTTTTGAGCGGCTTTAACCCTGCGTGTCTTAGAGACTCCCCTTGGTCGACAAAACTCCCTTGATGCGTTCGTCGATGGCGGTAGCCATATCCAGTGCGCGCGCGAAGGCTTTGAAGCACGCCTCGATAATGTGATGCGGATTTTCGCCGCGAACCACATCGATGTGCAAATTCATTCCGAGCTGATTGGTAAAGGCCGCGAAAAATTCGTGCGGCAAATCCGTATCGAAACTGCCGACACGACCCGGGCGGATTTTTACGTTGTAAGAAAGATACGGGCGGCCGCTCAAATCAATGACAACTTTTGCTAACGTTTCATCAAGCGGGCAGCTCGCCTCGCCGAAGCGGCGAATACCCTTTTTATCCCCCAATGCTTTTTTGAAGGCCTCCCCCAATGCGAGACCCACATCTTCGACGGTATGGTGATAATCCACTTCCAAATCGCCCCTTGCCTGAATCATTAGATCGAATAGGCCATGGCGCGAAAAACTATCCAACATATGGTTGAGGAACGGCATGCCAGTCTCTACTTTTGCTTTGCCGCTCCCCTCGATGTTGAGCACCACTGTAATCTCGGACTCCTTGGTCTTGCGCTCAACTGTGCCCGTGCGTACCATTTTTAGCTCTCCTTTGTGAATCGCGCCTCCACGGCGCGCGCGTGATCGTCAAGCCCCTCGAGCCGAGCCAGCTGAGTGATCTTGGGAGCCAATGCCCGTAAGGCACTTTTCTCGGCGCGAATCACCGTCGTCCGCTTGAGAAAATCATAGGTGCCCAAGGGTGAGAAAAAGCGCGCACTGCCTCCAGTCGGAAGCACATGATTTGGGCCGGCAAGGTAATCTCCCAGTGGCGGCGCCGAATAAGGACCGATGAAGATAGCGCCGGCGTTGCGAATCTGCCGCGCCCATTTCTCAGGCCGCCGAACGAGCAGCTCAAGATGCTCCGGAGCTATGGCATTGGCGATCCGCACGGCTTCTTCCAAGTCGCGAGTAACGATAATCGCGCCATATTTTTGCAGCGATTTTATTGAGATCGTTTGTCGCTTGGTTTCACACAGCTGTGCTTCCAATGCTTGTTGAATTTTTGACGCCATCTTCAGCGAAGGAGTAATGCAGAGCGCGGCGGCGAGCTCGTCGTGCTCCGCCTGGGAAAGCATATCTGCGGCGACGTGCACCGGGTCAGCGGAATCGTCAACTAACAGCAATATTTCGCTCGGTCCCGCGATTGAGTCGATATCCACCTCGCCAAAGACCATGCGCTTGGCGGTGGCGACGAAGATATTTCCCGGGCCGACAATCTTGTCGACTTTCGGAATCGTTGCCGTACCAAAAGCCATTGCCGCGATGGCCTGCGCGCCGCCGACGCGAAAAACGCGATCCACGCCGGCTATTTTGGCAGCAGCGAGAACGAGGCAGCCGTCATTGCCGATGGGTGAGGTCATGATGATTTCCTCGACGCCCGCCACCTTGGCCGGCATAACGCTCATGAGCACCGTTGAAGGATAACAAGCTTTTCCACCCGGCACATAGACGCCGACTCGTTGCAACGGAGTAATTCGCTGGCCCAAAACCATTCCCAGTGGATCGCGATAGTGCCAGGTTTTCTGCACTTGGCGCCGGTGAAACGCCGCGATTCGCTTTGCCGCCAGACGTAAAGTGCTAAGAACCTGCTCAGGCACTTTGGCCATCGCTTGTTCGATTTCGCCCGCCTTCACTTCCATCGTCGCGCGAGTCGTGCGAACCCGGTCGAACACCCGAGTGTAGTGCAGCAAGGCGCGGTCCCCTTGCCGCTGGACCGCCCGCACGATTTCGTTGACCCGTTGCTCGACTTCGCCTTCACGATTTCCGCGGCGTTGGATGATACGCACCATCAGCGACTTGCAAGCTGCGTCCGTCGTCTTGACGATCTTGACTTTCATTTGGCACAAAGTGATTTGCGACTTTGTCCTCGAAGATTATCCTTTGATCCGCTCGATCCGCGCACCCAATTCCGACAACTTTGTTTCGATATGTTCGTAGCCGCGGTCCAAATGATACACCCGCGAAACTTCCGTCGTACCGTTGGCTACTAATCCAGCAATAATTAGGGAAACACTGGCGCGCAAATCCGTCGCCATCACCGGGGCTCCGGAGAGTTCTCGCGCACCGCGAACCACCGCGCGATTGCCTTCCAGCTGGATCTGCGCTCCCATTCGATCCAACTCAAGAGCATGCATAAAGCGGTTTTCAAAAATCGTTTCGGTCATAACACTGACGCCATCGGCAACAGACATGAGCACCATCATTTGAGCCTGCAAATCCGTTGGAAATCCGGGGTAAGGCAAGGTCGTAATGTCGACGCTTTTAATCTTGCCATTTCTCTGCACTCTGATGCCGCCAGCATCGAACTTGAGCAACACGCCCGCTTCTTTCAGTTTGATCAAAAAGGCATCTAGATGTTCCGGGCGCGCACCTTTGATCCACACATCCCCGCCAGTGATCGCGCCAGCGATAACGAAGCTGCCGGTCTCGATTCGATCCGGAATGATCTGATGCGACAAACCATGCAAAGCATCGACTCCATCGATCTGAACAATGTCCGTGCCCGCACCGCGAACTTTCCCGCCCATTTCATTTAAGGCGTTGGCCAAATCCTCGATCTCGGGTTCTTTGGCGGCATTTTCGATTAGCGTCGTTCCCTCGGCAAGCGTGGCAGCCATTATGAGATTTTCGGTTGCCCCCACCGACGGCAGGTCAAGATATACTCTTGCGCCGCGCAGCCGCGTAGCCTTAGCCTCCACGTAGCCATGAGATTGCTCGATGGTCGCCCCCATCGCTTCCAGCCCCTTAAGATGGAGATTGATGGGCCGCGCACCGATAGCGCAGCCGCCGGGCGTCGAAACTCGTGCCTGCCCGAAACGAGCCACCAGAGGTCCTAATACAAGAAAGGACGCGCGCATCGTTTTAACCAAATCGTAAGGCGCTTCGAATTTCGTCACGGTTTCAGTCTGCAACTTGAGATCACCGTTGTTGCGAGACCATTCGTCTTTGTCTATTTTCACGCCTAGACCGTCAAGGAGCTTCAGTATCGTATGAATGTCGGCAAGATTGGGAACCCTTTGATAGCGGCAAGGCTCGGGCGTGAGCAGCGAAGAGATCAGCACCGGCAACGCAGCGTTCTTCGATCCGCTGACGGTGACTTCGCCCGTGAGCCTTTTCCCCCCTTGCACAACGATCTTATCCACTGGTTGAATCTCCTCAAAATCCTAGCGCGTCGCGGCAGCCATTCTGTACGCCACGGCGACTCGTTCGCGGCCTTCATAGTCTTGATAAAGTTTTGCCGGCGCGTAATAGCCCGTACTCTCCAGAAGGTGCCCTACCTGTTGGCCCATATCGGCACCGACTTCTAACAGCAGCGCGCCGCCGGGTACCAAGTGCGAATAACCTTGCGCAACAATGCGGCGATAATAATCAAGGCCATCGAGCCCACCGTCCAAAGCAGTTCGCGGCTCCCATCGACGCACTTCCGGTGCAAGCGTGGAAAGCTCGCCGCGTCGGACATAAGGCGGGTTTGCCACGATCAAATGGAACTCACTTGTTTTGCCGATCGAATCGAAGAGGTTGCTACCGGCCAGTTCGATTCTCGTTAATACTCCATGGCACGCCGCATTGCCGCGCGCGATCGCCAGCGCCGGCAAAGACAAATCGGTAGCCCAAACTTGCGCTCCCGGCAGCTCCTTAGACAGACTTACGGCAATGGCCCCGCTGCCAGTTCCTAGATCGAGAATTCGCAACCGCGCATCGGCATGAAAACAACCGGCGAGTTCCACTGCGACCTCTACCAGCCGTTCGGTTTCCGGCCGCGGGATGAGTACATCGGGCGTGACGTGAAAATCCAGTGACCAAAACTCTTGATGGCCGGTGATGTAGGCTACCGGCTCCCGCCGCAATCGCCGCGCCATAGTATGGTAAAACCGCAGCTCCGTCTGCGCGCCCAGTTGAGCTTCCAAATTAAGATAGAGCTGCGATTTGTCAAAATCTAGAACGTGACACAGCAGCACCTCGGCATCGATGCGTGCTGATTCAATACCGG
>WHTF01000015.1 GCA_009379725.1 Deltaproteobacteria bacterium
GCTTCGGGCGGCATCAGTGACGTGAGTCCGCGACCGGCCAGTTCGCTTTCGAATTTCTCTCTGACCCATTTGTCCTCGTTGACGTACTCGATCTGATCCTTGGCGCGGTCTTCGACTTTCTCGGCGTGGCCATGGAACTGCATCGGCGGGTGGAGTGCCAGATAGCGTGCTGGATCGCCGCCGGCGTTGAAGTGCTGGTGGAACCACTTATTCGGCGGCACGAAGCAGCTCGCCTCATGCCAGGGGACGACGACTTTGTCTTTACCTTCTTCCCACATGATCGAGTAACCCTCGCCGACGGGAATGACGATCACCCGGCCCGGTCCGTGGCGGTGCGCTTTCTTGTACAAGCGAGCATCGAACACCGACATATGACAGGACATCTCCGAGTCGGGAAACTGGATATAAACGCTGCGGCCGCCGGCACCGCGACGAGCATTACTGTCAAGCTTGTCCCAGGCGCGCATGTCGGGGAAAAAGTTACCGTACCAGTAAGCTCGCCGGCCCCAGGATTCGTCCAGATTGTTTTGCGAGACCATCTTGGCCTCGGAGTAAAAATCCATCTCGTTCTGAATGTCGCCGCCTTCATAGATATTGCCGAAAATGAAATTCACATCGCGCACGCCCGACAGGGTTAAAGGCATATAGCTATAATGAAGCAACCGAACCGGCTTATCTCCCTGCATATTACTGAACTGATGCGTGTAGTTATGTGGCACCAAGAACATGCTGTGCTTCTGCCATTCGAAATTCTTCTTGGCTCTTTTCTCGCCCGACCAAATGGTCGTGAGCCCCCGCCCCTCAACAACGTAAACAATTTCATCCAGAGCAAACTTGAGCGGCGGCAAAGTCTTTCCGGGGGGTATTTCAGTGACCCGCGCAGCCGTCACGCCTTCTTGACCGACGAGTTGGATAAAGGCCGAATTGCACTGGCGCTCGTCCCACCAACCGAGCGGCAAAGTTCTCAAATCTTCGATGTAGTAACCGCGATGGATTGGAATACCTCGAGCTTCCATCCATTCGTCGTAGGTGTAGAATTTACTCCACATTTTTCGTTCTGATTGCATCGCTTTGGACATTGCCGGTCTCCCCTTAAAGGCTTATCGTCCAATTCATATCATCATTAAAAACTGAAATCTTCCCTCGGACTATCTTGATCATAGCGTCACGACAAGGATCGTCCCGCCGACAGTGAGAAGCGCGCCGATGACAACCCGAAGAGAAATCACCTCCAGGTCTTTCAGGAAGATCGCCGTCATCAACAAGGTCAATACTGGATTGGAGCTTATGAGCGGTTCAACGATAACCACTTTTCCGTAGCTCAGCGCAAAAAACACCGAAAGTAATGCCGCGGTATTAAAAATGCCGGCGCTAAACAGCCACGCCGCACTATTGCGAGACAGTTTTAGCGCCTTCCGGCCTCCTTGCGCTTGTAGCAAGACCCCGGAAAAAACAAAGCCCGCTGCAGCGGTAATCGCCGCTGCTCCCAGCGGAATATCGACCAAACTCAGGCCAGCTTTGCGTAGTGTCGTCGATACGGCGAAGGCAAGAGCGCCGAGAATTGGAAAAATAATGTCGGCCTTGCGCCACTCGCCCTTAGCCGGCTTGGCCACAGAGAGCAGGACAACCCCCGAAATCACTAGCAATGTTCCGACGATGTTTTGTACCACCCAAATTTCGCCCAAGAAGACCACAGCAAAAACCGACGCAAAAATGGGCGAGGAGTTCACGATCGGCACCGAGCGCGCAACACCGATCCGTTCGATGCCGACATAGCTCAGGGTACGCCCGATACCCGGAGCGAAAACACCGGCCACTAGGAAAAACAATACCGCTGGCCGCCAAAATTCGGATAGCGGGACAAAGAACGGCACCAGAAGCCACAGCACCGCCGCGGTCATAGATAAGGAAATGAAAGAGCCGGTTATAGCGTTCGACTGGACCAAGCCCCGACGGATCAAAATGTGCGCGATAGAGAAACAAAGCGCTGCCTGAAACGAGAAGTAAATATCCATGGGTAGTCTTATCCCGCCCGGCGAAGGATTGCTGCCGGCCGTTTGCAGCCTACAGTCCCGAGCGATGAATTATTTCACCGTTACGACTAGAATCGTCCCTATCACAGTTACCGATGCGCCCAAAACAATACGGCCAGAAAGCCGTTCAATCTGTCTCAGAAAAATCGCGGTCCAGAGAATCGTCAGCAGCGGGTTACAAGCAATCAACGGCTCCACCTCGACGATTTTACCGACATTGAGGGCAGAGAAGACCGACAGGATCGCGCCTGTGTTGGCCAGTGCCGCGCCAAATAGCCAGCCGCCGCTGTGCCGATTAAACTCTAAAGCCTGGCGTCCACCGCGCAGCCAAACCAGCGTTAAAAGCACCAGGAATGCCGTGCCGATCGTGACGGCTGCGGCAAGCATGGGCATCTGCACGACCATTAACCCCGTTTTCCTGAGCAGAGTCGAAATACCAAACGCTACTGCAGCAAGGACGGGATAGATCACATCCATCTTTTGCCATCGTCCCTGTGCCGGCTTGCCGGAGGAGAGGATGATTACGCCAACGATCACCAGCGCTGTGCCCAGAATGTTTTGTGGAGTCCAAATCTCGCCGAGAAAAAATACCGCCAAGAAGGACGAAAACATCGGCGCCGAATTGACGATGGGTGTCGTGCGCGCGACGCCTATGCGCTCAATGCCAATATAGCCTAGCGTCTGGCCCATGGCCGGCGCAAAAAAGCCGCCGACGATGAAATAACCGATAGCTGGCGTTTGAAGCGCAGAAAGCGGGATGAAAACCAACACCAATAGCCAAACTATCGCCGCGCTGGTTCCGAGTGAAATGACCGAACCGGTGAGAGCGTTGGAATAAACCAGCCCGCGCCGCAGCAGCACATGGGCGACCGAGAAGCACAGCGCCGCCTGGAAAGCGAAGTACTCAGCCATCGATGACGCCCTTTACGGTCAAATAGCAGCCAACCAAGGCGACCTCAAAAGCAAAGGCCCCGCGGTTATGCGAGGCCTTTAGTCTGGACGAAACAACCGGTTTAAGAACAACGATTAGTCAATGTTTGTCTTTGGGAACATAAGCGATTTGACAGTGACGGGTATAACTTCGGTGATGCCCAGACACTCACCGATGTCGATATAATCCAAATCGCCCACCTCGATACCGTCCACCGCGATAATATCGCGCTCGACCTTGAGCTCGTCCCTGAGAATTCCGCCCAGCGACTTGGCGATATCCAAATCGAGGGTCAGATAAAGCGGGCAATTGCCATCTTCGGCATCCTTCAAAATCTCGGCAATGCCCTCAGCGAGCTTGCGCACCGACTGATAGTCGGGCTGTCCATCCACAGTCAGAGATAAAGCTAAGCCTGAAGTAAACCGTGACAGGTCGAACTTTGCTAACGCCTGTTTCAGCGCAGCATCTACGGAGACATCCTTGCGCACTGCCGCTTGGATGACTTTAAGACCATGTACCGGTAATGCTTTCAGATTGGAAACGTAACTGGTGTTGCCGCTGGCCTGAATCGTGTATTCTCCCGCGCCGATGACGGTGGCGCGAATGCCTTCAATGGGTTCGCGCAACACCTCCTTGGGTAAGGTTTTTAGATACTCCCGCATATTCTTGCCGAGCACCGGACCGATGTCGCCGTAAGCTTTTGAATCACGATCATAAACATGCTCCGAAACGCCGCCGGAGAACACCAAATGTTGGACCTGCTTGAAACCTCCGTAGTTCAAAAACGGCGGCGTAACCATCAGTCGTTTGGCCATCGGCGAGATCGGTCCCTGCTCGATCGTTTCGAAGAGAATCTTCGCCATGTAAGCGCCGAAGTCCTCTTTCTGGTGATCGGTGATTTGATCTCCCAGGTCGATAGTGTGACCGAGCTCCTTCATCATCATTCGGCCCGCATCCTCGATACGAGTGATGGTGTCTTGTTCATCGAATGCAATGAGGCGCGCCCCGATATTGATGGAAGCAGTCTGTGAAACAACGCCGTCCTCTACTAGGGAAAACTTGGTCGTACCGCCGCCCATGTCGACGTTTAGAACTGTTTTGTGCTCCGATTTTGAAAGGTCCACGGCACCACAACCATAGGCTGCCAGCAGAGCCTCATGATTGTGTCCCGCGGCGGCGCAGATAAATTTACCCGAATACTTTGCAAACGCCTCGACGATGGGCTGGGCGTTTTCTTTTTTCAGCGCCTCGCCCGTAATGATTACGGCTCCCGTGTCGACATCTTCCGGCGTCAAGCCCGCCTCTTTGTACGCCCTTTGAATGAAGGCGTTGACTTCATCCGTGTCGATCTTGGTCGCAGAAATATACGGCGTCAGCATGATCGGCGAACGATAAAGCACTTCACGATTGGTAACCTTGAACCTGCCGGAAAGCGACGCGCCTTCACGCCGCAGCGTGATCTGCGAAAAAATGAGATGCGAAGTCGAAGAGCCGATATCGATGCCCACGCTTTTAAGCGAGAACATTTCCAACCCCTCGATATCCGTGACGATTTCGTCGTCCTTGATGATGAAGTTATCCGGATGGTCGTGATCATAAATATCGTCGTGCATAGGTCCGCCTTGCTAAATTTAATGTTCTTCTCTATTCCCCACAAACAAGAATCCCCGCCGCGGCGGGGATTCTTTCCTTCGACTCTTTGGCACGCGCCTGAGTACGCTGTTATTGCTTTCCCATCGCCTTGGACCACTCGTAGCCGGGGTTGGTATAGCATTCATCAGGCATGATGCTCTTGATCCCGCGTTTGCCAAGTTCTTCCGCGAACTTTTCGCGGACGTACGGATCCTCCTGCGTGTACTCGATCTGATCCTTGGCCCGGTCTTCGACTTTCTCCGCATGACCGTGAAACTGCATGGGCGGATGGAGCGCCAGATAGCGCGCCATGTCCCCGCCGGCATTGAAATGCTGATGGAACCACTTATTGGGTGGTGTAACCATGCTGCATTCATGCCATGGGCAAACGATCTTCTCTTTGCCCTCTTCCCACATGATCGAATAGCCTTCGCCCGCCGGAATAATGATGGCGCGGCCAGGACCATGACGGTGCGCTTTTTTGTAGGTCTTTGGGGCGAACACGGACATATGCGCCGTTAATTCTGAATTGGGAAACTGGATAAAAACACTCTTACCGCCGGCACCGCGCCGTTCGTTGGCATCCAGTTTGTTCCAAGCGCGCATGTCGGGAAAGAAGTTGCCATACCAAAATGCTCGCATTCCCAACCCCTCATCGGCGTCTTTTGCTTGCACCATCTTGGCTTCAGAGTAAAAGTCGCCCTCGCTGGCGCCGTTCTTCGGCTCGTAGGGATTGTTGAAATACATGTCAGGTTCGGGCAACGCCGACATCGCCATCGGCATATAGCTGTAGTGGAAAAGCCGGATCGGTTTATCACCCTGCATGTTGCTGAAGACGTGCCAATGATTGCGCGGCACCAGATAGAGCGCGTGCTCTTGCCACTCGAAACTCTTCTTGGCTTTTCCTTCACCGGCCCAAACGGTGGTAAGACCGCGGCCGGAGCAGACATAGACCAGCTCGTCCAAAGCAAATTTTACCGGCGGCAGCGATTTACCGGGCGCGATTTCCGTAACCCGGGCCGAGGTAACACCCTCCTGACCCAATAATTGGATGAACGCCGCTTTGCACTGCCGTTCTTCCCACCACTCCAGCTCCACCGTGCGCAAATCTTCGATATAATACCCGGTGTGAATTGGAATTCCCTTGGTTTTCATCCATCGATCGTAAGTAAACTCTTTACTCCACATCGATATGACGGGTTCTTTGTTAGCCGCTTCGGCCATAATATTTCCTCCTTATCCTGCTTTATCTCGCTTCTTTTGCAGCGACCTGAAGCCGTATCAGGGCTCGACGCAGGGCCGCCCCGGCGGCTGCGAAATCCTTATCCTCAAATTGCAGCTCGCTCAAGCGCCGTTCGGCCTTATCTTTTGCCATCCGGGCGCGATCAACATCAATCTCTGATCCGAATTCAGCCACTGATGCCAGCACGGTCATGACATTATCTAAAACCTCAGCATATCCACCGCTTACCGCTAGAAATCGTCTCGTCCCTCCCTGTTTATAGCTCATCTCACCAGGTTCCAGAAGAGACAGGAATGAGATGTGATTCGGCAGCACGCCAAATTCACCCTTCACTCCGGGCCCGGTGACTTCGTCTACCTCCTCGTCGAGAACGAGGCGGGCGGGTGTCACTACTCTGAGTCTGATCTTATCTGCCATCTCTGTAGAAAGTCCAGTGTGAGGCGTTGGCCTTAATCGCAAACCGCCTTGTTTGTTTATTGCGATGCCATTCTTTTCGCTTTTTCCACCGCTTTTTCAATGGTGCCTACCATATAGAAAGCCTGCTCAGGAATGTCGTCGTATTTGCCGTCGACGATTTCCTTGAAGCCGCGGATGGTGTCTTTTAATTCGACATATTCACCGGGCGTGCCCGTGAAAGCTTCCGCGACATGGAAGGGTTGTGACAGGAAGCGCTGTATTTTCCTGGCCCGCGCCACGGTCAACCTATCGTCTTCGGAAAGCTCGTCCATACCCAAGATAGCGATGATATCTTGCAAGTCCTTATAACGTTGCAGGATCAGCTGAACTTGGCGCGCAACGTCGTAATGTTCCTCACCGACGACATGAGGATCTAAAATTCGCGATGTCGAGTCCAGCGGATCCACTGCCGGATAGATTCCCAGCTCGGCGATCTGCCGAGAAAGAACCGTCGTCGCGTCCAAATGGGCAAAGGTCGTCGCCGGCGCCGGGTCAGTCAAATCGTCTGCCGGCACATAGATCGCTTGGACCGAAGTGATCGAACCCTTGCGCGTCGTGGTGATGCGCTCTTGCAGTTCGCCCAAATCGGTCGATAACGTCGGTTGATAACCGACGGCCGAAGGCATGCGGCCCAGAAGAGTCGAGACTTCGGCATTGGCTTGAGTAAAGCGGAAAATGTTGTCCAAAAAGAGCAACACGTCCCTGCCTTCGTCGTCGCGGAAGTACTCAGCCAAAGTCAACGCAGTTAAAGCGACGCGGGCACGAGCTCCGGGAGGTTCGTTCATCTGGCCATAAACCAGCGAGGTTTTGTTGATAACTCCGGACTCCTTCATTTCGAGCCAGAGATCATTGCCTTCGCGGGTGCGCTCGCCGACGCCGCCGAAGACCGAGAAGCCGCCATGCTTCATGGCGACGTTATTAATAAGCTCCATCAAAATAACGGTTTTACCAACACCGGCACCGCCAAACAAACCGATCTTTCCGCCACGGGCGTAGGGAGCGAGCAAATCGACCACTTTGATACCCGTTTCCAAAGCTTGAACTTTGGTTTCCTGATCGACGAATTCCGGAGTCGGCCGATGGATAGGATAAGACTTCTTCGCATTGACCGGGCCCGCATCATCGACCGGCTCACCGATAACGTTGAGGATTCGTCCCAGCGTTTCTTCACCCACCGGCACCGTAATGCCCGTTCCCACATCCATCACCTCCATGCCTCGCACCAGACCTTCAGTGGTATCCATGGCGATGCAGCGGACCGTGTTCTCGCCCAAGTGTTGCGCCACCTCGAGAACGAGATTCCATTGATCATTGCTAATCGCCGGATTGCTGACTTTCAACGCGTTATAAATCGGCGGCAAACCGCCATCGGAAAACTCGACGTCAATGACGGCTCCCAGCACCTGGGTAATCTCTCCCATACTCATACTAAGGCTTCCTCCGTTTGGTCCCTCACTTCAACGCTTCCGCAGTACCGACGATCTCCATCAGTTCTCGGGTGATCGACGCTTGGCGCGCTCGGTTCATCTGCAGTGTCAAACTCCCCATCATCTTCGAAGCGTTGGTCGTTGCTGAATCCATGGCTGTCATACGCGCACCATGCTCGCTTGCGGTCGCTTCCAAGAGCGCACGCTGTATTTTTATCTCGATCATCTTTGGCAAAAAGCTCGCTAAGAGTTCCTCAACACCCGGTTCATAAAGGTATTCAATTAACTGGTCGGTCTCTTGGCTGTCGTCTAAGTGCACCGGCAAAAGCCGTTCCAGAGCCGGCACCTGCGATAGCGCCGAACGGAAACGGCTATAAAGTATATATACGGCGTCGGTTTCACCGTCGACAAAACGACTAATTAGTTTTTCAGTGATCTCCGCGGCTAACTCTTCGGGCGGAGTCGAGAGAAAATTGAGGTAACGGTCGCTGGCTTCCCCTCTGCGCCGGCGAAAATAATCCGCTCCCTTACGCCCCACCGGGGTGAGCGTGATCTCCTTGTCCGAACCCTGTTTTCGAATAAAAGCTTCTGCGGCGCGGATTAGATTAGCGTTGTAGCCGCCGCACAGCCCTCGATCGGATGTCACGAGCACTAGCTGAGTACGCTTTTCTTCGCGCATTACCAGCAGGGGATGGGCGGCTCGGGAAACGCGTGAGGAAAGATTCTTTAAAAGATCCGCCATCTTATCCGCGTAGGGACGTGCCTGCACCGCCGCTTCCTGAGCGCGGCGCAGCTTCGCAGCGGACACCATCTTCATCGCTTTGGTAATCTGCTGCGTATTACGGATCGAACTGATCCGCTTACGAATCGCTTTTAGAGTCGCCATTACGATTTGAAAACTACTTTGAACTCTTCCAATACCTTGACGAGTAGGGAGCGGAGATCGCTATCGATTTCGCGCTTCTTGAGAATATCGGCATAGAGGTCCGGGTACTTTGTTTGCACAAATAGCGGCAGATCTTGCTCGTATTTTTTGATCGACGCCAAAGGCAGTTCATCAATGAACCCGTTGGTACCGGCAAAAATGATTACAACTTGTTTTTCCACTGGCAGCGGTTGGTATTGATCTTGTTTTAGTAACTCAACAAGGCGACTTCCACGGTTGAGTTGCCGTTGGGTCGCCTGGTCCAAGTCCGAACCGAACTGGGCGAAGGCCGCCATCTCACGATACTGCGCGAGCTCAAGCCGCATGGTACCGGCGACTTGCTTCATGGCCTTGATCTGCGCATTACCGCCGACTCTGGAGACCGAGATGCCGACATTGATTGCAGGTCGCACGCCTGAATAAAAAAGGTCGCTTTCCAAAAAGATTTGACCATCCGTGATGGAGATGACATTGGTCGGAATATAGGCCGAAACATCACCGGCTTGGGTTTCGATAATCGGTAGCGCGGTCAACGATCCAGCGCCCATAGCGTCGCTCATTTTGGCCGCGCGCTCCAGCAAACGAGAGTGGAGATAAAATACGTCACCCGGATAAGCTTCGCGTCCAGGCGGCCGACGCAGCAGTAAGGAAAGCTGCCGGTAAGCCACCGCGTGTTTGGAAAGATCGTCGTACACTACTAGGGCATGCCCGCCGTTGTCGCGCATATATTCGCCGATGGTGCAGCCGCTGTAGGGCGCGATGTACTGGAGAGGCGCCGATTCCGAAGCGGTGGCGGCCACGACGATGGTATAGTCCATGGCGCCCCGCTCTCTGAGTTTATCGACCACCTGAGCGACTGTGGAGCGTTTCTGACCGATCGCGACGTAAATGCAAATAACATTACCGCCTTTTTGGTTAATGATGGTGTCGATGGCAACCGCCGTCTTGCCCGTTTGTCGATCGCCGATGATCAGCTCGCGCTGTCCACGGCCGATGGGAATCATCGCGTCAATGGCTTTCAAACCAGTCTGCAAGGGCTCTTTCACGGGCTGCCGCGCCACAATACCTGGAGCCTTGATCTCAATACGTCTACGCTCGCTACTTTCAATTGGGCCACGGCCATCAATCGGTTCGCCCAATGCGTTTACGACGCGCCCGATAAGGGCGTTACCGACAGGCACCTCGGCAATACGGCCAGTGCGTTTTACCGTATCGCCCTCTTTGACCATGTGAGTCTCGCCGAACAGCGCGGCGCCGACGTTATCCTCCTCAAGATTGAGCGTCAGGCCGAAGATATTATGGGGAAATTCGAGCAATTCGCCCGCGGCCACTCTATCGAGCCCATAAATGCGAGCAATACCGTCACCGGTCGAAAGAACAGTGCCGATTTCCTGGATCTCGACTGTTTTCTCGTAATCGCGAATCTGTTCTTTGATAATTCGACTAATTTCCGCCGTTCCGATCTGCATATTTGCTCCTTTAAAACCCGCGTGCGATTCTTTGCTTCATCTTTTCAAGCTGTGTCCGGACACTCCCGTCGTAAACTTTTCCTTCAAGCTCAACGATGAGGCCACCCATGAGCTGCGGATCGCTTTCTTCGTGAACAATGACCTCTTTTCCTGAAAGCCGGCGCAGCGAACCACGCAGCCGCTCCGTCACTGCCGCCTCTAACGATGCCGTGGCAACGATCTTCGCTTCGACAAATCCCTTAGCCTCATTGATCATCCGCCGGTAGCTCGCCACGATGGAAGGCAGATAGTCCAAGCGGTCACGTTCGAGGAGAAGAGCCAAGAAATGTTCCACTATCAAAGACAGTTGCAAGCTTTTACTCACTTGGATCAGGATCTTCTTTCGGCTCTCCAATGCGAAGGCCGGATTACTTAATACCGTTTGAAGAGGCGACTGGTTATATGCGGAAACCCCGCGTTCGAGCTCGTCGCCGGTACTTTCCTCCTGACCGGCTTCCCGGGCCAATTGAAAAAGCGCCTTGGAATATCTGCGACTTAAACTGTCTTCAATCATCTGACCTGCCCAACCTGCTGAATAAACTCTTCAACCAAACGAGCTTGGTCGGCTGGTGAAATATGGCGCCGCACCAGATCTGCAGCCAGCACCTTTGCCCTTTCGGCCATTTCCTCGAGGACCTGCTGTTTAGCAATCTTAATTTCCTGTTCGGCAAGAAACTCTGCATCACTCTTGATCTTAGTAGCCATTACTTCGGCTTCACTAATCACACGGGCTTTTTCTCTTTCGCCTTCGGTCTTGAGCAACTCTTGGATTGATTGGCCCTCCTGGTCCAGATTTGCCAAACGGTGTGTATAATCCTCAAGCACGGCTTTGGCTCGCTGTTTACGCGTCTCAACCGCTGTGATTGTCGCCACGACTTCCGCGCGTCGGGATCGCAGAAAGCGACGGACCAAAGGCAAGGCGTAGTAATAAATAACCCCAACGTAAATCAGGAAATTAAGAAGTGGAAAAATGATTCCGCTGATGTCCGGGGCGTGATGCTCAGCGCCAGCGACGGACGCCCAAGCTTTGGCGGCCAAAAAAACCTCAAAGAGATTCATCCGACCCTCCTGCCAAGGATTTTGCTCACCATATCGTGAGCAACCGCTTCAGCCTGCTGGAGAGCCAACTCACGTTCATTGGCTAGCTGGTTTTGGATTTCGAGCCGGACTCGCGCCAACGTGTGTGCGGCTTCCTCACGCGCCCGGTTTATGAGATCCTCTCTTTGCTGGCGCCCTTCTTGGCTAATCGAATCCTTAGTAGCGTTGCCGGCAGCTGCCGCCTTGGCGATACCATCTTCGTATTGAGCCCGTAGGCGCTCGCCCTCGTCCTCCAAATCAGAATATTCCTCCTGGGCTCCGGCGGTTTTGCGCTCCCGCTCATCCAAAAGCGCTATATAGGGCCGGAAGAATACTTTGCTGAGGACAACCCAAAGCACCAGAAACAGCAAAATCTGCCAAAGTATTGAGTAGTCTAAGGCGATCATTATGATTTAACTTCGCGAAAATTTTGGCTCTAGCTAGTCTCCAACTCCGCTCAAGCTTAGGACTGTCCTAGGCCCAAATGGAGCCAGCCCACCTTTAAAATACAAACCGTCTATTTCTGAACTTAAGAGTACGGATGGGATGAACGGCGAACCAGGCTACTTATTGGAATCGGTCTGAAGTCTTGGCGCTTGCGCCGCCGCAAACTTCTCGGCATTCATGCTCTTCGAATGCGCGACTCCATTGATTTCCTTTGCCGCTCCCATAGAGCAGTCACCGTCAAACACCACACCCTCTGTGATGATCAGTCGGGGGGTTGTGACATTGCCAAACAGCCGAGCTGGGGCAACCAATTCGACCTTTTCTTTGGCTGTCACATCGCCTTCTACTTTGCCACGAACAATGACGACCTGACTTGATATTTTCGCTCGCACATCGGCGCCCTCGCCGATCGTCAGCGTGCCATGACACAGAATCTCTCCTTCTATGCTCCCGTCGATCCGAGCCGACCCTTCGAAAGCAAGCTGACCCGTGACCCGGCTTCCCTTATAAAGGTGACCCACCGGACGTACCTCCGAAGGAGTGGACATAACCTCGACTTTGGACTTAGGCTCAACCGCTACCGGCGCCGCTTCCAAAGCTGGTTTGACCACCACAGAAGCTTTTTCCGGCTCCGGCTCCTTCTTTCCACCAGGGTTTCTATCGAACCACACCATAAAAAGAGAGCCCCCCTCTTCTAAGCAAGTTTGGTCTATAGCATCCCAAAATCCCGTTGTCAAAAGATCGGACGGATAAATCAACGCTCAATTGAACGACCATGAAAGCGTCGGGAAGACAAAAATCCTCAATATCAAAAAAAGGCTTAATATCAAGGGTAAACGGATTGCACTTCAGGACATCTCATTCGTCTCTTCACATGCTTTTTACTATCCGGACCACCGGCATTCTCCAGATGACAAAACGAATCCACAACAGCCAAAATTTCTAGTTCAAAGCCGCAACAACAAAGAGTCCTTGACGCTGCCGCGTGATTTGCTTATTTTACGATTCGCGTATTTGCCGACTGAGGAGAACATATTGAAAATTTTTTTAGTCATTGCGACACTCCTAATCTGCGCACCCAACACTATGGCGGCAGAGACCTCGGAAAAGAAGGGGCACGTTCATGCGACACTGAAGACCAGCATGGGAGACATTGTAATTCGGTTATTTGAAGACAAGGCACCCAAGACAGTCGCTAATTTTACCACACTCGCCACGGGCGCTAAAGAATGGATAGATCCCAAGACCGGCGAGAAGGTGAAACGGCCGCTGTACAATGGAACGATTTTTCACCGGGTGATCCCAGGCTTCATGATCCAGGGCGGCGATCCTCTCGGCAACGGCACGGGCGGCCCTGGATATCGCTTCGAGGACGAGTTCCACCCCGACCTTAAACACACCAAAGCAGGTATTGTTTCGATGGCCAATGCCGGAGCCAATACCAACGGCAGCCAATTTTTCATCACGTACAAGGCGACGCCTTGGCTCGACGGCAGGCATACTGTCTTCGGTGAGGTAATCAAAGGACAAGCCGTAATCGATGCCATCGCTAAAGTCGGACGGGATTTTCGCGACCGCCCGATGAAAGACGTTGTTATTCAGCAAGTCATCATCACCCGGGGTTCTTACTAAACCATTTTTACTGACGGTTCTGCCAAGAAATTTACGCTAGCAAGTTGCTCCAAAAAACATCATTGCGTCGAAGGGTGCGGCAGGTGAGAGGCGCCAGCTTGCACAGATTGAATGCAATTCTTGATGCGCCAAAAGTCTAATTGGCAGTGCTCTTGCTGTGTGATTTTAGTAGATCGGCAAATTGCTTATGCAGCTTGTGCAGTTTCGGCGGGATCATCACCTGGCAATACGGTTGGTAGGGATTATTGGCGTAGTACTGCTGATGGTAGTCTTCTGCCTTATAGAAGTCGGTCAGAGGCTCTAAAGTGGTTGTGATGGGTTTGTCGAAAGTACCAGCGTCTTCGAGTTTTTTGATGAAACTCTCCGCCTCACCCCTTTGTTCGTCGTTGGCATAAAGAATCGCCGAGCGATACTGCGTGCCTACATCGTTGCCCTGGCGATTGAGCGTTGTCGGGTCGTGCGTCGCGAAAAAAACCGTCAACAAATCGCGAAACGCGATCTGGTTGGGATCGAATTCGATTCGGATGACTTCGGCATGTCCGGTGCGACCGCTGCACACCTGCTCATAGGTCGGGTTCTTTACTTCGCCGCCGGCATAGCCTGAAATCACTGCAGTCACGCCGCGAAGTTCGTCAAACACCGCTTCGGTGCACCAAAAACATCCGCCGCCAAAAACGGCAACTTCCTTTTTTTGTGTCATTTTATGATCCTCACTTCCTGATTCACCGCTCGCTGCAGAAAAAGTCCCAACCCTTCGCGGCCAGCGCGCCGCGCGGAATCGCTCTGATGGCGCCCTCACTCGCTGCAAAAGGCGTCTGTCCATATGAAAGCGCGCAAACGAGAGGCGGTGGTTTCCTTTTACGGCAGACCGGGAACAACTATTGGTAACGCCCGACTCTTATCAACCGTATCCCGGCAAATCAATCTCCGGGACCGGCATTCAACTTTCAAAGATCCCAATTCATTTCGCGATTTCGTGCAACGCACGATTTTCAGCACGCTAAATTCTAGTCGATTAGGAGCAGCCAACTATGCTTGAGACCTTTAGCGATTGCCGATAAAAATGAAGTTATCGAGAGCATCCCAAAAGCGGATTGAAACTTGACAACTACCTATGAACATGATTGTTTTCGAGGTTCGTAAACATGACGGAGGAGTTTTTATGGCAAAACTGTTTATCGCCAGTGAATATGTGGACTCGGAAAGTAAAGAGACCACCCCAGTTAAGAATCCGGCTACGGGAGAGATTGTCGATTCTGTGCCCAAAGGAACTGTAGCTGACATTCGGCGGGCTATTGATGTCGCTAAAGGAGCCTTGAAAAAATGGTCTGAGACGGCACCTTCCAGCCGGGGCGCCATTCTCCTTAAAGCCGGCCATTTAATTTTACAGCAAGAGAAAGAACTTGCGACTTTATTAACGCGCGAACAGGGAAAACCTATGCGCGAATCCATTTTGGAGATCCGCCGGTTTGTTCACACGTTGGATCATTACGGCGGTATGGCAAAGAGCCTGCGTACTGCCGCGGTCATGCTCGACACCGGTCGCCATGGCCTTGTTCTGCGAAAACCGCTCGGCGTTTGCGGATCCATCGTGCCATGGAATTTCCCGGTGTCTCTAATGGGCAATAAGCTAGGTCCCGCTCTGTTGGCCGGTAACACCGTCGTCGTCAAGCCCGCCGGTACGACACCGCTCACTGACTTGCGCTGCTGCGAATTGATCGACAAAGCGATTCAAGATGCCGGGGGACCCAAGGGCGTTCTCAATGTCGTCACCGGTCCCGGCAGCGTGGTAGGTGAAGAATTGCTCGTCAATCCCACCGTGCGCAAGATCGGCTTTACCGGGGCAACTGATACGGGACGACGGGTGATGCAGTCCGCTGCAAAAGATTTCAAGCACGTCACTTTGGAATTAGGCGGCAGTGATCCGATGATCGTCTGCGATGACGCCGACATGGACCGCGCCGTCAGCGCTGCCTCGGTAGGTCGCTTTTTTAACTGCGGCCAGGCATGTCTCGCCGTAAAACGGCTCTATCTCTTCGACAGCATCGCCGATGCTTTCACCGAGAAGCTGGTGGAAAAGGTGAAAAAAATCAGCGTCGGCAACGGGTTGAAAGCGGGCGTCCTGATGGGCCCCCTGCATACCGCGGAACAGCGCCAGGAAGTCGTAGAGCAGGTCGAGGACGCAGTGAAGCGCGGCGGTAAAGTGCTTTACGGCGCACAACGGCCGAAGGGCGATCATTACGACAAGGGATTTTACCTTCAGCCGACGTTGGTGTCGGACGTAGACCCGGCATCTCGGCTCTTGCAAGAGGAATGCTTCGGCCCGGCTTTGCCGATCGTTCGCGTTAAGAACCTCGACCAGGCGATTGAACAGGCCAATAGCTCTATTTTTGGGTTGGGCTCTTCCATTTGGACGCGCGACATCAACCGTGCGATGGCCGGTGCGGAGCGCATCGAAGCCGGTTACACCTGGGTTAACTCGGCACAGATTATTTATGACGAGCTGCCCTTCGGCGGCGTCAAGCAGAGCGGTCTTGGCAAGGAACATGGCGAAGAAGCCATCGAGCACTACACCGACTCAAAGTCGGTGGTTATTGCTACCGAGACCCGTTCGGAGATCGTCGGCGGTGAATGAGTCCCTGCGCGAACCTCGGAGGTAAAATCTGCGATCCCGAGCGGAGTAGGAATGCGAGTCGAACTGCCCGAAATCTATAATGCCGCCACGACCTTCGTGGATGAGAATATCGCCCAAGGTCGTGGCGGCAGAATTGCGATATACTATCAAGACGAAAAGATTAGCTATAAAGAAGTTTACGAGAAAGTTAATCGAACCGGCAATGCGCTGAAAGAACTCGGTGTCGAGATCGAACATCGGGTATTGCTTGCTCTTCCGGACTCTCCTGAATTCGCATATAGCTTTTTCGGCGCCATTAAAATCGGCGCCGTGCCTATTCCGACCAACCCCTGGATGGCTGCCAGGGATTATGAGTATCTCATTAACGACAGCAGAGCACGCGTAGTCGTCATTCACGAGTCCGTGCTCCCGGAAGCTGAAAAAGTTTGGGAAAACACACCCTATTTGAAACAAATTATCGTTGTCGGCAGGGCCAATGGGAAGGCGCTGTCCTACCACAGTCTCATTAGCCGCGCGTCGGACAAGCTCGAAGCTGAGGCAACCACGCCTGACGATGTTTGCTTCTGGGGTTACACCTCAGGCAGCACAGGATCGCCGAAAGGCGCGATTCATCTACAGCACGACATGATTACGATCAGCGATCTGTTCGTAAAGCCGGTGCTCGGGATGAATGAAAATGATCTGTGCTTTTCGGCCTCAAAGGTATTTTTCTCTTACGGGCTAGGCAACTCACTCTATTTTCCTTTTCGCTTCGGCGCTGCTACTGTTCTCTGGCCAGAAAAACCCGATCCAGAAAAGATTCTGCAAGTCATCGACAGATACAAACCAACTTTCTTTTTTTCCGTGCCGACACTATACGCGCGCTTTCTCCGGATCGAAAAAAAGTACGACTTAAGTTCGCTACGGATCTGCCTATCGTCGGGCGAACCGCTGCCGCCGGCATTATTCCATCAATGGAAAGATCGTTTTGGCATGGAGCTGCTGGACGTGGTCGGCTCCACCGAAGCAACCCATGACTTTCTCGCCAATCGCCCCGGCCGGGCCAAGGCCGGCAGTAGCGGCGAAGTGACCCCGGCGTTCGAAGCCAAGATCGTTGACGACAACGGGCGCGAAGTTCCGGTGGGCGAGGTGGGAAATCTAATGGTGAAGGGTGACGCCAACTCGCCGTACTATTGGAACAAGCATGAGCAGACCAAACGAATGATGCAAGGGGAGTGGCTAAAAACCGGCGATACCTACTACCGCGACGCTGAAGGTTATTATTGGTATTGCGGCCGCTCCGACGACATGATGAAAGTGGGTGGTTTATGGGTGTCACCAATCGAAATTGAGAACACCCTGATGGAGCATCCGGCGGTGCTCGAATCGGGCGTCATCGGCGATACTGACGCTGATGGCTTACTTAAACCGAAAGCTTATGTTCTGTTGAAGGCCGAGTTCAGACCGAGCGATGAACTGCGCTCGGAACTCCAGACGCATGTTAAAAATAAACTTGCGCCCTACAAATATCCGCGCTGGGTCGAGTTCGTTGACGATTTGCCCAAGACCGTTACAGGGAAGATCCAACGCTTCCGATTACGCGCCGGCCGCTAACTTGCTAAATTTTTGGCAAACTAAGGAGCACAACTATGAGCAATCTGAAAGAACTCAAGGAAATTTTGGCCTATTCATGCAACATTCTCGCGTATGAAGGTCACTGGGATAATATTCTCGGCCATGTATCGGTTAGAATTCCCGGCAAAGAACGGATTCTCATGAAACCACACAGCTTTGGTTTCGAAGAAATTCGACCGCAGCACATTATCGAAATCGATCTGAACGGCAAAAAGGTCGGCGGTAAGTATGAACGCCACTCCGAAGTGTTCATTCACACTGAAATTTTTAAGGCCAGGCCGGATGTCAACTGCGTTGTGCACTCTCATCCTCCTTATGCGGTGGCGCTGGGTTCGCTGCGCCAACCACTTCGCCCCGTTAGTCACGAAGGAAATATTTTTTACGACGGGCTGCCGCTCTTTGATTACACAACCGCGCTGATTAGAACCCCCGAATTAGGCGTCGAGGTGGCCAAGAGCCTCGGCAAATGTCGTGGCGTCTTGATGAAAAATCATGGCTCCACGGTCGTCGGGGAAAGCATTGAAGTGGCGACCCTCTACGCGATATTTCTCGAGAAAGCAGCGCGTATCCAATTAATGGCGACCGCTTCTGGCGATCCATCCTGGACCAGCGACGAGGAATCCATCGTCAAATACGAGCAGATCTACACCCCGCACCGTTTGGGCTCGATGTGGGATTACTTCGTCCGAAGGGCGAAGAAGTTTCGCAAGTCGAGCTAACCTCGTGCGAATTGCTCGGTGCAAGCTAATCCCGCTCGTCCCGCTATTTTGCCGATGATTTCTTGAAGAAACCTTCTTTCTCCAAATCCGCAACGAAGCGCATTTCTATAATGTCGTCGGGCTTAGCTGACTTAGCGGCGTCGCCTATATCTGCAAACACGGCCTCCATAGCTTTGCGGCTAACATATGGTGGGTCTTCTAGGTATTCACGAAACTGATTGTAGGCATCCTCGAGGACTCCCTGGTCGGTTAATTTGGTATATTTTCCCAGTACGCGAATGCCAACCTGCTTGTTGGCCTTAAACAGCTGTACCGCTTCGGCATAAGCCCGGACGACCCTGCGTACAGTGTCTTCATGATCCCTGATGTAGTTTCGTGTCGTACCCAACGCAACTGATACGGTTTCAGGACCTTCCTTGGCGAGGTTCATGAGTTCATTAAAGCCCGCTTTGCGCGCACGGCTGTTGGTAGGAGGCGATACGATCCCGGCGTCGATCTGACCTGCCAAAAGGGCTGTCAGGATATTCGGTACTTGCATCAACGGAAGGATCTGATAATCGGTGGGCTTCAGATTGGCTTGGCTAAGCGCGTACAGGGCCGCGGTATGAGTCGAAGAGCCAACACGGGTAATGCCGATCTTCTTCCCCTTCAGGTCCGCAACCCTTTTGATCTCCGGCTTGCTCATCAGCGAGAAAACAAACCGGTTGGTGGCCCCGGCAATCATCGCCAAGTTGGCCCCTTTAAGGTTTGCCTGAGCGGCATTCGAGCCGTCCATATATGAGAACGCCAGCTCTCCGGCTAAAATGGCCTGGATTCCTCGTGAGCTGGAGGGGATGTGAATGAGTTCCACGTCTAGACCGTTTTTTTTAAACAAACCCTCTTCCTGAGCGACATAAACTCCGCTCTGCGCGCCTGTAACCGCGGTCCAGTTGATACGCACATTCTTCTGTGCCAAGACCGGAGCGACCAGCAATAAGGGCATTAAAAAAAACCCGGCTGTTAGAGACAGTCTTTTCATCACGAAACCCCCGTTTCTCATTTTTGGCCTATGCGTCATACCAAAGACCCATTCGCGAGTCAATTCGTTGGCAATCACTCTAAACCATGCTAGATAGGCCGCATGAGTAACAATGTGCATCTCACCCTTGCTTGTGGCGATTACGAAAGTATCCGCGCTCTCAAGGAAGGAACTGTAAAACCTGATGGAATCGATCTCACCGTCTTGACGGACATGACCTCGGACGTCCGCCACTGGCGTATGATTCGTAACCGAGAATTCGATGTCGCTGAACTTTCGATGTCCAATTATCTGATGGCCAAGTACATTGGCTTGCCCTTTGTCGCGATACCGGTCTTTCTCCATCGACGCTTCCGTCATGGTTTTGTTTTTCTAAACGCCGGTAAAGGTATTATGAAGCCGACTGACTTGATTGGAAAGAAAGTCGGCTTACGCAATTTTCAAGCAACAGCCAATCTGTGGATTCGCGGCATTCTGGAACACGAGCACAAAGTTCCCCACAAACAGATTCAATGGTTCAAGCAGGATGATGAAGAGGTTGAGTGGACGCCGCCAGCAGATTTGAACATTCAACGGGTCGCTTCGGGAAAACACGTTGAACAAATGCTGGTCGACGGCGAGTTGGATGCTTTAATTCACCCTGAGCTTATCAAGCCGATATTGGACAAAGACAAAAGAGTCACACGCCTGTTTCCAAATTACCGCAACCTGGAAATAGATTATTTCCAGCGCACGAAGATTTTTCCGATTATGCATACAACCGCCATAAAGCAAGAAGTCGTTGAGAAGGATCCGTGGATATCGATCAATCTTATGCAAGCTTTGGAAAAATCGAAAAAGATTGCTTATCAGCGCATGGAAAATCCGAGAATCGTTCCCTTGGCCTGGTTTCGCCATTTTTTGGAAGAACAAGAAGAGATTCTCGGCAAAGATCCTTGGCTTTATGGACTGGGCGATGTCAATCGCAAGACTTTGGAAACCTTGATGCAGTACTCTCAGGAGCAAGGCTTGATTGGACGCAAAATGACCCTTGAGGAGCTGTTTATTAATACCGCCGCGCATTCTTGAGGTAAGCCGCTATTCTTTTCGGAGGCGGGCACTACGCGCATTGACCGCCCGTGCTTTTGCCGATAAAGGACCGCCGCCGAGGAAAATCCATATAGCAAACGGGCACGCGCTTCCCACCAAAACCGATGTCACCCTTGATATCGCACGTTTGATCTTCCCTTCGCATTAGCGTAGATTTTCCAGACTTAGAGAAGTTTCTCATTTCCTTTGCCCGGCGCTCACGCGCCTTGAATTCTTAGTCATTAACCTATTTGTCCGGGGAGGCAATTATTTATGTTTGGAAAAGGAGTACATCAAGAAGAAGAAGCGTTGTTGCGACAAATTATCCGCAGCATCAATAAGAAAATGGATTATAGCGCCCGTGAGGGTGAAGGGTCGCGCTTCAGCGTCCACTTTGCATCGCGCGGTCACGAAGCCGTTGTTTCTCTCGATCTAGAGGATCTCAAAGTGGCTCTACGGGATATGACCAAGCGCAACCAAATCCGCCAAAAGATTAAGGCTCGCTATGACCATTTGGATCAGTCGCGTTATGGCGCTGATATTCTAGGTCTTAAACCGGCAAAACTGCTACGTGCTGCGCCGAAACCTGAGCCAGGAAGACAGCAGCGCGGTTTTGGACGCGGTGGCCCGAGGCGCTAAATCAGCGTTCTGTACTACCCTTCCGCCTCATTGAAGCCGACCATCAGTACGGACAACTTGGCTGCTTTCATAAACTCGCATTGGAGAGCCTATGGAAAAAGCGGAGATGATTCATCGCTCCTTGAAGGAAAAAGGCCATCTCATCATGCCGGGAGTGTACGATGCCTTGAGCGCAAAGATCGCTACTCAGACAGGTTTTGAGGTCATTTTTATAACCGGTTATAGTCTCGCCGCGACGATGCTCGGCGAACCTGACTTTGGAATTCTCACCCAGACGGAAATGCTGTCTGCTGCCCAGCGAATCTGTTCTGTGACCCACGTGCCGGTGATCGTCGATGCCGACACTGGATATGGTAACGCTATCAACGTCATCAGAACTGTTGATGAATTAATTAGAATTGGCGCGGCAGGCATGTTCTTGGAGGATCAGATCTGGCCTAAGCGATGCGGCCATATGAAAGGAAAACAGGTTATTCCACTCGAAGAACAGCTGAAAAAATTACGCGCCGCCATGGAGGCGAAGAAGAACCGGAGTTTTTATACGGTTGCCCGCACCGATGCGCGCCAGGCCCTCGGCCTGAGTGACGCCATCACTCGTGGAATTGCCTTCAAGGAAGCTGGCGCCGATGCGGTGTTTATCGAAGCTCCAGAGAATAAGCAGGAGATGCGAGAGATTTCGCGGAATGTCCCGGGACCTCTGGTTGCAAACATGATCGAGCGTGGCGTAACTCCGCTCATGGGGCCACAAGAACTTCGCGACCTCGGCTTCGATCTGATCGTTTGGCCGTTAGCACCGCTGTACTCGGTCGCGAAGGCACTAAACGAGGTTTATAGGACACTTCGTCGAGAAGGAACAACGACAGCTATTTTAGACCGGCTGATGCCATTCGATGAATTTAACAACATCGTCGGTTTAGAAGAAAAATATGAGCTAGACAAAAAGTATCGAAGCTAAGGGTCTCTAGATAAAAGGTAGGTGAAATCAATAAATCGAACGTCGGATTAGCTTGAACCGTCACAGACGCATCGGCATTAGCACGTAGAGATAGCCCTCATTACCGGCCTTCTTCACCAGGCTTGGGCTAAGTTCGTCTTTCAGTTCGATTTGCACTTCGCCCTCGTTACCGAGCACATGTAAGACGTCTATTAGGTAACGCGCGTTGAAACCGATACTGATCGATTTACCTTTATAATCCATTTCCACCTCTTCCACTGCTTCGCCAAGATCTGGATTATTTGCTGAAACAGACAGCTTATCCTCCTTAAATTCCATTTTGATCCCTTTGTAGCGCTCGCTTGAAAGAATCGAAACTCGGCGCAAAGCTTGTAAAAGTTCTTCGTGTTCGATATGCGCGATATTCTGATTGCCGATCGGTATGACCTTGGTGTAATCGGGAAAGTCGCCATCGATGAGTCGCATGAATAACTCGACTTTATCTCTCGTCACCAGTCCCATATTCTCTCGAAAACCAATAGAAACGACGCCATCGTCGCTGCTTTCGAGAAGCTTTTTTAGCTCGGCCAGCCCTTTACGAGGGAGAATAACGCCTTTTGAGAGGCCAAAGGAACCGAGATTTCTCTCGTCAAACGCCAAGCGATGTCCGTCTGTCGCTACCATTCTAACTTTGCCAGCCTCGCCTTCCTCAATATAAACCCCGTTCAAACTATAACGCGTTTCATCCGTTGACACAGAAAAAATCGTCCCTTCAATCATTTGCCGAAGCGTGGAGGCCGGCGTGGTCGTCAATCCATCGCGGCTAAATTGCGGAAACTGTGGAAATTCACGTGCATCCATCCCGACAATCTTAAATACCGACTTTCCGCTACGAATCTCCACCCACTCGTTTTCCAAACGTTTGAGTTGAACTTGTTCATTGGGAACTTCCCGAATGATCTCGTAAAGCTTTTTCGCATTAACGGTAACCGACCCCTCTTTGACCGTCTGTCCTTCGACGCTCCCTCGCACGCCGACTTCCAGATCGGTGGCCGTAACCCTGATATCGTTTCTCTGAGACTCGAGCAGGACGTTCGCCAAGATCGGCATCGTATTGCGACGCTCCACGATACTTTGCGTCCAATAAAGCGTTGCGAGAAGATCTCCTCGCTTGGCTTTAATTTCCATAATTTCTCCCCCGCTCTTCTTTTCTTATATATATAAACTATTATAGGAGTAGCAATAGAACCTGTGCATAAGGCGCATAACACCAACTAAGTTAGTAACTACAGTACGTTGGCCTGTGTTTGAATAAATAGCGTTTGCCTCGTTATTCCTCTAAAAGGTGTCAAACAAAAACTGTTCATCAGTTATCCACAATAGTTCTCTTAACTAACCACAACTTATCCACAACTATTTTTTGATGTTTAGATTTCTTTCCAATCGCTCGATGGTGTTCTGCATATAAGGATCTTCCTTGATCCGCTTTTCAATCGTTTTGGATGCATGGATGACTGTCGAATGGTCGCGTCCGCCGAACTTGTCACCAATCGCTGGAAAAGATGTGGCGGTATATTTACGACACAGGTACATCGCGACCTGACGGGGTAGCGCGATATTCTTCGTCCTTCTCTTAGCCTTCAATTCGCCTATCTTGACGTTGTAAAAATCGCAGATTGTTTTTTGAATGCTTTCAACGGTTATCTCTTTCTGCCCGCCTTTGAGGGTATTATGAAGGACCTCCTTGGCCAAGTCGACGGTTAGCACCGACTTGGTCAAGGAGGCGAATGCGCCAAGCCGCGTTAGCGACCCTTCCAATTCTCTTACGTTGGAATCGATATTTGAAGCGACAAAGATCGCCACGTCGTGCGGCAGCTGAATGCCCTCGCCTTCGGCCTTCTTCTGAATGATTGCCACTCGAGTTTCTATGTCCGGCGGCTGAATGTCTGCGATCAGACCCCATTCGAAGCGGTTTCGCAGCCGGTCCTCCAATCCGGGAATTTCCTTGGGAAATTTATCGGAGGTGATGACGATTTGTTTATGGGATTCATAAAGCGAATTGAAAGTATGAAAAAACTCCTCTTGCGTTCTCTCCTTACCGGCAATGAACTGCACATCGTCAATGATCAGGATGTCGGTATTTCTGAATTTTGTTTTAAATTCATCCATTTTATCGCGTCTAAGGGAACCAATCAGCTCGTTCATGAACGATTCGGAACTTAAATAAAAGATCTTGAGGCCGGCACGAGCCGCGACAGCGCGATGACCGATAGCGTTGGCGAGATGAGTTTTCCCAAGGCCGACACCGCCATAGATAAACAAAGGATTGTAATGATCCCCAGGCTGATTTGCCACAGCCATGGAAGCAGCATGAGCAAACTGATTGCTCGCGCCAACAACAAAGTTTTCGAAAGTATATTTTGGGATTAAGTTATTCGAACGCTGTACATGGGCCTGTTGTTCTCGAATCTCTTTTTTTTCGCTTTTCTGAACTTTTTCCAGCCGTGTTTTGGGTTGGGGTTGGTTATTTATTGTAAGAGAAATTTTGACTGCATTCTGCGTCAAAGACTCTAGAACTTCGCTAATCTGAGCAAAATAGTGCTCAGTCAACCAATCGCGAAAGAATTTATTCGGAACTCCAAGAACGACTCCGTCATCGGTCATCGCATCGATATGTATGGGTTGAATCCAAGTTTCAAAATTTTGCTTTCCCAGTCGTTCTCTCAATTGTCTGAGAGCTTCTTCCCATAGTTCAACCATAAACATGCACCGACTAAGTAGCTAATTTGTAACGAGAAAAGATTGTAAGTTACGAACAGCGTTATCCACAACTGTGGATAACTGGAAAACGCTTATAAAATCAATTACTTGCCAATTTTATGGATTACCCATATCGATCAAATGCTATTAAACAGAGATACCTGGAAAACGAACTGTTTGTCTACTAGTTTTTGCAAATAAAATGAAAGAAAAACCTGTGAGCCTTCGCCCCCTGATTAGATGAGAAAAGTCATTATGTAAAAACAGCGAAGGGGAAGTCATATTCCTTTTCAAATTCCTTTTCAAGAACAAATTATTCTTTTATATTTTTTCTTACTGTTTTAACAATCTTGACACGCTCACTCGCCGATGTTACCAGAACTTCACTGATGAAAATTATCAAATCAAAACAACTCTACATGGCCGCGCGGGAAAGAATTCCCGGTGCGGTGAACAGTCCTGTGCGAGCTTGGCGAGCAGTCGGAGGCGTGCCGCTTTTCATCACGCGTGGAAAAGGTGCGCATATCTTCGATGTTGACGGTAACGATTTTATCGATTTTGTCGGCTCCTGGGGACCGCTGATTCTTGGTCACGCGCATCCATGCGTGCTTCGAGAATTGCAGGATGCCTTATTGAAAGGTACCACGTTTGGAGCACCGACGGAGCAGGAATTGGCGTTGGCGACGAAAGTCTGCCGATTAGTTCCGAGCATCGAAAAACTTCGCCTAGTCAATTCCGGCACCGAAGCGACCATGACTGCAATCCGCTTAGCCCGTGCGTTCACGCAGCGCAGTAAGATCGTCAAATTTGACGGTTGCTACCATGGCCATTCCGACGGACTTCTCGTCAAAGCTGGATCGGGAATCGCCACATTGGGGTTGCCCGACAGTCCCGGAGTGGTGGCTGCACTGGCCGCTGAAACTCTAGTAGCGCGCTATAACGACCATGATGCCGTGCAGGAGGTTTTTCATAGCTACGGCGACGATATCGCGGCAGTTATCGTCGAACCGGTATGTGGAAACATGGGTGTGATACCGCCCGCGCCAGGGTTTCTTTCCCACTTGCGTAAGATTACGCGCCGCTCGCGCAGTGTGCTCATTTTCGATGAAGTCATCACCGGATTTCGTCTCGCACCAGGTGGGGCTCAGGAACTTTACCGAATAACTCCCGATCTGACCTGCTTGGGAAAAATTTTGGGCGGGGGATTGCCGCTCGCTGCCTTCGGCGGCCGCGGCGAGATTATGAATCTACTCGCACCCGAGGGCCCGGTTTATCAAGCGGGGACACTGTCGGGCAATCCGCTCGCGGTGCGCGCAGGTTTGGCGACTTTAAAATGGATTTCCCGACGGGGCACCTATCGAGTACTCGAAAAAAAGGCTAAATACCTGGCGGACGGCTTTGCCCAAGTTCTCGCCAAATACAGGATTACGGGGACCATAAACCGAGTCGGTTCAATGATGACTTTATTCTTCGGCGTTGATCGAGTGCGGAATTCTGAGGAGGCTAGGCAATGCGACCGAGAACGGTTCGCCAGATTTTTTCACGGCATGCTGCAGCGCGCCATCTATTTACCCCCGGCGCCCTTTGAAGCTCTCATGGTTTCTCTGGCTCATACAGAAGCCGATTTACGTAAAACAATAGAAGCGTTCGACTCCTGGTCCGCCGGCGAAACCCGTTAGTTGACCCTCCCATCCCTTCGTGCTAACAAATGAGCGCAGTGGCGAACGCTGGCGGCCGCTTCGATAGCCGGAAAGACAACCAAACTTTCTTCCTGCGCAAGCAGGAGTAGTTGTAGCTATTGCCTTTGAGCTTCCTGGAGCTATTCTCGGAGGATTGTTCACGGGTTATCTGCTTAACACTTCTCCATGGCTAATGATGGTGCTGACGATCATCGCTTTCGCAGGCGCCTCCATGAGATTAGTGCAGTGGATGAGATTTCTTTCCGATAAATCTAATGAGCCCGATGTCCCGTGCCGCGACCATTCTGCGCATTGAGCTTTGGCATGGACTATTGCTCCTTGTCTTCGTCTTAGCCTTCAGACGGACGAAATTTATCGACCCCCAAGCGCTTTTATTAGGTGGCGTTTTCATGGGGTTAAATTTTTTTTTACTTGGCTTCGGCATTCTTTGGGTGCTGGCGCCACTGGCGGGTAAGGGCAAGGTCAGAGCAGGCGTGTCGCTGCTGATTTTAAAAATGATTATTTTTTTGGCTACGCTGATCATTTTATTTTTTCAGTATGAAATCGATGGATTGTCGTTCGCGTTAGGATTTTCGACGCTTATCCTGGCGATTTTTGTTGAAGCCGTGATGCATTCGCTTAAGTTGGAGCCATAGATGGAACATCCTTTTACCTGGCACGCACTACTGCCTCATGAATGGCAGTCAGTTCTTCAGATGCATACTTTTTTTGCGTTGATAGGCGCCTTGTTCGTGCTCCTGTTCGCATGGCGCGCACGAGGCGCTCTGGCGCGAGCTCAGGATCCTGTAGTACCTGCTGCGGAATTGGGAGCGAGGAACATTGCGGAACTTCTGGTCGCAATGGTTGTTAGTCAAAGCGATGCCATCATCGGCAGGCAAGGGCGCAAGTTCGTCCCCTATTTTGGTACGTTTTTCTTGTTCATATTGTTCGGCAATTTGGTCGGGTTGTTACCTGGCTTCTCGCCGCCGACCAGCAATTTAAACACCACCGTCGCTCTCGCGTTAATTTCCTTTGTTGGCTACAACGTGATCGGCATCAAGGAAATGGGAGTCGGCTACTTGAAACATTTTGTGGGTCCCATGACCGGGCTGCCGGCGCAGAGTTTTTTCGGCAAACTGGCCCTCGTGCCATTGTTGCTACTCTCGGTGGCGTTTTTCTTTGTTTTGGAATTCGCTTCCCACTTGTTTCGTCCGGTTTCTCTAGCTCTACGACTTTTCGGCAACATGATGGGCGACCATATCGTCATTGAAGTCTTTATGGACCTGACGAAACTGGTCGTGCCGGTGATATTTTACACTCTGGGGACTCTCGTTTCGGTCATTCAAGCTGCGGTCTTTATGCTCTTGAGCATGATCTACGTAAGCGTGGCTATTAGCCACGGGCATGATGAAGAGCATGGGCACGAACAACAACACCATCATTAACCTGGATGATTAAAAAGGATTAAGCGGATAGGCGACGGAGGAGAGGAAGAGGAAGAAGAGGCTTTTAGCCGAATTCGCTGGAAAGGAGGCAAAGATGAAAAAACTATTGACGTTTTTAAGTGCGCTCTTAGCGACGTTTATGACGTCAGACTTAGCTTTGGCAGCGGCCGAAGGTGCAGCAGCTACCGGGAGTGACTCGCAATTTAAAGCTGCGGTCGCCATTGCCGCCGGGCTGGCGGTTGCTATTGCAGCCTTTGGCGCTGCTTTGGGTCAGGGTCGCGTAGGCGCCACAGCGATGGAAAGCATCGGTCGGAATCCGAACGCCGCCGATAGACTGTTTCTACCATTGCTGCTGAGCTTGGCGCTTCTCGAAGCGTTGGCTCTATACGGCTTTGTTATCGCGTTCCTTCTGCAGGGCAAAATCTAAGTGCTGGAATGATGTATCCTCGAAAGGGCGTGGGTATTGAACCCACGCCCTTTTTTTAGGCGAGATCGACTTTGTGTAAATTTACTTGGGTATAGCTGAGCAGTTCTTCTAAGGTATGGAGTTTGTACGGTTTTTCGTAAAAAATGTTTTTGATACCGGTGTTGACCAGAACTTTTAGACAGTGAATGCAGGGCGTATGCGTAATATAGATCGATGCCTCTTTAATGGTTGAGCCATTCTTAGCGGCTTGCGCAATGGCATTCATCTCGGCGTGAATAGTGCGAAAACAGTTTTGCTCGGTTTCGCCGTTGGGCGTTTTTGACTCATAGATTAGGCAGCCGACATCGGTACAGTGGGGCATTCCCGCGGGCGCTCCGTTGTAACCGGTCGCCAGGATGCTCTTGTCGCGCACGATCACGGCGCCGACCTTTGCGCGAGTGCAAGTTGACCGCTCTGCCACTTGCCGCGTAATCGTCGTGAAATATTGGTCCCAACTCAGCCGCACACTCATGAAAATTCTCCGTGTTACTGTACCCTTGAACGAAACCCGCACTCAATCTGCACCTGGTCGCCGATCTTAGCATGGCTATGGCTAGCGGCGCTGTTTCTATAAAGTGCAATTTCAACTAGTCCCCAGCTGTTAATCAACGCAACATAGTTGCCCTTCTTGCCCGCCGCATAATTTGGCGATAGTCCTCGGATATCGAGGCTGCCGAGAGATACCCGAATTGTTTCCGTCGCCACATCTCTCAAATCACGCTCGCGGATGTTTGTAAACAGGTTGCCGAAGCCATCGATATACAATATCTCTCCGCGAATGGATTGTCCTGCACGATTTATCCGCGGCCAAGATATGCGCACACAATCTTCCAACTCTGCGCCAAAGGCGTCTACTGAAACTCCGTGCGAAAGGTGAGCGGCAACGGGAGCAAAAATATCTCTCCCGTGGAAGGTGCGACTTTTGGGATGCAAATGGTAGGCTTCGTTCGATAAATGCACGATTCGCGTCGGCTTCTTCTCGTCAAATGACAGAGTGAGGACACCGTTATCCGGACCGATAAAATAGTGGCCTTGCGATTGGATCAGAATTGGCCGTCTTTCGGTACCGACGCCGGGGTCGACCACGACTACGTGGATAGTTCCTTGCGGGAAATACCGAAACGAAGAATTCAACACCAAGGCTGCTGCCCTGGTGTCTTGAGCAGGAATACCATGAGTGAAATCGATGATCTGCGCATTCGGATGGATGCCCAGAATCACGCCTCTCAGGATTCCTACGAAAGGATCCGTGTAACCAAAATCCGTTGTCAGTGTAATTGCCATCACCGCCGAGTTCACGGCAGAAACAATCTAAACAGAAAAGATCGAGAGGGTAAAGTGCCGTTAGAATCCGTGACACCTCAGTTTAGCGCCGTCAATCGGTGTAGGTACTGTCCAACTCGCTTATAGATCGTCCAGTACCGCAGCGAAGAGAAGCGGCACCATAATCTCCATATGACCGGTAAGATGATAGCCTTTGCCGTTTCCCATCGTCGGCCGGTCGACGACGTTGGTCAATGGCCGGTAATGGGCTAAAAAATCGAGATTCACTGTGGTGAGTTTCTGCACCGGCTGTCTCAAGTTGCGGGCCAGGCTGACAGCTTTCAGAAATACCTCCGGCAGTATTACTGCCGAGCCGAAGTTAAGATAGACGCCATCGCCCAGCGTAGCGACCACAGACGTCAATGTGCGAAAGTCCCGCAAACTTCCTTCGCCGAGCGCCTTGCCGTCCGCCTTTGGATGCATGTGTATGATGTCCGTGCCGATTGCAATGTGGGCGGTTACAGGAATTCCAAGCCGTGCGGCGGTTGCAAGAATACTCAGCCGGCGATGTGCCAGACGGGCTTTGACAATCGCTTGCCCGACCGCTGCACCGATGCCAAGCTCTTTTGATGCGCCGTCTGTGATAGCCTGATTTATAAAGGCGCCGGTTTCCTCGGCCATACCGAAGCTGCCGTCTTCTAAACTGGCTGCCACGTCCTCCGAAGTCTCACCCATGAAAGCCAGCTCGAAGTCATGAATGACTCCGGCGCCGTTAAGTGCGACGGCATCAATGATACCCTTTTCCATGAAATCTATAATCAAAGGACTGAGTCCGACCTTGATCGGATGGGCACCCATGCCGAGCAAGACGGTGCGATTGGCGGCATGAGTTTGGGCGATCTTACGGGCGATCGCTTTCAGATTCTGCGCTGCGAGAATGTCGGGCAATCCGTCGATAAAGGAATGAACGGAGCTGCCCTTTTGGACAATTTTCCCGAGCGCCGCGGTTTGGACCTTGCTATATCTTTTTTCTGCCGGATAAGTTCTGACTTTGGAAAAATCGAGAGGCTTAAAATCTTTATTTGCCATCAGCTTTAGCCGCTTGGAAAAAGAATCTGGTCCACTATCTCGCAGATCACATGAGCGACTAGAATATGGGTTTCTTGAATGCGTGCGGTATTTTTACTTGCCGAAACGGTGAGAAGGTAATCGACCCGATCGACCAATTTTCCACCGTTTCCACCGGTAAGCCCTATGGTGGCTATATCTAGCTTCCGACAAGTATCGACAGCGCCAAGGACATTGGCCGCATTACCACTGGTGGAGATTGCGAGAGCAATGTCTCCGGCCTTGCCCAATGCCGTTACCTGTTTAGAAAATACCTGGGAATAGTCGTAATCGTTGGCGATGCTGGTCAAAGCAGAAGAATCCGTCGTCAGGGCAATCGCAGGCAGTGGCGGTCGCTCGATGCGAAAACGATTGACGAACTCCGCGGCGATATGCTGCGCATCCGCGGCGCTACCGCCGTTGCCAAAGATTAGCAGCTTGTTACCGCTGCGAAAGCACCTAGTGAGTGCGTCAATGGCTTTTACCAGAATGTCGATGTTGTCACGCAGGAAAGCTTGCTTAGCCTGCATACTTTCTTCAAAGGCTTGGTTTATGATTTCGATCATCGGATGTCAGCAATTCGGTAAAACCTGGTGACGATTTCTACCATATGGGTTTCGAAGCGTAAAGCTAGGCAGGAAAGATTCAATATTCGATTGACAGCCAGCTCCTATCGGTTCGCCCTGGGATACAGTGGCAGAGGGAGCGCCATCGATAGCCAGCCATCTTATTGTCTCCGTAGATCGACGATAGGAGTGTTTAAGAGAGCCCAGCTAAACACTGGTTTTGACGGAGGGCGATTGCCCCTTCAGAGTGCTTTCCGCCACTTCGGCAAGCACCTGGTCGTGTTCGTGATCTAGGGCGAATACACGGAATTGAACAACCTTGGAAGGGATAAATTCGAATAATTCCGCCAGCGATTCTTTGGTGATCTCGCCTGTTGAAGGATCGAAAATGTGAATTTGCTTTTTGCCCATGGCAAATGGATTTTCCGGCCGCGGGTCTTGAGTCGCCATATCGACACGGAATGTAAGATCGCGGACCGATTCCGGTAAAGAGGCGCGAATTCGTTTTTCCCAATCGGTGTCTTGGATCAATGCAACGCCGTAGTGGAGTTCATTGAGCGACAACGTTCGATCGTACGCCATCTTCCATTTCACTTCCCGGTGCAGCACGGTTTCCCATTCTTTCGCTAATGATTCGAGCTCGCCTTTTTTGCGACGCCACCGTGATACTTCTTCGAGCAACGACCAATCCGTTAAATACAAATACTCATCCATGTGTTCAAGCGGATTTCCCGGAAAGAGTACGCGCATCGTCTCCGGAAAAATGTCGCGCAGGTGGAGATCGATGGCGCGGGTAGTGCGGTGGTAATAAACGTTGCTGTAGAGATAAAGTCTCGTGTTGAGAAACATCGTCAGCGCGCTATTGCCGGCTTTATGAAGTGTCAGGCCTTTTGGAGAAAAGAAGGTGTAGTGCATGAGGCGCGCTCGATCCACCGGACCGGCAGCGATGCCGCACATATAGGAGTCACGCGACACATAATCGAGATTATCAAACGTAAAAATTCCACTGGTAAGCGGTTGCAGCAATCTGACCCAATTGGGCTTGCGTTGATCTTCCTGACCGTTTTTCTTGATTGGAAAGGCGACGTCCTCTGGGCGCAGTTCCTCGCCGTCGGCAAATGGGCCGCTGGGGCTGCGTCGTAGTCGCCGGATAATGTCGGCAAGATAGTTTTGAATGATGGTCTGTCCCAAATCTTCGTGGGTCAACTCAAAATCGTGCAGAAAGTTATCATCAAAAAAATGTCCGAATGGCCCGTGACCGAGATCATGGAGCAAACCGGTCACGCGCATATACTCTTCGATAAATGGTGCCGACGGGCACTCCTCGCCGAGGACCTTATGCAACGATGGATAGAGGTGTTTGGCAAACTCGCCAGCCATGTGCATGGCGCCCAGCGAGTGTTGAAAACGACTGTGTTCCGCTGAAGGGTAGACCCAGCGCGCGCTCTGAAGCTGATAGATATAACGCAAGCGCTGCACCCAGGGAGAATCGATCAAAGCCTTCTCTGTTACTTCACCTTTTTTCTGCGGCACCGTGAACTGGATGTAGCGATGAATGGGATCCGCAATGAGCGCCGTCCCTTCGTAATCGCTGTCGGTCACATAAGTCATCATGGGCTTAACTAGACCTCAAAGATCAGCTGCGCCGTCCATTGATCGCCGGTTTTTACCATGCGGCTTTTGTCGTAGGCGATGGCGACGACTTCCTTCTCTATCTCGTGGCGATCGGGATCGATCTTTTCACCGCAGACTTCCGCTTTGACCCATTTATCTGCAAGCTCGTTGATGCGAAATTCTTTGAGTAAATATCCGCTACCTTGGTAAAGGTAAAGCAATTCACGCACCCAGTTGACTAGAAGATCATCACGGTCGGTTCCTTCCACCTCAAGAGGCAGGCGATCCTTAGTTTCGATCTTCTCAAGATCCGTTATAACGTCATACAACGCCCATCCCGAGTTCTCGAATAGTTCCGCCTGTGAGGAACCGAATACCTTGACGGCCAATTCTGAGTGATGGGGGGTAATACGAAATCGCTTTGAGTTGTCCATGATCCTGCGGCCCTTAACGAATTAGCGTCGATTGAAATCCTTGGTTAAGCACTCGTCAGTTAGCGAGAGATCTTCGTCATGACGGCTCTTGAGTTATGGAGGGGTACTGGCATGTGAACGCACAATACATATTTATCGATAGATTGTCTGGAGATAACGGAAAATCGCCGCATCCCTTTAGACTTTGTTTAAGAAGGCTCAACATCGTGTCCTCACTAGCAGTTTATTTATACCCGGTTTATGAGGCTCGCCGCAAACCCTGCGCCAAAGCCATTATCAATATTAACCACGGTGACCCCTGCCGCGCAGGAGTTAAGCATTCCGAGTAAAGCCGAAAGTCCATTAAAGCTGGCACCGTAACCGATGCTGGTGGGAACAGCAATCACGGGTTTGTCGATCATGCCGCCCACCACGCTGGGCAACGCTCCTTCCATCCCGGCGACGACGATCAGTACGGTTGCTTCATCCAATCGCGGTCGATTCTCAAGCAGCCGATGAAGGCCTGCCACGCCGACATCAAAAAGCCTTTCCACACGATTACCCATCATCATTGCAGTCAGCACAGCCTCTTCGGCGATTGGAATGTCAGAGGTGCCGGCACAAACTACCAGGATGACGCCTTTGCCGATAGATTTAATAGGCTTCCCGATCCATGTGGCGGCGCGGGCAGTGGGATGATACTCCAGTCCCCGAACCCCTTTTTTGATTCTCGCCACCTTTTCCGGATTAAGACGGGTGATCAGAATATTATTTTTGTGGCGGCGCATGGCACGCACAATGGCGGCAATATCCTCGGGACTTTTTCCTTGACCCAAAACGACTTCCGGAAAGCCTTGGCGAATCGCCCGGTGGTGATCGATCTTGGCAAAGCCGAGATCTTCATAGGGTAAATGGCGCAGTTGGGCGACAGCGCGCGGAATGCTGATCTTTTCATTCCGAACTTTTTCCAGTAGCTCGACGAGGCGTTCAGAGTCCATTTACCTCATTCCAGTGGTGCCGAAGTCCAGACTTAGAATCATCGACGATAAACTTTCTTTCCCGAGCAAGCTACGGCTTTTTGAAATGATCATGACCGCTCGTCGGAAGCGCAATGAGGCTGCCTGAACGATCCAAAACCGTGATTCCTTCACATGCGGGAACGCAGGTGCCGATGCGTGTTAACGGAACCTGTGCCCGCTTCTGCAGCTTGTCAATGCGTTTACGGTCGCTGGGGCGAGCGCAAAACAACAACTCATAGTCCTCGCCACCCGCCATTGCATAGCGCGTTCCATGTTTTCCCGCCAGTGCTCGATAAGCATGGGATAGAGGCAATTTATCTTCCCAAATATAAGCTCCGACGGCGCTTGCTTTGCAGATGTGTCCAAGATCCTGCAACAGTCCGTCACTGACATCGATCATTGCGGTTGCCAGGTGTTCTCGCCCTAGCAACGCACCGGCGGCGAGCCGCGCAGTTGGTTTATGATGGCGGCTGAGAAGGTATGAAGCGTCCCCTTTTGCCTGTCGGAGCGATTTGTTTTTGAGTAACTGCAGAGCCAGTGCCGAGTCACCCAAGGTTCCAGTAACATAAATATCATTTTTGATTTTGGCGCCGCTGCGGCTGATTGGCCGATAAGGGGCATGACCTATAAGGCAAGCCGAAATCAGCAGCGTATCGGCAACGCTGGTGTCTCCGCCGACAAGAGTCACATTATTCTCAGATGCCAAGGAGCTGATCCCTTTATAGAAATCATCTATTTGATCGGTCTGAAAATCATCCGGAACTCCCAGAGAAAGAATCAAATAGGCCGGTATTCCGCCCATTGCGGCAATATCGCTCAAGTTGACCGCGAGTGTTTTGTAACCCAAGTCAAACAGTGAAGTCCAATTGAGATCGAAGTGAACTCCTTCAAGGAGCAAATCTGCAGTGACAAGAAATGAATCGGTTTTAGTTCTCATCCAAGCAGCATCATCGCCGATACCGAGCCTCACGTTTCGGTTCGTAGGCACGGCGCGACGCACCCTTTCAATAAGGCCAAACTCACCCAATCGACTCAGTTTCATAAGCCTCCACGCTAAAGATCATGAACCGAAGAACCCGATCTCATGGCAGTGTACTCGAAATGATCAGTCGGGGTTTAGTCAGGAAGGTCTAGGGTCGTAGGGGAAGAGATCGTTCTCTACGATTCTTCGGCAAAGGTTTTCCCCGGCGTTTCACCGATTTGTTTTTGCTACCGCGCAGTTTCGCCTTGCCGCTGGCATTTTGCGCTAGCTTTGTTGAGCTTGGTTTATCGAGCAAGGCCGTTTTTAGTACCTCCGACATATTCTTGGCGGCTACCCAATGAAGCTTGCGGCGCAGTGCTTTGGGAATTTCATCGACATCCTTCTCGTTTCGGTCCGGAATAACGATAGTTTTCATCCCAGCGCGAAAAGCCGCCAACGATTTTTCTTTCAGGCCGCCAATCGGAAGCACTCGGCCTCGCAAGGTGATTTCGCCTGTCATTGCGACATCTCTGCTTACGGGTCGCCGCGTAAGCGCGGAAATGAGCGCTGTGGCCATGGTGATGCCTGCTGACGGCCCATCTTTTGGAATGGCTCCGGCGGGAACGTGGATGTGGATATCGAGTTTCTGATAAAAATCCTCTTGGATGCCCAGCTTTTTGGCATGGGCACGGGCATAGCTCACCGCCGCTTGCGCCGATTCCTTCATCACGTCGCCCAGCTGTCCGGTTAGAGTCAAGTTTCCTCGTCCTTTTGATAGCGACGCTTCAACGTATAGAATCTCTCCCCCTGCGCTAGTCCAAGCAAGCCCTGTGGCGACTCCGATTTCATGGTGTTCCTGCTCAGCTTCCGGTAGGAATTTAGGAGCTCCCAAGAAGGAATGAACGTTGGCGCGGGTGATTCGGGTCAGTTCGATTTTACCCTCGGCTACTTTCCGCGCTACCTTACGACAGATCGATGCAATCTCTCTTTCAAGATTTCGCAAGCCTGCTTCTTTGGTGTATTCGGCGATAATGCGTAACATAGCGTCATCAGAAATCTCGATTGTCTTGGCGGAGAGCCCGTTATCTTCGAACTGCCTCGGGATTAAATATTTACGGGCAATTTCGAGTTTCTCTTCATTTGTATAGCCGGAGAGTTGAATAACTTCCATGCGATCGGTCAATGCGGGAGGAATCGGATCGAGTAAGTTGGCCGTGCAGATGAAAAGGGTGTTCGAGAGATCGAAAGGAAGATTGAGATAATGATCGCTGAAGGCGTGGTTCTGTTCGGGATCCAAGACCTCCAGTAAAGCGGCCGACGGATCGCCACGGAAATCGGCCCCAACTTTGTCGATTTCATCCAACATGAAAACGGGATTATTAGAGCCCGCTTGCTTGATGCCTTGAATGACTCGACCAGGTAATGCGCCCACATAGGTGCGCCGATGGCCGCGAATCTCAGCCTCATCACGCACGCCGCCCAACGAAACCCGGACGAAATTCCGCCCCAGTGCGCGCGCTATGGAACGACCAAGGGAGGTCTTTCCAACTCCCGGTGGGCCGACGAAACAAAGGATCGGACCTTTAAGCTTTTTTCGCAGTTTATTGACCGCGAGGTATTCGAGGATGCGCTCTTTGATTTTTTCCAGGTTGTAGTGATCTTCGTCCAGGACCTGCTTGGCTTTCTTGATGTTCAAATTGTCTTTGGTTTTTCTGCTCCATGGCAGATCCACCAACCAATCGAGATAGGTCCGAACGAGAGAAGCCTCAGAAGATTCCGGATGCATTTGTTCCAACCGCCGCAGTTGCTTATCCGCCTCGCGTTTAACTTCGCTGGCCATCTTCGCTTTGTCGATCTGCTTTCGCAGTTCATTCATTTCTTCGGCGCGCTCGTCGCCCTCGCCGAGCTCCTGCTGTATCTGCTTGAGCTGCTCTCGAAGGAAGTAGTCGCGTTGGGTCTTGCTCATCTCCTCTTTGGCTTGGTTCTGAATGCGCGCTTGCATCGTCGACAGCTCCAGCTCGCGGCTCAGAAGATCATTGACTTTTTTCAAGCGCTCAATGGGATCGAAAATTTCGAGGATCGCTTGGCTCTCTTCAATTTTCAATCGCAGGTTCGAAGCGACTAAATCCGCTAGCACCCCGGGGTCGCTGATGTTATCGGTCACCATGACAATCTCTGGGGGAAGGTTCTTTAGATTGAGGATTTGTTCGATCTTTTCCTTGGCGGTGCGCATCAAGGCTTCTACCTCGATGGGAACTTCCTGCAATGTGGGTTCGATGACCTTGCGGATTTTAACTTCAAAAAATGGCCGCTCGCGAGCATAGGTGTCCACTTCTCCCTTGGACAGACCTTGAACCAAAATTTTGACTCGTCCGTCGGCCAGCTTCAGCATCCTCATAATGGAAGCGATGGTACCGACTTTGTGAATCTCCGAGGGAGTTGGATTTTCTTCTGCGGAATTTTTCTGCGCAACTAGGAATATTAACCGGTCACGTGAGAGAGCCTCTTCGACGGCCCGGATGGATACATCTCGACCCACGAACAGCGGCAACATCATGTAGGGGTAGATGACAATATCGCGAATCGGCAACAACGGGAGAATTTCAGGAATTTCGACTTGTGATCCCTTTGTCTCCGAGTCTTCAACTTTCCATTCAGCGTCACTCATTGAGTATTTGATCCTTGGCTCAACTTAATCACACTGGTAACAGAGGTCAACAACAATTTGTATTTTGGCCAGGAATAATTGTAAGGGCAAAATTGGCGGTCTGATAGAAGTGTCTGAGAAGAATTGAAGCTAGTCGAACAGTTGTTTTACTTTGTCCAAAAATCCCTTCGAGAGCGGGTTGATGTCCTCTCCACCTAATGAGGCAAACTCTTTCAAGAGCTCTTTCTGCCGCGCAGTCAGCTGCGTCGGAGTCTCCACCAGTACGCGCACATGCTGGTCGCCCTGTTGATAACCATGGACGTCTTTAACACCCTTGCCCTTAATGCGAAAGAGCTTGCCTGACTGTGTTCCGGCGGGGATTTTCATTTTGATCTTGCCGTCCAAGGTGGGAACGTCAATCTCTGCCCCCAAAGCGGCCTGCACGAAACTTATCGGAACATCGCAAAGAACATCAAGGTTTTCTCGTGCAAAAATAGGATGAGGTTCGACTTGTATGACAACATACAAATCACCGGGTACGCCGCCTATGGGTGCGCTTTCACCTTCAGCCCGCAGCTTGAGCCGTGAGCCGTTATCGACACCGGCGGGGATTTTGACACTCAGCGTGTGCATCTTGCGCACTCGTCCGCTGCCGTCACAGGATGCGCATGGATCACTGATGAAGGTACCGTGACCGTGACATTGGCTGCAGGTGCGCGAGACGCTGAAAAATCCTTGTTGAAAACTCACCTGTCCTCGACCGCGACAGGTGGGACATGTCTGCGGCGCGGTTCCAGGTTTAGCGCCCGTTCCATGACAGATATCGCAGGCGCCATGCCGGGGAATTTTAACTTTCTTCTCGACACCAGAAACCGCTTCTTCAAAGCTTAACGTCAAGTTATAACGTAGGTCTTCTCCCCTGGCTTGACCGCGCCTTCGTCCGCTAGCGCCGCCAAAGAATTCGCCAAAGATATCGCCAAAGATATCTTCAAAGCCAGAATTGAAATCGAATCCGCCGGCGAAAGGACCATTGTCGCCGAAAGCGGCATGACCGAACTGATCGTACTGCGTACGCTTTTGTGCGTCTGATAAGACCTGATAAGCCTCTGAAACTTCCTTGAATTTTTCTCCCGCGTGCTTGTCTCCCGGGTTACGATCCGGATGATGTTTAAGCGCAAGTTTCCGGTAAGCTTTCTTAATCTCATCTTCGCTCGCGCTACGACTGATCCCGAGCAGTTCGTAATAATCTCTTTTGCCGTTCAAGCGATGCCCTCTCGTATTGCTAGCCTTACCGTATAAGCAGGAAAGCCCCTCTCCGTCGCGAGTGATAGGAGCAGGGGCTCTCGCAAATAATTATTCACTAGGCCTGTAAGAATTGAGTTACTCTTTAACCTCGGTGAAGTCGGCGTCAACCACATCGTCTTTTTTCTTCTTGCCCTCGTCCGTGGTCTGTTCTTGTGCGTTTCCTGAGGTCTGATCCGTTTGCTGCTGCTGCGATGCTTTGGCGTACATTGCCTCTGCCAACTTGTGTGAAGATTGGCTCAGCTGATCAGCCGCGGTCTTCATCGCCTGAGCATCCTGACCTTCCAACGCTTGCCTGGCTTGTTTCAAAGCGGTCTCGATATTCTCCTTGACCCCAGCTTCGAGATCGCCGCCATATTCTTTAAGCGACTTTTCGGTTGAGTAAACTAAGGTGTCGAGTTGATTGCGTGCCTCGACGGTTTCTTTTCGCTTCTTATCCTCGGACGCGTGGGACTCCGCGTCGGAAACCATGCGCTTGATTTCCTCTTCGTTGAGGCCGCTTGACGCCGTAATTTTGATCGATTGTTCTTTTCCGGTACCCAAATCCTTGGCGGCCACATGAACGATACCGTTGGCATCAATGTCAAAGGTTACTTCGACTTGAGGAACACCTCGAGGAGCCATAGGAATACCTACGAGATCGAATTGCCCAAGCAGCTTATTGTCCCCTGCCATTTCCCGCTCGCCTTGAAAAACCCGAATGGACACGGCGGTTTGATTATCCTGCGCGGTGGAGAAAACTTGACTCTTTTTGGTCGGGATGGTGGTATTACGCTCAATCAGTTTGGTAAATACACCACCAAGGGTTTCAATTCCCAATGAAAGTGGTGTAACGTCCAAAAGTAAAACGTCCTTGACCTCTCCCGTCAAAACCGCTCCCTGAATTGCCGCACCTACGGCGACAACCTCATCTGGATTAACGCCCTTACTTGGGTCTTTTCCGAAGATCCTTTTGACCCGATCCTGCACCGCCGGCATGCGTGTCATGCCGCCTACTAAAACAACTTCGTGAACATCACTGGCGCTTAGTCCAGCATCCTTGAGTGCCTGGCGACAGGGCGCTTCCATGCGATCGAGCAAATCTGCGCAAAGTGCCTCGAGCTTTGATCGTGTTAATTTCATATTGAGATGCTTTGGGCCCTGCTGATCTGCAGTGATAAACGGCAGATTGATGTCGGTCTCCATGGAAGAAGATAGCTCACACTTGGCTTTTTCGCCCGCCTCTTTAAGCCGTTGCAGAGCCATCCGATCCTTACGTAAATCAATCCCCTGATCTTTCTTAAATTCATCAGCCAAATAGTCGATGATTCTTTGATCGAAATCCTCGCCACCGAGAAAAGTATCGCCGTTGGTAGCTTTAACTTCGAAAACTCCGTCACCCAACTCCAGGACGGAGATATCGAATGTTCCACCGCCAAGGTCGAAAACGGCAATCTTCTCGTCCTTCTTTTTGTCTAATCCATAGGCGAGCGATGCAGCGGTGGGCTCGTTTATGATGCGAAGCACGTTCAAACCCGCGATGCGCCCTGCATCCTTAGTGGCTTGTCTTTGGCTGTCGTTGAAATAGGCCGGAACGGTGATGACCGCCTCCGTCACCTTTTCGCCGAGATAATCCTCAGCCGTTTGTTTCATCTTCTGCAAGATAAAGGCGGAAATTTCAGCGGGGCTGTAGTGTTTCCCTCTAATCTCTACCCACGCGTCTCCATTGTCATTGCGGACAATCTTATATGGCAACACCTTCGCTGCCTTTTGCACCATGGTGTCGTCATACCGCCTCCCGATCAAACGCTTGACGGCAGAGATAGTATTCTCTGGGTTCGTAATCGCTTGCCTTCTTGCGATTTGCCCCGCCAACCGCTCACCACTATCCGCAAATGCAACCACCGATGGAGTTGTTCGGCTTCCCTCGGAATTGGCGAGAACATTAGGATCCCCACCCTCCATGATTGCAACGCAGGAGTTGGTTGTGCCTAAGTCGATTCCTATAACTTTTGCCATTTAATGCTCCTAAATAAACTCTGGATTGACACACTGTCATCAGTATTTAATCATCGGTCGAGCCATTTTCAACCTTGTTTTCCCCGTTTTCTTCTCCCTTTGTTAGGGCCTTGGCGACGGTTACAAGTGCCGGACGCAGCAACCGATCACGGAAGAGATAACCTTTATGGTGTTCGTCAATAACTGTATTGGGCTCATGCTGATCGCTTTCAATTTGGGCCATGGCTTCATGTTTGCCCGGGTCAAAAATCTCTCCGACCGAAGGAATCTGAACCACGCCATGCTTGTTGAAGATATCGAGCAATCCTTTGAGCACCATTTCAACGCCTTCTACCAGTGGCTTGTCGTTGCCGCCATCTTTAGCGTGAGCAATAGCTCTCTCGAGATTATCAATGACGGGAAGTATGTCCTTAATTAGATGCTCGTTGCCGTAGCGGATAGCGTCCTCTTTTTCTCGGTTGATTCTCTTCTTAAAATTGTCGACTTCTGCAACTTGCCGAAGATAGCGATCATAATGCTCCTTGGCCTCCTTTTCTTTGGCCACGAGTTTTTCACGCGATTGCGCTAACTCTTCGTAAATAGATACCGAAGCGTTATCTGTTAGTTCTTCCGTAGAGTCGTCCGCTTCGTTGGGCAAATTGCTATTTTGTTTTTTTCTCTCGTCAGCCATTCTACGTTTTCCCCCAAGACGCCATTAATCGAAATTTAATCACGGCACCCAACATTGTCAAGATCGGCATTTAAAAAAACCATTGAATTATTAAGTAGTTGTGAGATATTTAAAAAAGTGTTAAACCATTTCTGATTTACAATTGAAAAAAATTCCAATGCGCGTTAGCCATGCCACTCCTGCCATCGTATTAAGAAGCTGGCCATTCGGAGAATCTGACCGAATTGTCTCTTTCTTAACGGAAAGCCACGGGAAACTCACCGGTATCGCAAAGGGAGCTAAGCGTTCGAAGAGGCGCTTCGTGAACTCCCTTGAACCTTTCTCCTTTGTAAATCTAAGGTTTCAGGATGGTGTCCATAGCAGTTTAGCTTTTATCCTCGGCTGTGAGTTGCAGAAAAGTTATAAAAACCTCATTGCAAGCCTCGACAAGATCGCCGTCGCTTTCTATTGTGTCGAAATCACTGAGGGCCTTATCGCAGAGCGCGAAGAGAACCGGTTGGTTTTTAAGCACTTGAAGCAAAGTCTTAGCTACTTAGAAAGCCAAGAAACGTCTTTGACTTTTCTCATCGGCTTTGAGTTAAAGCTTTTACGTCTAGCAGGATATCAGCCTTTTTTGGATAGTTGCCGTCGCTGTGGTGTGAATCGACCGCGTCTCCCTGGTCCGATTCCGACGAGTCAAATGCGATGGCATTTCAGTCTCCGGGATGGCGGGATTCTTTGTGAAAGTTGTTGTGGGCTGAGAAAGGAAATTTTACCTATGTCCTGTGAGGCACTCGACTTGATGATTGATCTTCAGCAGGAGCAAAATTTGCAGTCGATAAATTTAACACTGCCAGTTTTGAAACAGATGCGCGCGATTGTCCTGCGATTCATACAATTTCAAATGGATAAAGAGATTAAATCAGCGTCTTTTCTGTATCAGTTCTCTGCCTAGCTAGATTAGACTGCCGCCTCAACTTGGGTGATCAGATTTTTTAGATGGCAACGGGGGTAAAAACGATGCCAAAAAGAAAGAAATCTATCTATTTTTTTGGTGATGGCAAAGCCGACGGGAAGGCATCGATGCGTGAGTTGCTCGGCGGCAAGGGTGCCGGATTACATGAGATGACCCGCATCGGCGTGCCGGTGCCGCCGGGGTTCACGATTACTACCGAGGTTTGTACCTATTGCTACGCACACCGTGATCGATACCCAAGAGGATTCGAGGGTGATGTGAGGCTTGCGCTTTCCCGTATCGAGAACATAGTCGGAAGAGGCTTTGGAGATGCCGAGAATCCCCTATTAGTTTCCATTCGCTCCGGCGCGAGGGAGTCGATGCCCGGTATGATGGATACAGTTTTGAACCTGGGTTTAAATGATCAGACTGTCCAAGGTCTTATTCGTCGCTCGCGAAATCCACGCTTCGCGTACGATTCTTATCGTCGCTTCGTGCATATGTATTCGGATGTTGTTCTCGGGCTAAAAGCGAAGGATGAAAAGCAACATGATCCTTTTGAACAGATCCTGGAAGAAAAAAAACAGAGTCGCGGTTTGCGCATGGACACGGATCTTACCGCTGACGATCTGAAGGAACTTGTGATCGCGTATAAGGCTGAAGTGAAATCAAAAACCGGTGACAGTTTTCCGGAGGATCCCTACGCGCAGCTCTGGGGCGCTATCGGCGCGGTTTTTCGCTCATGGAATAACGACCGCGCGATAGCTTATCGGCAAGTCTATCGTATTCCCAATGAGTGGGGGACGGCTGTGAATGTCCAAGCTATGGTTTTTGGCAATCTCGGCGAGGCGTGCGCCACTGGAGTAGCGTTCACCAGAAATCCTTCCAACGGAGAGAGGAAATTTTATGGCGAATTCTTGATAAATGCTCAGGGCGAAGATGTGGTTGCCGGCATTCGCACACCTAGGAAAATCGCGGAATTGGAAACTGTTATGCCTAGGCCATACGCTCAACTTCAAAAGGTCAGCAGAAGTCTCGAAAAGCATTACAAGGATATGCAGGATATCGAGTTTACCATTGAGGATAACACTCTGTGGATGCTGCAAACTCGAGCCGGGAAACGGACCGGATTTGCCGCTGTGCGCATCGCAGTCGACATGGTGGAAGAGAGAATCATCAGCAAGAACGAAGCCTTACTTCGAATCGAAGCGGATCACTTGAATCAGCTTCTGCGTCCTATTTTTGATAGCCAAGGGAAGCAGCAGGCATCCAAGGAACAACGAGTTTTGGCTAAAGGTTTGCCGGCGGGACCAGGCGCCGCAACGGGACGAATAGTTTTTCACGCCGAAGACGCCGTGGAATGGAAAAGAAAGGGTGAACGGGTCGTACTCTGCCGGGTCGAGACCAGCCCTGATGATATCCGTGGAATGGAGGCGGCGCAGGGTATCTTAACTGCGCGCGGCGGGATGACGTCACACGCGGCTTTGGTCGCACGTCAAATGGGAAAGGTGTGCGTGGCCGGCTGCGAAGCATTAGACATTGACTATGCAGGACGAACGATGCGGGTGAGTGGAACTGATCTCAAGGAAGGAGATTGGCTTTCAGTGGATGGCAGCACAGGTGAAATCATCAAAGGCGAGGTTCAAACCCGGCCATCGGAGATTCTACAAGTGCTTCTAGAGAAAACTTTGGAGCCGAGCAACTCGTTGCTATATCAGCAGTATGCCAAGCTAATGAAGTGGGCAGACAATGTCCGCAAGCTCGGCGTGCGAACCAATACCGATCAACCTGACCAAGCCGAAGCTGCGCGAGCTTTCGGCGCCGAAGGAATAGGTTTGTGCCGAACGGAGCACATGTTCTTTCAAGGCGATCGGATTCAAGCGGTGCGTGAGATGATCTTGGCCGAAGACGAAGCTGGCCGGCGAAAAGCTTTGGCAAAGCTTCTCCCGATGCAAAAGCAAGATTTTAAGGCATTATTGGAAATCATGGGAGATCTGCCGGTGACGATTCGCACGCTCGACCCGCCGCTGCACGAATTTTTGCCCAGTAGAGAGGAAGAGATCGTCGAATTAGCTCATGTCATGGGTGTGCCGGTGGATTTGCTGCGTAACAAAGTAAAAGTCCTCCAAGAATTTAATCCAATGCTAGGTCATCGCGGCTGTCGATTGGGAATTTCCTACCCCGAGATCACGGAGATGCAGGCGCGCGCGATATTTGAGGCGGCCTGCGAACTGCGCCGTGAAGGCAAAAGACCCTTTCCTGAAGTGATGATCCCTCTTGTCGGTTCGCGACAAGAATTCGCGGCACAACGGAAAATCGTCCGAACTGTTGCAGCGGAAACAATGAAAGCTTACGGCGTAAAAGTTCGCTTCCTTATCGGGACGATGATTGAGTTGCCGCGTGCTTGTCTGGTAGCGGACGAGATCGCTGAAGAAGCGGAATTCTTTTCTTTTGGCACTAACGATCTTACCCAAACGTGCCTAGGTCTTTCACGTGATGACGCAGGGAAATTCTTGCCGACATACGTGGTCGATGGTCTCTTGGCGGAAGATCCATTCGTTAGCGTGGATCAAGATGGCGTCGGGGCGCTCATGAGAATCGCAGTAAGAAAAGGCCGAAAAAAACGGAAAAACCTTGAGATGGGTATCTGCGGAGAACATGGGGGCGATCCCAAATCGATTCGGTTTTGCCATCAGATCGGCTTGAATTACGTCAGTTGTTCACCTTATCGCATAGCCATTGCGAGATTAGCTGCAGCTCAAGCTACGTTGCTAGAAACAATCGATTAATCATATACTTAACGCCATTCTCTCGTTCTCATAGTGCCCAGTACTTCTAATAACTTTCATTGACAGGGGTATTTTTTTTCCCCATAATTTCGGGAGCTTAATTAGCGTACCATGGAACCAAGAGTAGCAGAGCTATTAGTTCGAGGAGGGGTGGTCTCGCGTGACCAGTTGAACCAAGCCCAGGAAAAAGGGCGAGACAATGGTTCTCCTGTCATGAAGGAGCTTGTGCAACTCGGTTTCACCAACGAAGAGACACTCACAGAGTTTCTTGCCAAGCAGTTCGGCATTGAAAAAATCGAACTTATCCCGGGAGAAATTGAGGATTCGGTTTTCGGCCTTGTGCCACCTCACCTTATCCAAAAACATCAGGTGGTGCCGACGAAGCTCATTGGCTCGATACTAACCGTGGCGATGGCGGACCCCACTGATCTTATTGCTATCAACGAGATTAAGTTTATTACCGGATACGGAGTCAGAGTCACACTAGCCTCGCCGTCATCGATCAAGAAAGCGCTAGACCATCGCTTTGGCGGTACTAGTTATGACGACGTTCTAAAAAAGTTCGGCGATGGCGACATGGAGGTCATCCTCGAACAGGATGACGTAAATCTCCAAGAACTCCAGCAAGCTACTATGGAAGCGCCGGTAGTTACGCTGGTCAATGCCATATTAGCTGATGCGGCAAAACGCAGGGCGAGCGATATTCATATCGAACCCTACGAAAAGCTATTTCGGGTAAGGTTTCGCATCGACGGTGTGCTCCAAGAGATAATGAGCCCACCGCTCCGGCTTAAAAATCCCTTGGTCTCCCGCCTCAAGGTGATGGCGGGCCTGGATATTGCCGAGCGGCGACTTACTCAAGACGGTCGCATCAAGCTGAAGATGGGTATGGGCAGTGAGTTGGACGTTCGCGTGTCGATTTTGCCGACCCTTTTCGGCGAAAAAGTTGTCATGCGTCTTCTCGACAAATCTAATCTCCAGCTCGATATGGCAAAGTTAGGCTTTGACGTTCAGACGCTAAAAGATTTTCAGGAAGCTATCCATAAACCGTACGGGATGATTCTTATCACCGGCCCTACTGGAAGCGGTAAGTCGACGACTCTCTATTCGGCACTTTCGGAGCTGAACAAACCCGATGTAAATATTTCCACTGCTGAGGATCCGGTCGAATACAATTTGGTAGGTATCAACCAAGTCCAAGTGAGGGAACAGATTGGCCTAAATTTCGCTTCTTGTCTTCGGTCCTTTCTACGACAGGACCCCGACATTATCATGGTCGGTGAAATTCGTGATTTAGAAACTGCACAAATCGCAGTCAAGGCTGCTTTAACAGGTCATTTAGTTCTCAGCACTTTACATACTAACGATGCCCCCTCGACCATAGATCGTTTGATCAACATGGGGGTGGAGACTTTTCTACTAACCTCATCAATAAATTTAATCGCCGCTCAGCGATTGGTGCGGCGAATCTGCGATAAATGCAAAGAGCCGGTAGAGATTACTCCCGAGGCTTTGATCAATCTTGGTGTGGATGCCTCGGAAGCGGGTGGGGGATTTCCAACTTTTCGTGGGCGTGGCTGTAATAACTGCGTCGGTAGCGGTTACCGGGGACGACTGGCGATCTACGAAATTTTGGTCATGCACGAAGGATTGAAAGAACTCGTTTTGAAATCTGCCTCGGCCGCGGAACTGAAAAGAGAGGCTGTGAAGTTGGGTATGAGTACGCTCCGCATGAGCGCTTTGCAGAAGGTACGCGACGGCCTCACAACCATCGAGGAAACTATCCGTGTCACGGATACCGACAAAGGTTATGGGTCGGTATTTTCATTGGGTTTCTAGTGAGCCGGGTTAACTTCATTGACACATCGACTTTGCGCACACCACATACCATAAGTCTCACTTTGGCGGTTCTTGGGTGACTAGCTAAGGAATAGAAGATTATGCCAACGTTTCTGTGGGAAGGGAAAACCGCTCAAGGAAGAGTTATGAAAGGGGATATTGAAGCCCCTAATCTTGAAGCCGTCCTCACGGCTCTACGCGAGAGGCGTATTCGTCCAATCCCCAACCGTATACGCCAAAAAGGCCAAGGTCTTGACAAAGAAATTACCATTCCCGGCTTCGGCGAGAAGGTAAAACCCAAGGACGTATCTCTGTTCACCCGTCAATTTGCGATTATGATTGACGCCGGCTTACCGATCGTTCAGTGCCTCGACATTTTAAGTGAACAGTCTTCGGGCAAATTACTGCGCAATACGATTCGCACCATTAGACAAGATGTCGAGGGAGGTTTAACGCTGGCGGATTCTCTTAGAAAACATCCGAAAGTATTTGATGACCTGTATGTCAATATGGTTGAAGCCGGAGAAGCGGGCGGCGTCCTTAACACGATCCTGAACAGAATCGCGCTTTTTATCGAAAAGGCCAGCAGGCTGAAGAAAAAGGTCAAAGGCGCGATGATTTATCCGTGCTCGATCTTGGCCGTTGCGGTCATCGTCGTTGCCATCTTGCTCGTATTCGTCATTCCGGTTTTCGCCGAGTTGTTTGGCAGTATGGGAAAGGCGCTGCCGGCGCCGACCCAGATCACGATAAACATCAGTAACTGGTTTATAGCCTATTGGCTCTACCTGGTGTTTGGAATAGCCGGTGTGGTCGCGGGTATCCGATTTTATTATCAGACCCCGCAAGGAAAAATGAAAATAGACGGGTTGCTGCTTCGCCTGCCGATTTTCGGCGATCTTTTGCGGAAAGTTGCCGTGGCGCGCTTCTCGCAAAACATGTCCATTCTCCTCACGTCCGGAGTTCCCATTCTCGACGGGCTGGCGATCACAGCCAGAACAGCCGGCAATAAAGTCGTTGAGAAAGCCATCATGGATAGCCGTGTGAGTATCAGCCAAGGCAAAACCGTTGCCGAACCGTTGCGCGACAGCAAGATTTTCCCGCCCATGGTTTGCCAGATGGTGGCAGTTGGCGAAAGCACCGGCGGACTGGATATCATGCTTAAAAAAATCGGCGAATTCTATGAAGAAGAGGTCGACGATGCCGTAGCCAACTTGACCGCACTCATGGAACCGTTGATCATGGTTGTCTTGGGCGTCATTCTAGGTGGATTGGTTATCTCTATGTATCTGCCGATATTCCAAATGGGCTCCTTGGCTTAGTCGGTGAGATAAACCAAGTCTCGGTAATCACCAGACCTGAAAATTCTGAAATCTTTATTTTGACTGACGATTATAAAAATCTGACTGAAAAGATAAGATGGCTGCTCCTTCTGCGAGTAGTTATCTTGTCGTTTTTTCTGGCGGCGACCGGCCTCTTTCACTTATTCCAAGAGGAAGGAAGTTCTGAATTTTTCTTTACTCTATTGATGCCTCTGTGTGTCGCCTACGCAATTTCAATCGGCTCTTTTCTGGCTCTTCGGCGCATTCGGAACCTTCGAGCGTTCGCTCTCGCCCAGGTCGATTTTGATGTGGTTTTAATCACCGGTATTATTTGGATCACCGGCGATATCGTTAGCCCCTTCTCGTTTTTATATAACTTAGCCGTGATGAATGCCGCGATTTTGCTTTTTTATCGCGGCGCGTTTTTTACGGCTGGGTTCTCAAGTGTGTGCTACGCAGCGCTCCTCATAGGGGCCACTTACTGGTCCCAAGGGAGTGGACTTCCCTTGTCGTGGTCCTTACTCATGCCTGTAGCCCTCAACATCGGCAGCTTTTTCGCAATTGCAGGGCTGAGCGGATTTCTGGCGAACAAACTCGCCGAAACGGAAAAATTGCTTAAAGAGAAACAGATCGATTATCAGGAATTAGACTCGCTCAAAGACGCTCTTATGCAGGGCATCGGTAGCGGCGTGGCGATCACCGACTGCCAGGGCCGGATCAACTATTTTAATACTCAGGCGCAGCACCTGACTGCATTGGATGAGGCGACTGTCAAGTCAAGGAGACTCGATGAAGTGTTCCCGGCTCTAACTTGGAATTTCGATAAACCGCGGAATAGCGCAAGTATTGTTTCCGAAGAAATTCTCTTTGCGAATCCTCACGGAGCTCAGAAACAACTTCGACTGACGCTTGCATCGCTGAGCAACGCCGACCAAGAGGTTCTGGGCTACGTTTCAATTTTCGAAGACATTACCAAACAGAAACAATTCGAAGAGAAAGTCCGGTTCGAAGAGGAGTTGCGCAGAGCGCGAGAGTTTGACCTTCAACAGCGGCAAACGGAAAATTCGGATAAAGAGTTTGTCTTTGAGGGGGTGATCGGCAAGAACGGCAGCGTCGGGAAAATTTACCACCTGATCCAAAAAGTCGCGCTGACTGGTACCAGTGTATTGATCACCGGCGAAAGCGGCACGGGTAAAGAACTGGTTGCGCGGGCGATCCACCTCAATGGACTGAGGAAAGCCAGACCGTTTGTCGCGGTTAACTGCGGCGCAATACCCGAAGCGTTAATTGAAAGTGAACTCTTCGGTCATGTTCGAGGCGCATTTACGGGTGCCATTGCAGATCATCCGGGTCTTTTCAAACAGGCCGACCAAGGCACTATTTTTCTTGATGAAGTGGGTGAGTTGCCGCTCCAGCTGCAAGTGAAGCTCCTGAGGGTCTTGCAGGAGAAGACCTTTACACCCGTAGGCGGGAGTAAGCCCATCAAGGTCGATGTACGTGTGATATCGGCGACCAACCGGGATTTGCGGCGAGAGATGGACGAGGGGCGATTCCGTGAGGACCTGTATTATCGCTTAAATGTTGTGCAAATTGTGATACCGCCTTTAAGAAACAGAAAAGAAGATATCCCTGTGCTAGCTCACTACTTTATGCGCAAATTTGCTTCTTTGCATGACAAGAAAGTAGAAGAAATTTCCAGCAATGCGTTGATGCACCTCATGAGTTATGCTTATCCCGGAAACATAAGAGAATTGGAGAATATTATTGAGCATGCCGTGACGGTGACCAACAAAAACATTTTGGCAGATGATGATCTGCCATCGCACATTAAGGGTATTCCGATTCTCGAGGAATCCGAGCTCTTTGAAAAAACCGCGCCCGGTGGAGCTGAGCTATTTTTCAATAAAGGCTTATCTCTGGATACCGAGTTGGAGACTCACGAGAAGTGCATTCTCCTAGGCGCGCTTAAAAGGGCTAACGGGGTGCAAAAGCGAGCCGCGGAAATTCTTGGTATTAACTACCGATCACTCCGCCACAGACTCGAGAAGTACGGCATGTTGGGGACCAAAGGCCAGTCTTTTTCAGATGAAACCGCAGAACGCCAGTAACAAATTTTGTCATCTCATCCGTTTCTAAATTACGTAATCCAGAATTCCCGCCGGATTATCGGCCGATACAAGGCGTGCCGCCTATTCTTGAAGCTCTTCCAAGTTGTTAATAATTATTACATTTATTTTAGTATCGATTCCCGGATTCACAAATAATGGATCTCGGTCGGTCGAAATTTTCCAGAAAGTCACTGGCCTTGGTTTTGCTGTAGCGCAATCCAACGTTTAAACGGGAAACAGCGAGAGTCAATAAGGAGGTGACGCAACAGCAAAAGGGCGATTAAAGCAGCTTGGAAGAATTGGATAAATCAAAGACAGACAGTTAGATCTCAGACAAGACGCAAAAGAAAGGGAGCAAGTAGATAATGAATAAACTACGTTTACAGAGCCAATCGGGTTTTACACTTATCGAGTTACTGGTAGTTGTTGCCATCATCG
>WHTF01000160.1 GCA_009379725.1 Deltaproteobacteria bacterium
GATGACGTAAGGTAAGCCGGAGTCGAGTGTCGTGTGAATGCTCACGGGCTTAGGCCATAGATGCCGCGGCGGATCGTGAACCACTCGGGAATCTTCCGATGCTCCTTCCTTTTCATGTCTTTCATCGGGATCAATCGTAAGAAAACAGGCGGTAGGATTTTACCGGAGTCTGGGAGGCCAGCTCAACGCCGCGTCCGTGAACCCATTGCCGACGCGGAGAAAGATCGTGCTTGACAATAACTTCCCGGGGCAAATCCCGGAAACTCGCGAAGTAGTTTTCCAACTCGTCTAACCGTTCGGCCGGTTGTTACCTCGGCGGTGGCTTCTATGTGCGTCCTCCTTTCCGGGGCGCAGGCTCGTCGGTACTCGAGGTAGTCAGCCGGACCGCATGGTTCGGAATATTATTTCCTGCTGAACAAAGGTGTTTCACCGTGAAATGCACGTCGATTGTTCTGAGCGGTTAGAACGTAAACCGCTCAAGTTTCGCAAGCGAGAGGGTGATTCGCGCGGTTTCTGCGCGCGCATATTGAGGTGCCAATTGACAGAAATTAGGGGCGATAGTACATTCGGTCTCGTTTGTCGGCCTGGGCTGGAACTGCTTGAAATCGGAAATTCCGGTTTGGGCAGTGGGACGGCCAATGACAGTGCAATCCCGTCTCCTCAAGCTCCGACGGCACCTTTTCGGCTGACACGCGGATCCCTAACAAATTGGGCTCAACTCGACCGCAAGGAGGTCCTATGGCAACCCTGAAGATGAAGTATGGCGTCATCTCCGCCGATGATCACGTCCAAGAAGCCCCCGATGTTTGGACGAAGAGGATGTCCAAAGCCAAGTTTGGCGATGACATCCCTCACATCGTGGACCTGCCAGACGGCAGCCAGACCTGGGCCTTGGGCGGGAACTCAAAAGGATTCGGTGGCCTGGCCCGCATCGCTGGTGTGAAAGCAAAGGTGCGAACCTGGGACGAAGTACCCCGCTCCACGTACGTCGCTTCCGAGCGTCTGAAGATTCTCGACCAAGAGGAAGTGGACGCTTCGGTGCTCTTCCCCAACATCATTGGGATCACCAATCAGAATTTCCAAAAAGAGGGCAGTGAAGAGTTCCGTCTGGGTTGTATTCAAGCTTATAACGACTGGCTCATCGAAGAGTGGCAAGACTACTCGCCCAGGTTCATCGCGCAGTGCGTGACCCCCATGTGGGACGTGGAGTTGTGCGTTGCTGAGATCTACCGCGCGGTGAAGCGCGGTCACAAAGCGTTGGCCTGGCACGGTGCGCCGCACATCCTGGGGCTAAAATATTTCAACGATCCCTATTGGTACCCGGTCTTCCAGGCGTGCTGCGACCTGGATGTGCCCCTGTGCTTGCATTCGACCGCCTTGCCAGCCTTGCCGGCCTGGGAGTCCTTGCAGGGAGGCGCGAGGACCGCTCTGCAGGTTTCCATGACCTTTGTCAGCCACATGGAGATCGTCTCCAATATCCTGTATTCGGGTGTGTTTGAAAAATTTCCCAAGCTCAAGACGATCAGTGTCGAGAGTGGCGTGGGTTGGCTACCGTACCTGCTGGAAGAGCTGGACCATGAGTTTGACGAGCGTAGGGTGGCCAAAAACACCACTCTCACCAAGAAACCCAGTGAAATCTTCCGGTCCAACATGTGGAGCACCTTCTGGCACGAGCGCCACGGCATCAGAAGCCGAGATGAAATTGGCGTCGACAAGATCATGTATTCCACCGACTACCCCCACGGCACTACCACCTGGCCCAAGTCGGTCTGGTGCAGGACTCACTCGCTACAGGACGTGGTATCGGTGGATGAGCGCAAGAAGATCCTGATGGACAACGCCGTCGGGCTTTACAAGCTCGATGTGGACAAATCCCAGATCAACCAGCCTCTGTACCAGCCAGGCCCTATCACCGTTGGCCCGAAGCCTGAGGCTGCCAAGCCTGCGACTAGTGCCAGCATGTAATTTTTAAAGATGTGGGCGTGCTGATTTCGTACGACGTTTCTTTCACTACATTCGAGCTATCGGTACTTGGGGTCCCCATAGGTTATCAACTCAATCAGGTTGCCATCGGGGTCACGCACGTACAGACTGGTCGCCGGACCCAGAGCGCCCGAGCGGGCGGCAGGCTCTTGGAGCACCGGGACTCCGGCCTGCTTGAGGAAGTCCTGCGCCTCTTGCACTGTTCCTTCCCACCGCAGGCAGAAGTCCGCCGACCCCGTTGCGTAGCCAGGGGCGAAGGTAGGGCTCTCGATCTCATATCGATCAATCACGTAAAGGTTTAGCTTCTGCGTCTCGCTGATGCGGATGATGGGACGGGTCCCCCGCCCACCGGGACGCTCTTGCCAACCCGCCTCAAGGCCGAGCTTTCGGTAGAAAGCGAAGGTCTCTTCCAAGTCCTTGACCACGAGGACCCAGTGATCAATTGCCTCGATGCCCATAGTCCCTCCTCGTCGAAAATTATTAGGAATTGAGCGAGATGCTGAATGTACCATCACGGAAACGAGAGTACCCTTGGCCTGTGACTTATGCCTAGGAACCTGCCCGATTTCGTAGGCCCACTGACTACAGGAAACCGAATGGAATTTCAAGGTAACCAGTGACCCCATTCTCGGTTATGACCGGCTGGTGGAGTCCCATTTCTTCTTTGACCTCAAGGCCGCCGAATACAACAACCGCGATCTGAAGCGCCCCTCCTCCATGGTGCCAATTTCATTCCCGCTGACATTTTGGACAAACGTCCCCTCAGGATCCAAGTGCGCCGGGATGGTCTGCATGGCCAATACCGATACGCTGACCAGGCGTATTCAAGCTCCTGCGCATGCGGGGGTCCATGAGATCCCGCAGGGCGTCGCCCACCAAGGTGAAGGCCAGGATGACGCCTACCAAAGCCAGTCCAGGGAAAATAGCCAACCAAGGTGCGACCTCTAAAAAGTCTTGGGCGTCCCTGATCATCGTGCCCCAGCTGATGTAGGGCACAGACAGTCCAAGGCCGAGATAGCTGAGAGCCGCTTCCACACTGATCGCCCGAGCAAAGTCCAGCGTCAATTGTACCGCGATGGGTGCCATGATGTTCGGCAGAATCTGCCTTACCAAGATGCGCATGGAGCTTTGTCCCATGGCCCGAGCCGCATACACATACTCTCGCTCTTTCTGCGTCAGCACCCCGCTTCTGACCAGGCGCGCGTAGCGGGGAATGGAGCTGAAGGCAATGGCGAACCACAGCATGATGACGCTGGGACCGGCCAACGCCACTAGGGCGAGTGCAAGCACCAGAGACGGGAAGGCCATGATGGCATCCATCACTCGCTGAACCAGCGAATCAACGACCCCGCCCAGGTAGCTGCCCAAAGCACCCAGCGGCGCCCCCAGGATCAGCGCCATGACGACCGCTCCTGCCGCTACCTGCAGGCTGATCTGAGACCCAGCGATGATACGGGTCAGGACGTCCCTGCCGATGCGGTCCGTTCCCAGCCAGTGCGCCCAGCTCGGGGCTTGCATGCGCACGGCGAGCTCGGGCGAATTCGAATCGTAGGGAGCGATGCTTGGCCCCACCAGGGCAACAAGAATGTAGAGGATGAGTAGAATGCCGCCCACCATGGCACGTCGGTCGCGGCGAGCGAACGCAATGATGGTACGCGTGACGCTTAATGACCGCCAAGCTAGACGTCCGAAAATTGAGGAGTCATCGATAACTCGAGCTTTCATTACAATCCATCATCCATTACTGATACCGGATCCGAGGGTCCAGCACCGCGTAGAGAATGTCGACCAGCAGGTTGACTACAATAACAAGAAAGACCATGAACAGGACCACACCTTGGACGACAACGAAGTCCCGGGTGTGTATGGAATTCAACAGCAGATAACCAATGCCGGGATAGTTGAAAACGGTCTCAACAATGGTGATCAGTCCGCTGAGGTAGGCCATCTGCAGGCCCACCACCGTTAACGTGGTGATCAGCGAGTTGCGCAGCACGTGCTTCCACAGGACCACCCTCTCGCTCAGGCCCTTCGCCCTGGCGGTTCGAACGTAATCCTGGTGCATTTGTTCAAGGAAGTCCTGCCGCTGGAACCGTAAGACGGTGGCGGCAATGTTCAAGGCTACCACGGTCAGTGGTAAGGCGAGGTGTCTTAAGAAATCGACGAAGTCTTTTTGCGGGGGCGTATACCCAATAGAAGGGAGCCAGCCAAGGTACACCGCGAAAATCAGAATGGTTACCAGGGCCAGCCAAAAGGTCGGTACCGAGATACCAACGATCACAAAACCTGTGGCGAGGTTGTCCCATTTGGTGTTGTTGTGGATGGCTGCTAGCACGCCTGCCGGTACGGCAATGATAACTGCCATTATTATGCCCCCAACCATGAGGTACATGGTTGGGACCAGTCGGTGAAGTATGACTTCCAGAGCTGGAGTCCGGTAGGTAATTGAGCTGCCCAGGTCTCCCTGAAGCATGTTCCACAGCCAGTTGACGTATTGGACGATGAGGGGTTGGTCCAATCCCAACCGCATCCGCATGGCGTCATAGACTTCTTGTGAAATCTGCGCCCCATCCACCGCGCCTAGCATCACCATGACCGGGTCCCCTGGGACAATCATCATGACGAAAAAGACGACCATGGTGACGACCAGAACCATAGGGACTAATTGCACGAGGCGCATGGCGGCGTACCGTATAAGCATCGCCGAATCCTCCTGACCAATACCGGCTGGAACCCGCATGCGGTGACAGAAATCAAGCACTATCGCCCAGGCGGACCTTGCACATGGGGACCGTCCGGGAAAGATTGGGGCATTCTGAATCCGCCCGCTGAAGGTTGCCGAATGTACAACGAGACCCGAAGTATGACAAGTTCCCAAACTTACTGATCACTTTATTTTTTTCAATTCTTTTCTTGTTTCGTTTATGAGCCATGTCTTTTTGCGCACGGTGTCGATGTAACTCCCCCCTATCGCGATTTCTCTAGGAGGTTGCTTCGTTGGCAAGAACTATTATTGCGAGAAGATCTTTGCGTGATCGGAGAAGGTCATCAAGAGGTGACTGAGGAGCGAGCTTTGCCGCGCATTAGATGCACAGGGTGCATCGGATCTATGCCTGCTTTGAACGGAACACGGCTTTGAGCGCTGTAGGAGGTGGGACGCGGCGGTGGTGGGCGGCCATGAGGCTCACTCAAGTTATCGTATCTTGACACTTGTCTTGCTACGGTGATAACGAACTTCGGAAGGTGAAAATTTAAGATCACTTCGGCGCAGTGGGATGGTCGCCCGCAACGGAGACATCAACTTACCGACGCGAGGAGTCTTGGTCGGACACATTGGTCTACACGGAATCAAAAAGGAGGAGGTATCACCATGAAATACCGGATCTGGAACCGGATCGTCCGCGGGTCATTTGTTGCCGCAGTGCTTTCGTTGTTAGGCCTCATAGCTGCCTATGATGATGGCAGTACCCTAATCCCACGCCCTGCGGCAGCACAGACGGTCGCTGCTCCAGCGACCCGCCTTGCGGCTGCTATGGCGACTCAGCGCCCGGCAGCAGGTAAACCGCGCATTGGTGGAACACTCACGTTTGGAATTGTAAAGGACATTGGGACGCCCATCCCCTTTGTTGCCTATACCTCCACACCCCAGTACGTCAAAGACAACGTCTATGAATCCCTGATCATGTTCGACCAGAAGGGCGAGATTCATCCCTGGCTAGCGGAAAGCTGGACCCCGAACGCGAATTCGAGCGAGTGGACGTTCAAGATTCGCAAGGGAGTAAAGTTCCACGATGGTAAGGAACTGACCGCAGATGACGTGGTCTGGTCTGCCAAGCACATTATGAACCCCGCCAACGGCGCAGCTGGTCAGGGACAGTTATCCAGCAATGTCCGTGACGTCGTTGCCTTGGACAAATACACCGTGAAGTTCACTTTGCCCGGTCCCCGCGGCCTGTTACCTCAGCTTCTTGCTGACACGAGTATCTTGCACATTGCACCTCGGGAATCAGTAGCGTCCGCCCAGCAGGAGATGAAGGGCGGCGCCCCGCCGCCCGGCACCGGCCCGTTCAAGTTCAAGGCATGGAACCCCGGGCAGGAATTCCATATTGTTCGGAATGACGAGTATTGGGGCGGTGCTCCATACCTCGACGGTGTCCGGTTCCGAGTCATCAGCGAAACCGCTTCTAGGGCCGCCGCAATCCAGGCAGGGGACCTCGATTTGACTGAGCGCTTGGGTCCGACGTTCGTTCAGCGCATCAAAAGCGGCCGCATCAAGGGCTTGCACTACATGCCCATCGGCGCCGCCGGAATCAAACAATTGGTCTTTAATACTCAGTTGGCCCCGATGTCGGACCCTCGGGTGCGTAGAGCCATTGCCCTGTCCTTGGACAAGGATGCGATACTGAAGGAGGCCACCTTTGGGTTTGGTGTCCCTGTGCTGGCTTGGGGTGTGCCAGGCACCGACTGGGAGACCTCCTCCAGCTTTAAGTGGAAGCGGAACATTGACCAGGCAAAGCGCCTGCTGAAGGAAGCCGGATATTCAGGCGAGCCGATCACCTTGGGAGCCACCCGGGGCCAAGACGACCCCTGGGTTGAAGCCATCGTTCGCCAGGCGTCCGAAGCGGGTATCAAATTCTCAATCCAGAACCTGGCCGGAGCCGAGCTCATCCAGAAGACTATCGCCGGTGAGCTTCACGTGTCCGTGTACGGTGGTGGTGGTGTTGGCGAGCCCCTCGTCGCCAACGTGCAGTACATTGCCTGCGCCGGCGGTAAGCCCGGGATCAGCAACGTCTCCAAACACTGCACTCCTGAGGTGGAGAAGTTTGTGGCCCAGTACATGGAAGAGCCTGACCGGGCCAAGCGTCTGGCTATCTGGAAGAAAGTAGTCCAGAAGTTTTTCGTCGACGACGTGGCGTACTACGTGATCGGGTGGGCCAACGACCGGAACTACGTCTGGCGCGACAAAGTGAAGAACTGGGGACGCGGTCCAGGCCAGGAATACACTCACGCGAAGGGCGGCCTCTGGCGGACTTGGCTGGAGCAGTAACGTCGTAAAAGAGGCTCCGCCGTCAAAGCGGGGCCTCTCCTTTCTCGTCATCGAAGAGGCAGTCGTGAGCGAGAGTCCTAGAAGTGGAGAACGTGAATCACCCGACCGGCAATTGTTGTACGTCAGGAGATCCTAGGCTGCGATCCGGGTTGTCTTCAGATAAGGAACAGCCCTCAGATTGGGCGGCGGCGATTAGAATCCGCATGGCAAGTGCATCTGCTAAAGTCCACCGATAATATCGGGCACGCATCTTCAGATCATCTATCGATTGGGAGCAAACGGGATTTTTTTATTTCGTATTCTAAGAAACAGGCGCATGGTTGCGCACGATAGGTTGTTGTAGCGTTCACGTATAAACGGAGGTTGACATGAAAATCATCGACGCCGACGCCCATGTTGTCGAGTCCGCCCACACCTGGGACTACTTGGAGCCATCGGAAAAGCAGTATCGTCCGGTGTCCCTGGAGAGCCGGGAAGAAGCGGGAGTAAAACTTCAATTCTGGCTGATTGACGGCAAGGTGCGAGGATTGCGCTTTCCCTCGTTCTCTGCGGCCGAGCTGGAACGACGCTCTCAACAAGCTGGCCGCAAGTTCGCTGACAATCAAGAGGCGCGCGAGATGGGCAACGTCGATCTGCGTATCGAATACATGGACCGCACTGGTGTCGATATCCAGGTGCTGCACAACACAATATTCATCGAATCCGTTACGGACCGCCCGGCAGTTGAGGTGGCATTATACCAGAGCTGGAACCGCTGGCTCGGCGATATTTGGCGCCAATCAAACCACCGCCTGCGTTGGTCATGCATGGCGCCCATACTCAGCATAAGCGATGCGCTGGACCAAATCCGTTGGTCGAAAGAAAACGGCGCGTGCGCCGTGCTCATGCGGCCCGTGGAAGGAAACCGTTTGCTCTGTGATCCTTACTTCTACCCGATTTATGATGAAGCAAGCCGGGTCGATATGGCGATCGCCGTCCACATTGCTAACGGCAACAAGTGGCTCAACGACCTCTATGACCACCCGGTCAGGGCCGCGGCGGGCTTGCACCGTTTTCGGGTGCCCACTGTGGCCGCCTTTAATGACGTGCTCCTCAGCGAGATACATCAGGTATTCCCCAAGCTGCGGTGGGGTTTCATCGAGGCCAGCTCGCAGTGGCTGCCCTGGGTACTTCACGAGGCGAAGAACCGCTTCAAAACATTGGGGCGGGAATGGCCGGAAAACGTCGCGCGCGAATACGGCATGTTCGTAACCTGCGAAAATTCCGACGATTTGCCTTACATCGTACAGCAAGGCGGGGAGGATTGCCTGGTTGTCGGCACTGACTACTGCCACACAGACACCTCCAGCGATATCGATGCCATCAAGATCTTCCGGGATCGAACGGATCTTACACCCCAGGTGAAGGAAAAAATTCTCAGCGACAACGCCCGCGCGCTGTACGGTCTATGAATTTCGCCGCCAGCGCGCGATCCGGCTCGCGCCAACAAGGAGATTCAATCATGGAAATCATCGATGCGGACGGACACGTGAACGACGGCGCCGGCCAGGAAGAGATCGCCAAGTACATGCCGGCGGGCAACCGCTCGTCGCAAATCTTTCCCACGCTGGACCATCTGCATTTTCATTACCTGCGGCCGGAGGCGAATCGCTCCGGGCTTGAGAATCCCGGTCCCGACGAATGGGTCCGGTTTCTCGACGAGACCGGTATTTCGCGCAG
>WHTF01000161.1 GCA_009379725.1 Deltaproteobacteria bacterium
AAGGGTAAAGATACTTGGGACAAGAGCCGCTATATTGACACGCAGAGTTGGGCGATCATGCCGGGCGAGGACAAGGCGGAGAGCGGGGTTTCGGATGCCTGTGCCAAGCAGCTGTCGACAAAGAGCTAACTGTTCTGGGTGAGCGCTTTCAGCCGGGACTCGGCACGGTCACTTAACGATAGGACCTGGAAAGGAAAGCAGACTCCTTTTACCGGGGTTGCAAATGTAACTTTTACAAGCGGCAGCCTTTGCTGAAGTGGCTCACGAAAACCTCGGCTTTGATACTGATTTGAGGCAAACGACCCGAATCAACAGATAGATAGAGGTGCTTGAAGATCTTAGGTACGCTTAGAAATACGCCTGGCGGAATCAACCTCCTCGGTCGTCAGTCCAAGTTTTCGCGCCTCCCGGCAACAAGCATTGCATACGGTCATATCAAGCACGGCCACCTCTCCTTCTTTACTCGTCACCCGATACACTTTGCCGGTTACAGTTTCCCCGCAATGGTCGCAAACTATCTCTTTCATGCTCATGCATGCGAAGAACGCAAGCAATATGCCACAACCAACTGCCTGTCATGAAGAGAACGAGGCGAAGGGAAACCCAGCCATCGGAGAGCCTTCACATGAACAGTACTCTAGAACGAGGATAAACCAGGGCCAGCAGATATTGAGTGGGTCAATTATGAAACGGGATCGCGCCGGCTGATGAGAAAAAGTTGGGGGCGGCCGACCTGTGGTGGCGGGACAGAGACATCATAGCCGTGCCGCCGTAACGTTTTCGCTCGTTTAGACGCGGCTAACCAGTTCTTAAATGATGTGCGAGCCAGTAGTTCATGCACCTGGTCCAAATTCTTCTTTTGTGGCTTGCTAATCCTTTCCAAGTTCGTCCTTCCGCTTCATGAATAGCTGGCGATCGCTTCCATTACTTACTGTAATCCCGGAACTTTGTCAAATGCGCCCCATATCGACGCTAACGGCGAGTTGATCCACGAGTGAGACATGTGACCGTTTGGCCATGTCAAAAATGAAAGTCGCCGTGCTAAGTCTTTGGGTAGAGACTGTCAGGTCCTTGCTCTCATTTCGCGGATGAACGAAGAACAAGCTCTAAGAGCGTGCCGAGCGCCGTCGTGCCCGACGCCATCGCCTCGGCGCGGCGAAACTTACCGCGCTTGTAAAAATCGCCCTGTCGGAATATGACCAAAAACAGCAGCCCTGGTCGACGAGGGGATAAGCCTTCCATGCTTAAAAAAATCACTCAGCAAATCCGTCAACTCCGCGACACCGATTCTCTGCTATGGCTGATTGCCTTGGGCCATACCTTTACCCACTGGTGTCCCGCGACCTTCTATCTGTTGTTGCCTTTCCTGGTTAAAGAGATGGGACTCAGTTACAGCCAGGCGGGTTTTCTTGTCACCATCCGGGCGGTCGCCAACCTTCTGATCAACATTCCAGCCGGCATGTTGGTGGATCTCATCGGCAAAAAATCCCTGCTCATGGCGCTGGCCCTGCTGGCCACCGGCGTTCCTTATTTTCTCGTCGGCATCAGTCATAGCTTTTTTTGGATCGCCGTGTTCATGGCGTTTGTCGGAGTGGGCAATTATCTCTGGCACCCGGCGGCGATCTCGACCCTTTCTGAAAAATATCCCGACAAGCGCGGCTTTGCGATCGCGATTCATTCCATCGGCCCGAATATTGGTGAAGGCATCGCGCCGCTTCTGGTCGGTATCCTGCTGCTTTCGCTCTCATGGCGCAGTGTGTTGTTTGTCAATCTCATCCCCGGGATCGTCATTGCCTTTGTTCTGTGGAAGTTCCTTTTCGGCAAGTTGGAATCGCGGGCGCAGTCCAAGAATGGCATTTCCGCCAAAGAGTATTTGAGCGGCATGAAAAAGCTGGCAAAGAACCCGAGCATCTTGCTGCTCGTGTTGGTCGCCGGGATGCGCTCCATGACCCAACAAGGCCTGCACACCTTTTTGCCCATCTATCTGACCCTTGATCTCGGCTTGTCGAGCGCGATGGCCGGGCTCTACCTTTCGATTACCCAAACCGCCGGCATGATCGGCACGCCGATCGCCGGAAGCATCTCGGATCGCAGCGGCCGAAAGAAGGTTTTGACCGCCGGTCTATTTTCAACCAGCATTGTCCTGTTCATCCTCGCTTACTTTCGTCTGAGTTGGTTATTTGTCACCGGGCTGGCGGTTCTCGGCTTCTTTCTTTATGCGGTGCGGCCGGTCATTTGGGCTTGGGTGCTCGACCTCAGCCCCAAGGAGCTCGGCGGAAGCGCGGTGAGTTTCTTTTCCGGTTCTCAGTCGTTGCTCAGCTCGCTATCGCCGGTGATCTGCGGCTTCATTGCCGACCGCTGGGGTATTCTGACGGCTTTCTATTTTCTTGCCGGGACTGTTCTGGTTGCAAATTTGATTGTTTTGGCAATCCGCGAAGAATCCAAAGTATCGCCGGCGCTCGTTGAAGAGCCGGCGTAGCGTCTCAAAAACGCAAGAAAAAACATTCGAGCACGTTTGAACGGCTGAGTTCCAACTTGGTTAGGATTTCTGTTCCCATCGTCGGAGTGCGACTGAACATCGCCTGGCATGATCGGCGCACAAGCGCCTTTTTTTGGACAAACCGACCTAACAAGGTCCCTTCTCGCTAGCCGGAAAATCTTCGTCCCCCATTGGCCGGCCTATTGCGTTGGAATCGCGCATTATTTTCGGAGGTGTGTGAGTATGAAGACGATCGCGGCTATTCTTATTGCTCTTCCGCTTATTTTCTCCCAGGTAGCTCTGGCAGTTGCCAACGAGTTCAAGAAACGCGAAGCACAAATGGTCGAGTATAAAAAATGGCTCGACACCCTCGGTCCATCGGGGTCGAAATACTGGGTCAGGCTCGATCCAAAGCGTCGACCGCACCGGTTGTACGTCGGCGAAGGATTTTACCGCGCCGATCTCAAGAGCAAGGAACGCTTCGTCGACACGTATTCCAATTATCTCGCCGGCCACCCGCAAAAATTTATGCTCATCGATCTGTTCGACGCCACGACCAACAAACCGGTGGGTGAATACGGCTTTGGAGGATTCAAACTCTATCCACCGGTCAGGGTCGCCGAGGCCCGGGAGTAACGAAAAAGGTCCGCCCGAAAAGGATCCACCAAAAGCCCGCTGACCAATACGATCGCGGGCTTTTTGTTTTTTCAGTCCGTGGTCATCATCGGGGTCTACCAGCGGGCACTTGTTTCAATCCGTTACAAAGCCATCCCTGGATGCGAATTATGCAAGCCAATTTCTAGAAATGCTTGCCCGCGGATGACGCCGGAGGAAATCCTGCGAGATTTTCCCTACCTTGAAAAAGCCGACATTGACGCCTGTCTTGAATACGCTGCTCGTCACGCGGGTCATTGTGAAATCTAACTGAGCAATGAGTTTCTGGTCGACGCCAATCTTCCGCCGCACCTTGTGTTCGCCGAGTTTGCATCTGCACGAAGCCGAACATCTTGCCAATGTCAATCTTTTAACGGCGGCCGATACGCAAATCGGGCGACGTGGCAGAGTGGGAGAAACTGGTGATCTTTACTAAGATGTGGACTTCCATGATCGACCCTCATTTCAGGCGCACTTCTATGACGCTTGCCGAACTGGGCCGGCTTTATCCAGCTGGATCATGTTCGATAATGTCATCGTGACGTTATAGCGGTACGCATAACCGGTAAAGAGTGAAAAGGCTTGAAGCATCTCTTTCTCGTCTTTTTGAGCCGTACAATCCATGGGCACGTAAACGTGGTAGTCGCGAATGCTGAACCCCGTCACCGCGCATTGAACGCAGCCGCGAGTGGCGACGCCGGTGATGATTATTCTCGCTTCTCCGGGCTTCAATTGGAGCTGCTTTAGCAACGCTTCCATGCCGGTTTCGTAGAAGCAATCGTGAGTGTACTTGACGACAACGGGCTCATTCGGCTCCGGCTTGAGCTGTTCGATAAACTCAGCCCCCCAAGTGCCTTCTATTTTGCGTACCGTGTTATTGAAAAGGGTGAATTCAAGCGCATCCAACTTGCGCACCGATCGGGTATGAACGACTTTTCCGCCCGACTCCCGAACATAGCGCCGCAGGGCTACGATTCGTGGAATGATCCGATCCACCTGCTCGCCCATGTACAACGGCGCACTCGGATGGGCGCTTTCATTCTCCATATCGACGATGAGTAAGACTGTCTGTTTAGGATCCAGCTCTACAGGCACAGGCTTCGGGTAATCCAGTTCTACTAACATACGTTCCTCCTCTGATCTTCCGACCGGCCCTTTCTGAAAACTTTGAGCAAGGTTGTGTCAATCATCATTTATAAAGACTGTCGATCCATCTTTCCTTGGTCAATTTTCTTACCTTCTCAGAGACTCACATAAGGCGTGAATCGGGGTCATCAGGTGCTGATGAAGCTACTCCCCGGTTGCGATGACTGTCAAGCCGATCATTGCTGACGCACGAAGTGTTTTGGGCGAGACTGGCTAATTTTTTCGAGTCTAAATAAAGTAACTTGCGGCAGGTTTTCTGATCGCCCCGTCTCGATCGCCGGGCTTATGACTTTCTGCAGAGCGAGGTGCGATTTGCGGTAACAGATCGGCGACGTCGGAAAGAGTCTAATAAGTGTCTACTGAAACAGGGGGCGCGAATTCAAAGTCAAGATTCACCGGCCAGCTTAATCGTCTATCCGCGGAGCGCGCGGGCAAAAAGTCCGGCCAAACCATCTGGATTGGTGCGGAAATGGTGTATGGTTGCAGTTTGAGAGAACGCAGGGCGCGGTATTGAGCAGGGTTCGACGTTCTCGGTTTAGGCGTGATAATGCTTTGGACGCATCAGGTCTCGGCCTTAGCCGCCCGGACTTTATCTGCCGCGATTTCCCGAAGGGCTATAACAATATCTCGGTTACTCGACTTTACGAGCGGCTTGGCTCCTTTTAAGAGCTGCTTTGCTCTTTTTGAGGCGAGTATGACGAGCTCAAAACGACTAGAGATGTTTAACAAACAATCTTCCACTGTGATTCGGGCCATAGAACGACGGTATCCTGGCGCGTCGCTCAATACAAGGGCATCACTCTAAGTAACTCATTTGATTCACGGGGACCTTTGGTAGTGACGATAGCCTGAGTGATGACTGGGTTGTTGTTCGCGCCCATTCTGGAGGGGAGGCGAAGCTCCAAGTCTTAAATGACACGAAGCTCATCAACGTCGATAAATGGCAGCCTTGACATTCCGATGATCGGGGCCCAAATCTCGACGAAGCAGTTTTATCTATTTGAATTTAGATTATGATCAGGGTCCATGCCGATATCGTCGGAAGTCTTCTCCGGCCGCCGGAGTTACTTGCGGCTCAGAAACAATTCGCCGCCGGTACGATCAATTTATCCCAACTCAACGAGATCGAGAATCGCGCCGTCGACGAGGCGATCGCGTTGCAAGAAAGTGTCGGTTTGGAGATCGTCACTGACGGCGAGATGCGGCGGCAATCGTTTCAGAGTCAGATGACCTTAGCCGTCAGCGGCTTCGGTGAATTTGATCTTGACGCTTTTCTCTGGGGCGATTGGTACGACAAGCAGAGCGTGCATAGTAAACGGCGGCCGCGCCGGTTGGGTGTTGTCGAAAAATTGAAACGCCGTCGTTATCTCTCGGCAGATGAATTTTCCTATGTCGCACAAAAGACCAGCCGAATTCCGAAAATCACGATCCCTAGCCCCGGTTTATGGGCGAACTTCTGGTCGCCGGAGTATTCTCGGAACGTATATCCAACCCTCGACTCGTTTCTGGCCGACACGGTTGCAATCCTGCGCGAGGAAGTTACCGAGCTCGTGCGCCTGGGAGCCGCTTACATCCAGATAGACGCGCCGCAGTACGGACTCTTGCTCGATCCACACACGCGAGTGTTCTATGAAAAACTTGGCTGGAATCTTAAGCAGTGGCTCTCTTTGGGCATTGAGCTGGACAACGCGGTCACGGACGGGTTTTCGGATGTGACTTTCGGGTTTCACATCTGACGCGGCAATCAAGGCAGCCGGTGGCTGTCGCAGGGAGGATATGAAGCGATGAGCCGCGAGTTGTTTGGCAAGCTAAAGCCAAAACGCTTGCTGTTGGAGTATGACGATGAGCGTTCGGGCTCCTTTGAGGTCCTCAAAGACGTGCCTGAAGATAAGTTCATAGTTCTTGGATTGATCACAACAAAAAAGCCTGAGCTCGAGTCTTTGGAGTCACTCAGACAGAAGGTGGCTCAAGCCAAACGCTACATTCCGCCCGAGCGTTTGGGACTAAGCCCGCAGTGCGGCTTTGCTTCTTCTATCATAGGCAACAACATTTCGGCTGAAGACCAGCGAAAGAAACTGGAGCTCGTGACCAAGACAGTACAGGCCCTATGGCGCTAGCGGGTTGCTGAAAGAGCCTTATATCTTCGTCAGACTGGATGAAAACTGAAACCTTTTTGGACGTGCTCATGCTTGAAGAAGTTAATATTCATCAAATCGACTTATCTGCGCCCCCGGTTTGAGATTTCCACATTACCGTCTTCGTAAACGAGAGGCTCCCGACGTTGAATTTGCAAGATCACGATAAAATCGATGAGAAGGTACGCCGGCTTACCCTCATCAACTCCGTAATCGGCGTTTCCATAGCTGGAATTTCTACCCGGGTCTTCATGATCTCCGTGCCGACCTTGGCAACAGCTTTGGGAACGGACATCCTTGGAATTTCCTGGGCACTGATAGTTTATCAAATGGCCGGCATCGGCCTCGGTGTCATCTGCGGACGCCTAGGGGACATCTATGGCCACCACAAGATGTTCGGCTTGGGCATGGGCGTCATGGCTGTTGGCTCGCTTCTCTGCGGACTGTCACAGAATGTTTTGCAATTGATCCTGTTTCGCTTCGTACAGGGAATCGGCGGCGCCATGATTCAGTCTTCCGGACGCACCTTGGCTTTCAGGGCCATGCCTGCGGGCTCCGAAGGAAAGGCCCAGGGACTGATGGCGTCATCACACCAGTTTGGATTTTTTATTGGCCCGCCCATCGGCGGTCTTATCATTGACCTGGTTCACTGGCGCGGCATTTTCTTCTTGTTGTTTGTGCCGAGCCTGGTTGGAATGGCGCTTTGCTTCATGACCGGACGCTCGGTTGCGCCGTCTGCTGAGCGTCACCAGTCGATCGATTACCGGGGAGCGTTGCTCTTCCTTGGCTTGACGATCCTCATCACCATGCTCCTCGATCAAAAAATTGCCGGGGTTTTGGGCGCAGGCAGCCAGGCGCTGTTGGGTTTGGCCTTCGCGGGGGCGCTTTGGGGTTTCATTTCACACGAGAAAAAGATCCGCAGTCCGATGGTCAATCTTTCTTTGTTCTCGGTGCCGGCTTTTAGCTTCGGCTCAGTGGGCCTGCTCATGTGCTGCATCACTCAAGGGCTTGTTCAGTTTGTCGCGCCATTCTATCTCCAGGACGTGCTCAAACTCTCGCCGACGTTCATCGGGGTCATCTTTATCGTGCCGTCGCTCCTCAGTATGGTGCTTTCGCCGGTGAGCGGCGCTTTGACCGATCGGATCGGCGCCCGGTTTCTCTTGATGAGCGGCGTGGTCATCCTGATGGTTGCTTATTTAATCGGCGCCAACCTGCGGGCGGATTCCCATTGGATCTTGCCGAGCATCCTGCTGGCACTCACGGGTATCGGATCGGCCCTTTTTAATACGCCATCGCAGGCGGCAATGATCAGTTCTCTGCCAAAGGAGCATTGGGGCACGGCGATCGGTATTATCAACGGAATTTTTGGTTTGGGACACATGCTCGGCATTTCGCTGAGCGGAATTTTTCTGACCTTGGCGTTCCGATACTATTCCGGAATTCCGGGGACGACGCCCAACCCCGGCGACACTCAAGTTTTCGTCGCTTCGATGAACGTGACCTATATATTCGCCCTTGGCATCAGCCTTATCCCGTTGCTGACTTCAATGAAGATGAAAAAAATCGTCTGGCCGGCGGCCGGGAGACCGAACGTTTAAACACAGAGAACGCAGAGAACGGAACTCATAGATGTTGGCAGGTGTTAGGGAAAAGAATAGCCAAGGTGAGCTCTGTGATCTCACGCGAGGAGTCAAAATTGGTGAGTTTGCCAGAAGATATAAACGCTCGTCAGGTTGCGCGAGCGGCTAACGCTATGCTTCGAATTTCTTGTCTTGATTGAGGAGTAAGGCACCGTGAGCAAAGACAATCGCGGTTTAGCACCAATGTTCACAAAAACTGTGGATAAAGTGTTCATAACTTACGCTTCTGGTCTCTCATAAGTGGCTCGGAGACGCCGCTCTACGGATTGCCGTCAGTTTAGGCACAAGAATCTTATTTAAATCAATAGGTTGTGATTATTGCCCGAAAAATGAGCGATGCTGCCGGATTGACCATTATTGGCAATTCTTGGCAGCTTTGAACCGCGCTTTCCCTGCACCATTCGCTCGACTTATCCACAATTTTTCCCTTGACTTTTCGAGGAGTTCTATCGACCCAGCCTGTCCAACAAATGACACTCATTGAAGAGTTTTGTAGCAATATTAGGA
>WHTF01000162.1 GCA_009379725.1 Deltaproteobacteria bacterium
AACGGCGGCAGCACCAGATAAGCCAAAGTAACTCCGGTTAAGAGAAACAACCATTGGGCGGCATTCATCATCACCATAGTTTTAGCCCTCAAAAGAAGCGATTCCCGCGGTTTCCTGATCTTTATGCCGCGAACAAGGCGACAAATTCGGAACCAAGATCACCTCTTTATCCCGTGCCCGGCTTTTACAGATCCACCTGCAACTTAATAACCCCCTTTGCGACTTATCTCCCTTAAAAGCTTCTCCCATCGTTCAAGATCCTTCTCAAACTTCTCAGTCGTCGAGCCATGTTCTGGGCGCCAACGGGTGAAGCCAAGGTTCTTCGAGGCGCTCCCGTATTGATATTTTTCCAGCACGGCCTGACCGTCGGGACCTAAAAGATAATCCGCCAGAAGCAGCGCGGCATGGGGATGGGGTGGTTGCATGGAGATTGCGGCGCCGCCTACATTGGTCGGGACAAGGTCCAATGGCACCCACTCGACCGGCGCGCCTCTGCCGATTGCATTAAGAGTATGGTTGCGAAAAATCCCCGGCGATGCCAAGACTTCGCCGGAAGCGATCAGATCGAGCAATGCCGGCGGGATAATCGTGTGCAAGGTGATCTCCTGGGCTTTGAGTTTTTTTACCAGTTCCACACCTTTAGACTTGATAATGGCGCCGATAAGTTTATAGCTCGGATCGCTGATCGATAGTCCCATTCTGCCCTTGAGATCGGGATGTAGCAGACCCGCGAAATCCTTGGGTACGGCGCCTGGAGAAAGAAGTTTTTTGTTATAGGCAAACCCGATATAGGACTCGCGCGCGATACCCCAAAAGTACAGACCTCGCTCGGCTTTCTCTTTTGCGGTTTCCGGATAGGAAGCAAGATGAGGCGAATGATAGGGCCGGAGCAAGAGCAGGTCGCGCATGAACATGAGATTGCCTTCGGTGGTCTCCACCGTGTCGACGATATGGCGTTTAGCTTTGGCTTCCTCAACCATTCTGGTCGTCATATCCGAGCCGGAGACCCGATAGGCTTCGATATTGACACCGGGGTACTTGGCTTCGAACGCCTTGACCATCGCCTTATAAGAGCCGCCTGCCAACGATGTGTACCAAACGACTTTGCCCTCGGCCTTGGCGCCGGAGTACAGCATCTGCTCCCGGTCAGCGCCGGTGTATGTGGCAAGTTCGGAAACACTCGAGGACTTTGGACCCTGGGCATGCATCTCGACGGGCCACAGCAACATAACCATAAGCAGGACAACTAGAATCTTCATTACACTTACTCTCCTTGTTTTGTGTTCTTACATCTGACTGACCGCACTGACAAGAGGTTTTCAAAGGGACAACTGTTCATTTTATGGCGTGCCTTTTTGCCTTCTGAAAACAGCTTTACGACAGCGTTGCCTATTGCCGCGATATCACGCCAAAATAATGGCTGTCAACGGAATGAAAAGAAACTGATTTGCTCGGCTCGATGTCGAACCTTAGCTGGGTTGGCGTATGACCTATGAGTGGAGGCGCGACGACTTAATAATACGCGGACGGATTAAGTAAATTACTTATTAGCCTCCTCGATGTATCGTCGGAGAAAATTGACGATGTCCGGCGGTGTTTGCGATGCTCGCTTGAACAGCAGCTCGCCGGCCTGGCCTACTTCAAAGCGGGGTTGGAAGCGCATGGTTTTAACCGCATCTTGGAGAAAGTCCTGATCCCTCGCCAATGACTCGAACGCCTGTCTCAGGATCGTAATCGCTTCGGGAGGAGTTTTCGGCGGCATCAGGACCATCCGCGTCATATTAGTGCTCGATATGTTGGCGGCCTTGAGGGCTTCGTACTTGATTCCCGAAGGCAGTTTGCCGAATATTTCCTTGTAGTAATAGGTAAAGGGTTGAAGCTCGGGAACATCCCGGCTGACCAGCACTTCGCCGCTCGGTGTCACCAGGTCGGTGTAATAGAGCGGCGTCACCATGCCCGTTTTGACCATTTGCGGTTCCACTGCCGAGCGGTAACTTGGCAGCGTTTCATCGTGGTACTGGGCTTCGTTGCGCTGCACCGCGAGACGCGCGATGGAACTGGAATTGTAGCCGGTCACGTAATCGTACTTCAGCCCGAGCAGGTCGAATGACAAGCGAAACCGCACGTCCTTGGAACTCGAAATACCTAGCCCCGCGGCTCTAAAACGTTGCGCTTTGGCGAAATCAGCAGGCTTCTTTATACCGGGCGCGACATCGGAACGGATATAAGAAACCGTTACTCCCTGAACGCCTGTGATAAAGCCGAATTTTGCGATATCGACGCGTAGCGCCGGATCCTTAATCTGGTGCTGGAAAAGACTGCCGGTAAAATAGGCCGCCGTCAGGCCGTCGGGTTTCGCTACCTCGCCGACGTAATTCACAGCGATAAGACCTCCGCCGCCACCCATACTTTGCACGAGTACCGTCGGTCGGCCGGGAATATGCTTGCTTAGATGTTTGGCGTAGATCCTGCTCTCGATATCGGTGGGACCTCCCGCGGCGAAATTAATCACGAAGGTCAAAGTCTTGTTCTGATAGAAGGGAGCTTTTTCCGCGGCGATAAGACAAGCCGCCGTGGCTGGAAGCAAACAGATGGCAAAACTCAGGACAAACAGCCGCACGTTACTTCGTCTCATGACTCTCTCCTTTCGGTGACCAACGATCACGAACGAAAGATCGGGCGAAACAAGCACTCTCACTGTTCAAAGCTGAGATACACCTTATGGGGTATGTATTTCAACCTAAATCTTTTGCCTGGGTGACGATAGTAAAGCGGGCCTGCTTTCTGGTATCGTCCGGCTAGTCCGTGTCATCAATTTTGCTGACCGCCCACACTCGCATTTCTGTCGACGACTACGCTCTTGGGAACAGCGAATCCATCATTAAACGTTTGTGCTGCCCCGGCGTACCCAAATACTGATAGAGTGTGTGCGCGAGCACACTGTGGGCCATCATCGGATGGCCGTAATCCGTGCCTGGCCCGGCCCAAACCATATGAGCATAGTTGGTCGCTTGATAATAACCTTCGCTTGCGATCGCCTTTGCCTCATGGACCGCAGCGCGTGCCGGCATGCCGCTGTCGAGCCGCCATAGCGTTTCGTAAGTCGCCCAGCGCGCCTGATCAAGGTAAATCGAAATATCGACGCAGTGGTCTTGTACGCGCTGGAAGCGGCCGATGGGCTGGCCGAAGACCACGCGAGTGCGGGTATACTCGCAGGTGATGTCGAAGACTTCCTGCGAGGCGCCGACTTGGTAGGCGCAGAGAACCGGCAAGGCGCGGTCCAACGCTGCTTGCAGTGTCGTCCAACTCGCGCCGCTCGAGCCGAGCAGGTTCGACGATGGCACCGCGACTTTGTCGAAACGCACTTCGGCGACGGAAACCAGAAAGCCGATATGGGGCGTGATAGTAATGCCGGGACTTTGGGCATCGATGACGAGAAAAACAACCTTGCCTTCCTCAGTGCGTGCGGCGCAGAGAAAGCTCGTCGCCGCTTGGGCGTCGAAGACGAAGGGCTTGGTACCGTTCATGATATAGCCGCTGGCAGTTTTACTCAGGCGTGTCTCGACTGCTTCTTGTCCCCAATACGCGGCTTTATCGGTTATCGCCGGAACCACGATCGATTCACCTTTACAGAGTGGCGGCAATAAAATCTTTCTCTGCTCTTCCGCACAGGCTTCGAAAATAATTTGCGCGGCAAGTATGCCGGAGGTAAATAGCGGCCCGGGCACAGGACCACGCCCCAACTCTTCGAAAACCACGGCGCAATCGGTGGCGGAGACCTCCGAGCCGCCATATTGCTCCGGCAGCATCATGCCGAGCCAGCCAATTTCGCCGGCCTTCTTCACGAGCTGCGGCTGAAATGTTTGCTTGTTTTTATACCATTGGGTCATCTGATGGGCCGGCACTTCGGCTTTGACGAAGTCCGCCGCGACCTTCCTAAATTCCTCTTGAGTTTCACTTAACGATAAGTCCATCTTATTCTCCTCCTGTTGGAACAACTGGAACCATTGGAACCTTTGGAACGAAAAGTTGCTGTTTGTTCCAGTCGTTCCAAGAGTTCCAGCCGCGTTTAATCCGTCTCCGGCGCTTTCTCCGTTGTCGGACGGCCCAGTCCAAGGCGACGGGCAAATATCAAACGGTCGGTGTCGAGCGTCCCGCCGCCGTGGAGCTGTCCCGGACCCGTGCGCACGGCATATTCAAAATCCACTACTTCGTGGACCGACAAATCTTGTACCAGCGCATCGGCGCCCATGATTGCCTGCAAGCGTTCGCCGTTACGCAAGCGCATCATGCGCTGATAGTAGCGCTGCTGCGGTCCGCCGTAGGGATGGGGTTTTTTCGCGAAACGGCGCCAGTAGATGAGCTGGTTAAAACGCCGCAGCGTATTCAACTCGATCATCATGTCGGCGATCAAATCACGCACTCCGGGGTCTTCGATAATCGGTTTGCCGTCGATGCGCGTCTTGCGGCAGTAATCGATGACGCGCTCGATGAGCGGATCGACAGCGATTCTGCCGTCGCCGCCGTGCTCAAGCTCCATGTGGGTGCTGGCGACTTTCCAGCCGTTGTTCTCACCGCCGATAAGATATTTCGCCGGCACGCGCACGTTGTCGAAGAACACGGCGTTCTTGATGCCCATCATGAGATTCATGTGCTGGATCGTGATGCCGGCAAGACTCGCCGGGATGTGCAACCAGGCTAAATTTTCATGCCGCTTACCCTGGGGGTTGGTGCAGACCAACGTCCAGAGAAAATCCGGCGGAAGGTGATGGCCGACCATGACCTTCTGGCCGTTGACGATATAATCGTTACCGTCGCGGATCGCTTTGGTCTGGCAATTGGCGATGTCGCTGCCGCCATGCGGCTCGGTCAAGACCTGCCAAACGCAAATTTTGGCGCGCGTGATCGGTTCTAAGAATTCTGTTTTCTGCTCTTCGCTGCCCCAGCGAATGAGCACCGGCGCGACGATACGCGCGAGAGTGTAAAATGTATGCGACAAATTCAGGCCATACTTGAAAAGCTCGGTCTCCAGCACCATCTGATGATCGACGGTGAGCTCGGCGCCGCCATATTTTTTGGGATACAACGGAAAGAGCCAGCCCTTGGCGCCGAGTTTCTCGGCCAGGCCGCGGCGAAATTTATACTCCTCGTCATTCTCGCGGGTCGACCAGGAAGCCGACCAACGCAGGTGCTCATGACCTGCAAACTGCTCGGCCAGCCAGGCGCCGACCTCTTTTCTGAATTCCACTACATGGGCTGGATCCGCGGAAACGTTAAAGTCCATGACGATCTCCTTCTAAATCAGTCTTGCTGTTCAGGGTTTAGAGTTCATTGTTCCGGATTGGTAAGGGCGAACAGAAGATTCGAAACAGTTTTATATCACTCCTTCGGTACGCAATTGCCGGATAGCGCCTTCATCGTAACCGAGCCGATTCAACACTTCTTCGGTATGCTCGCCTAACAACGGCGCAGGGCAGTAAAATTTTGGCGGCGTGTCCGAGAGATTGATTGGACTTCCGATCAAATTTGTCTTACCCATCTTCGGGTGCGTAATCTGCTTGGGAATTTTCATATACTGAATCTGCGGGTTGTCAAAAACTTCCGGGATCGTGTTGATCGGCGCGTTGGGGATGTGGTTGGCATCCAGTCGAAGGAGCCAATAGTCGCGCGCTTTCGTGCTGAATTGCTGGCGTAAGATCTTGACAATCTCATCATGACAATCGGTGCGGTGCTTGCGCGTGGCAAAGCGCGGGTCGCCGATCAATTGATCGAGTTCGGCCGCTTTAAGCAGGCCCTCCCAGGCCTCGTTATGGCCTGAGAGATGAACCATGAAAGGTTTCCGATCGCAGTCGAGCAAACTGTAAATCCGGCCCTTGGGGAAATTTTCGCGCGAGACTGCTTCGCCGCCGTTCAGATAATCCGCCACATGGGATTCGATGAACGCGATGCTCACTTGCAGCAGCGATACGTCGATAAACTGACCGCGGCCGGTCTTGGCCCGAGCCAGTAAGGCGGCCATGATCCCGTGCGCGGAAAAGATACCTGCAGCATGATCCACGAAAGAGACTCCGGCGACCTTCGGATCGTCCAAGTCGGTGACCAGACTCATCATACCGCCCATCGCCTGACCGATGGTGTCGAAACCCGGCTTATCGCGATAAGGCCCGCTCTGACCGTAGCCCGAGATCGAGCAATGAATCAGTTTGGGATTCAGCTTCGCGAGTTCTTCGTAGTCGAGATCGAGCTTTGTTCTTGTCGGCGGCCGAAAATTTTCCAGAAAGATGTCCGCCGTGGTCAACAGCTTGAGCAAAACCTCCCGGCCTCTTTTTCGCCGCAGATCCAGAGTGACGCTCTTTTTGTTTCGATTGAGCACACGGAAACTGGGTCCGTAACCTTCGTACTTAGGATTGCGCCCGCGGTGCGTGTCGCCGCCGTTGGGTAATTCCACTTTGATGACCTCGCAGCCGAGGTCGCCAAGCAGACTTCCTGCATAAGGACCGGCGACGTGGCCGCTCACATCGATGCAAACAGTTCCTTCGAGTGCTCCAGAGATCATGCGTTATCGCTCGCCTGCGTCTTTCTTTGAATTGAAGGTACTCTGTCCGGGCTTAGCTCATTCATACAAAACGATTGAATGCACGTCCTGTCGAGAAGACGCCGAACAACGGGTGATAGAAAATTTACTTATCGCAATCGAAAAAAGTTGTCCACCGCAGGGCAGCCGGCGGCGTTGTGTAGCCAGCGCCGGCATTCGAGACATCACAAAAAAAATGCAAACCGGCGTTGCGAGCATAACAAGAGCACGCGATATCGAGCGTGCCGTGTGCCGTTTGCGCCGATCTTGATCAGTGAGATGCGCGGCGGTACGTTTGACTTGAAGCGCGGCGCTCTGAAAGGAGGTAGTTATGATGTGGAGACTTTTGTGGCCCATTACTGCTGTCGTGATCTCCATCGCCACACTGCCGATGGCGGCGATTCCGGCGACACCGCGACTCGCTGAAAGGGCAGACGATGTCGTTTTTCTGAGAAATGTGGTGGTCAAAAATGGCGAGGTGTCCGGTGAAGTCGTGAACAATTCTCAGCAAAGAGTCCGCGGCATTGAACTGCAAATCCTATATTCGTGGCGCTGGAAAGACGAATTTCATCCCGGCAAGGACGATCCCGGAAGAGCGGTGTATGTGACCATCGACAAAGAAATACCGCCGGGTCAGAGCGTGCCGTTCAATCATAAGCCTTCACCGCCGCTACCCGCGCGCACCGACGGTGAATTCGATATCAGCGTCAAAGTCGTCGAATTCACACAGATCATTCCTCAAAGTTGACTGGCATCCGGAAGACCGGGCCACTAGCCGGGCTGCTGAGAAGCTCTCCCGGGTCCTTAAACGAGCCGCGCAAACGAAAGAGCTGTGAAAAGAGAGAGAAACTTCGGTTCATTTTGACGCGCACGTTCACGCATTTGACACAGCGGTAAAGAATAAATCCTGCTAAAACTTGGAAACGTTCTATGAATCGCAAAATGGATACGTCTCGTTTTCTAATTCGCGCAATTTGAGTTAGGCAACTTAGGCAAGGCTGACACTGGATCTGTTATCGCTACTCTGCGTGCGTAGCACTGATTAAACCTTCCCTCGGGTCAATGGCAACCCCGGCGACCCTGACTTCATAGTGAAGATGGGGACCGGTGCTTCGCCCTACATTCCCCACCGCCGCGATCGGTTGTCCCTGGCGGACGCGTTCGCCTTCTTTGACAAAGACTTTCGACAGATGGGCATATTTAGTTTTGATCTCCTGGCCGTGGTTTAAAACTATGGTCCCGAGCTTGCTGTCGATCGACTCCACAACGGCGTCTCCGGACGCGACGACCGGAGTACCCATAGGCTTGGGAATATCGAGTCCGGCGTGATACGCCATTTTGCCCGTCCAGGGAGAAGGGCGCATCCCAACTCCCGAGACAACCCGTCCATGTACCGGCCATTCAGAAGGGAGCGCCGCGATCATCTGCTTAAGCTCTCCTTGAAGAACGGCAAGAAAGTGCTGCAACTCATCGCCAGCATGCCTATTTTCCGAATCCGATCGATTTCGATCCGACAGTGAAGCTTGGATTCTCTCGTGCAGGCCTTTCCAGTGAGAGAGCGTTTTCTGCACTTCCTGTGCCCGATTCCGCAGCGCGGCCAATTTCTCTTTTTGCGCTTGACCCTGCGCGACGACGGCATCGGCTTTTTTTCTTTTCGCCTCGAGATACTCGCTAAAATACACCCCAACCGCAAACATCATCGTTATGCCGGCTAACACGATCTGCCGAAGTTCCTTTTGAGAAATCACAAATCGGCGCACCTGCGTTCCCCGTAGAACCAGGATTGAGTAAACACTATTCATGATTCTGACCCT
>WHTF01000163.1 GCA_009379725.1 Deltaproteobacteria bacterium
AGACTTTCGGGAACGTTAACGTGGTTTCACGATGATGCCCGCTTCCTTTGTTTTCTATACCCGTGGCAAGATATGTTTTGCCGGTGTCGTCACGCAGCGCCGTTATGGTCTTCAGATCGTACGCATCGAGATTGGCCGAATGCGTGTCGAGCACGATCTGGAATCGAGGCTCATCGTTGTTATCTTTCGGGTTCAAGTAAGTCACCTTCGCAGTGACGCCCCCTCCAGATATCGTTTTCGTCATTTCTGAGTCTGCGGCGCCGACGATCTCACTGTAACCGCCCATGCCGGTGAAGAGTAAATATCCTAAAAATACGAGTGTGCGTCCTTTCATAATGTCCCAACCTCCTTATGCGGCTGCCTATTCTTATTGTTCCTTCACAAACATGAGTGAATCGATCTAAAGAGCGCTCTCACTCACGCAAGACCCTCAAGGAATTTGGTTTGTTGCCTCACACATAATCGTCATGACGCACGAATGAGGCCACGAGGTTCCAAGCCTATGTCACGAGATTTTCAAGTTTCTTGCCACGGCTGGGAATTACGGAGGTTGTCTTTCCTAGAATTGCAAAACGCATCTGTCGTATCTAAATGGCCGGTGTAGGCGGAATAAAGTCCTGGAGAGCGTAGCTGTGATTCGCGCCGGAAAACATCGCTGGATTTTTACAAATGCGAAACCAAACGGATGCGATTTGCACGGATAAGAAACGTCTAGTGAGTTTTCCTGGTCTCCAGGCACAGATCGTAGAACCAAGCAATTTCAGAAAGGTGGCACGTCCATTGCTGTGTTCTCCGACTAAAGGAGGTCTCGCGGTGTTTACTGATAAGATAGAAGCAAAAGATTTTGACAAAATGGACCCCGAGTATAGAGATCTTCTCGGGCGCGTGCTGACGATTCAATCCGATTGTGAGATTGGCGGTCCGCACCTCTATGTCGAGAAAATGCTGCCGGCAGCGCCGACCAAGGTCGACCAACTGATTGTTGCGCGCACCGCCGCGGAAGAAATCGACCACTTCCGCAAGATAGCGCGGGTCGCGGGTGATATCGGCGTCGATGTTTCTTTCGTGCTGAGCACGCCCAACAAAGACCGCTATGTGAACGCCTTTCGCGGCCTCATTACGACCTGGGAAGACTTTGCCGTTTTCGGCTTCTTGATTGATCGCGTCGGCCGCTACCAGCTCGAAGAGTTTTACAACTGCAGTTACCTGCCACTGGAGCGAGTGCTTCCCGACATCGTTACTGAAGAGCTAGGTCATATCGAGTATGGCGCCAACAAGACGGCGGAGATCCTGGCCAAGGGTGACGAGACCAAAGAAAAAGTGCAGAAGGCGCTCGACTTCTGGTATGTCACGGCGCTCGACATGTTTGGTCACGCGGAATCGAAAAGGTCCGAACGCTTTCGTCACTGGGGTCTCAAGCGTCGCACCAACGCCCAGGCGCGGGAGGACTATATCCGGGAGGTCAACCCGCTGATTGCGCAGTTGGGATTGGAGGTCCCCGATCCGCTCAAGGGCCGGAAATATCTCTAAGCTCAACGAGGAGAGAATAAATAATGGAACCGCCGGTCAATACAGAGAAGCTCGATGAGCATCTAAAAGAGGTCGTCCACGCACTCCACGGCGCCGTAAGCTGGGCCATGTCGCACCAGAAAGAGCCGGACCTTGTCGACAAGGCGATTCACGACTGTGAAGAAATCCTTGGGGTCATTATGGAAGGAAAGGTGGACGATTGGGTTAACTGAAAGTTGCGCGGCACTGTGTGTTAGCTATGATGGAGCCGCCGCGGCAACCGGTGCACGCAACTAGCAGAATGCCCGCTCCATAGACATATTCAACATGAGTACCCACGATAACGACGGAGGTGGCACGTTATGCCGCGAGAACCCATGCCGATTTCGTCTCGCTGGTTTCAAGGAGCGATTCTTACTTACATTATCGGTTTCACAGTGCTCGGCGTGCTCGCCTATCTTGTCTACCGGGACCAACCGCCGATGCCCGGAAGAGTCGTGGCGGGCGATAAGGTCCTGTTCACCCGCGATGATATTGTCGGTGGAATGAATGTTTTCCAGCGCTACGGCCTGATGGAATATGGCTCGGTGTATGGCCACGGCGCCTATCTAGGGCCTGATTTTACCGCCGAGTACCTGCACAAAACCGCCGAATTTTTGATTAAGGCTTATACGGGAACTTCCGTCGGCGGTGTCTCACCCCGCGAGCGCGTGGCTGCCGAGCTTCACGAAAACACTTACGACTCGGCGGAAGATTCGCTTTTCTGGACCGCGGCCAGGGGAGATGCGCACCGAAGGATGGTCGAGTACTACCGTTCCATTTTTTATGCGAAGCAAACGCGCGGCGGAGCACAAGCTGAGTGGATCACGAGTTCAGATGATATTCGCAAGCTCACCGCTTTCTTTGCATGGACGGCCTGGACCGCGACAGCCAATAGGCCAGGACAGACCTACTCCTACACTAACAACTGGCCGCCGGAACCGCTAGCGGGTAACTTCATTACCGCCGACGCGATTACCTGGAGCGTCATTTCCATCATCGGCTTGTTGGGAGGGACCGGGCTCATTTTGTATTTTTTTGGCCGGTACGACTGGCTCGGCTGGAGCGAAGGCGAAACGAAACCGGTCCGATTCCGTCCGGTCGACGAAGTGGCCATTACGCCCGCCCAGCGAGCCATAGTCTGGTTTCTCTTCGTGTCTTCATTGCTCTTCGTCTTGCAAACCCTGACCGGAGGCTTGATCGCGCATTATCGTGCCGAACCGGAAGGATTTTTCGGAATCGATTTCTCGGCTCTCCTGCCTTTTAACATCATGCGCACCTGGCACGTCCAGCTCGCTATATTCTGGGTTTCCGCGTCTTTTCTGGCGACGGGCATTTTCATCGTGCCGCTGATTGCGGGAAGGGAGCCGCGCGGCCAGGGTGCCCTCACAATTGTTCTTCTCGTTGCCGTCGCCATCGTCGTCTTCGGCAGTCTCGCCGGCGAGTATGCAGGCGCGCGCGGCTGGTTGGGAGACGGGATCTGGCATTGGTTTGGCCATCAGGGTTGGGAATATCTTGACCTGGGCAGGTTCTGGCAGATTCTGCTCATTGTCGGTCTTTTTTTGTGGGTGCTTATCTTGTTTCGCGGGCTGCGCGGGACGCTCCGCGAGCAACATTTCGGCAATATGCCGTGGATGCTCTTTTACGCGGCTCTCGCTATTCCCGCCTTCTACGCCGTAGGTCTGCTTGCGAGCCCTCATGAAAGCTTCGTGGTCAATGACTTTTGGCGCTTTTGGGTCGTGCATCTGTGGGTGGAGGATTTTCTTGAGCTGTTTACCACTGTGGTCGTCGCCTACATGTTTGTCTTGCTGGGAGTTGTGCGCCAAGCCACGGCTCTGCGCGTGATCTATTTGGATATTATCCTTTACTCTCTCGGCGGCGTCATCGGCACGATGCATCACCTCTACTTTAGCGGCACTCCAGTTGCCCATATGGCGCTCGGAGCTACTTTTTCGGCGATGGAGGTCATTCCATTGTTGCTGCTGACACTCGAGGCGTGGTCGTTCATCAAAACAGGGGAGCAAAAGACGCTTGAGCGCTATCATCTCCACCGTTGGGCGGTCTGGTTTCTCGTGGCTGTGGGCGTGTGGAATTTCCTCGGTGCCGGCGTGTTCGGATTTTTAATCAATCTCCCGGTCGTGAGTTACTATGAAATCGGCACGGCGCTCACTGCCAATCACGCCCACACCGCAATGATGGGGGTCTACGGCATGCTCGCTGCCGGCCTTCTACTCTTCTGCCTGCGTTATTTGACGCGCCCGGATAGGTGGAGCGATCGCGCGGCCAAAATATCTTTCTGGTCTCTGAATATCGGCTTGGCGTCGATGGCGTTCGTTAACCTCTTCCCGCTCGGCATTGTCCAACTCTATTATGCCGTCGACACGGGTTACTGGTATGCGCGCAGTCTGGACTTTATCAATTTGCCTTGGGTTAATGTTCTCGAATGGGCACGCCTGCCGGGGGACGCTCTCTTCATTATAGGAGGGGCTTTGCCTCTCGTCTGGCTCTGCTGGCAGGCCTTACGGTATCCGAATCCGCGCCGGATTGAAGCCGAATCAGAGCTACCGCGCATGCTTTATACTTACGAATCCGACCCCCCGCCTACGTAAGGCCGGGCAGTCGCTATACTTTCTCTCGTGGCAGAGCCGTATCGATCACTAGCAGACAACATGCTCGTCCCGGCCTATGGCGAAGTGGGTTGGTATTCCTCCGTTGAGTGGCAGTGTATATGGAAAGGCTTAGTATCTAATGACACCTATGAAATTCTAGACTGATGGCCTACTTCCAAAAGCGAGCAAAGGCGCGAGTATCAGTATTACTTTACGGCCAGTCGCTCGACCTCTCGATGCCGGTCAAGCTGGATATCAGTTTAAAGTAACAAAAGACCCGGAAGAGAAAAGCCCTTGCGGCTAAAAGCTTGTGTTAGAGGCCTTCTGTCTGAGTTTCAGATATTCCCCGATCAATATCGCAGCGGGATAGAGCACTTCCTCTTCGGTCTGCGCATGCAAGATTAGCTTATCATTAATCTGGAATTCGACTCTCTTTGCCTCTGTGAGTGACCAGCGCGCATGCGGCTCCTGGCCCTGAAAACCCTCATTCCTTGGCTGCTAACTTGTCGAGCCAGGCTCCCAAGGGACCGCGAGTTACCTTGCTCAGCACACCTTCCAATTCGCCTTTGTCCATCCAGATGCCGCCGCAGTCCGAGCAACGGTCGAGCGTAAATCCTTGAAACGTGTATGTCTCCAGTAAGCCGTGGCATTTTGGGCAGTGAATCTCTGTTCCGGTGTCCTCAACCTTCTTGAGCTGGTTTCTCAATTTCTCCATGAGCTCGCGGTCGCGCTGGGCAAAGTAGATATCTTCTTTGGCCCGTTCGACCAGCTTCATCGTTTCACCGAATTTATCCTTCTCGTTTGCGGCCATGGCGCGCCTCCTGAAAACTCTCCTGGATCGGCCGCTCACGCAGCCTTGGCGATATCGCGCTTGTGCGCCGGCATCACCAGGACTGGACACGGCGCCCGGGCGACGACTTTCTCCGAAACGCTGCCCATCAACAAGTGAGTAATGCCAGTGCGGCCATGGGTTGACATGACGATCCGCTCAACGCCTTCGCTTTCGGCCTTTTTCACGATTAGGTTGTGGGCTGTCGCGCCCAATTCAACCACCTGCCTGACCTCGACTAGGTTCATCAACTCCGGGAACTTATCTCGCAGAAAACCGTCCAACATACGTTTATGACGTTCCAGCATTTCATGAACCGGACCGATCCCCTCGCGCCTCCTGAACCACTGACCGCCGAGGTCGATGACATAATAGACAACTACCTCTGCTCCCTGAGATCGGCCCATCTCCAAAGCATGTCGAACTCCAATCAATGAAAGTTCCGACAGATCCGTCGGCGCTAGAATTTTCTTTACTGTTTCCATAGGACCTCCATTTTGGAACCCCACAACTCATCGGCGCAAGAAACATGCCGCCACTGAATCACAAAAGAATCCGCTGAAGTGAACTGAATTTTTCTCAGCGAGTAGAATTTGCCAATAATTTTTCTCATCAGAGCGAAAATCCCAAGCCTTATCGGGCGTAACTCAGGGGATTCACGAAACTATTTTTTTTAGGTCATTGGCACAGCCTGTGCGCGCAAAAAGGGTAGAACAGCGGAAGAAAAGGGGCGTGAACCGCAATGAAAGCTAACTTAATGAAAGTGGTCGACGTGATGTCAGAAGATGCTCTAACGGTAAGCCCTTCGGATACCATCGGCAAAGCCGATGAACTGATGTTTGAGAATCGCTACCGTCAACTCCCCGTGGTCAAGAACAAGGAACTCGTCGGGATTGTCACGGATCGTGATATTCGATCGTTTCTAAGCGACTCGCTGCTTTACAGCCCGGAGGCGAGACAGGTTGCTCTCAATACCAAGGTCGAGGCAATCATGACGCGAGACCCTGTTACCTTATCGCCGGACGATGAGCTGGAAGCTGCCGTTGAGTTGCTCATCACGGAAAAATTCGGTGGGATACCCGTGGTGGACGGGGCTGAAGGGGTGGTGGGCATTGTTACGTATGTGGATCTGTTGCGCTGTTTCCTTAATCGCCTGCAGGGAAACCAAATCGGTTGACGGGAGGATCGGACATGAAGAACGGCAAAGAAGGGACAGTCAAAGAGATCATGATGGGTTCACCGGTGACACTGAGCCCGGAGGACACGTTGGATTTGGCCAATGACGTGATCTCCCTGGGGCGAATCCGCCATATCCCGGTGCTGGAAGATGGCCGGTTGGTTGGGCTGATCAGCGAGCGCGATTTAATCGGCAGAGCGGTCCCGGCGATTTTCGGCCTGAAGCAAAAGAGCAAGTCGGCGTTACTCAAGACCTACCGGATAAGAGACTTCATGAGGAAAAGAGTCGTCACAGTTTCCCCCGATACCCAAATCAAAGAGGCCGCCCGCGTCATGGCTGAAAAGAAGATCGGTTGTGTGCCGGTGGTCTCTGCGGGCGCGCTCATCGGGCTCGTTACCGCGACCGATGTCCTGAGATATGTGGAGAGAATGCCGTAAAACGTGACGAGGCTCGGATAATCGCGATCACAATAGCTAAGCGATAGAAAAAGGAGCGGCGATGGCTGGTTTTTTAGGTGAGAAAGAGTTTTTAACGCGAGATCGAGTCAAAGAGATTTTACGCAAAAAAGAGTACTCCTATCTGGAAGAGAAGGTTGATTTGCTGGAGGTGCGCGACGACGCATTGCTCGTCAAAATTTCATTGCTCATAGAATACCGGAAAAAGATGATTTCCATCGAAGAAAAACAGCCCATCGTTCTCCCGCTTAAAGACTTTATTGTCGAGGATTGGGGTGACGGTGTCCGCAAGATTGCAGATATCGAATGAGTTTTGGTGTTCACTGCACGTTTGAATGACTCAGCCTGAGTGGAGCCAGTGAGGGAAAGGAGAAGTCCGATGCATGCCGTCTCCAAGCGCATCGATTTAAATGAGCTAAGGCACCGCCGGGAGCAAATCCAGCAAACGATGGAGTATCTTAGGACCGAGCGTTATGGGATAGAACAAAATGCTCCGTGGATGGATGCCGGCGCTTATCGGCGCAGGATCAGTCTTCTTGACTGTTTAGCCGCCTGGTACGATGAGGAATCGGCGGAGATCAACGAGGCGCTCGAACGTCTCGGCATAAACTGATTTGCCGCGCCAGGCGCCAATCGTAAAGCCAATCTTTAATCGCCGGGTTGCACAGAAACGATTCCTATTGCGCCGTGGCTTGGCGAATTCTCGATCGCAAGAAGTTTTCAACTCTGCTCGCCAGCTTTTCGGCTGGCTTGGCGGTATTGAGTTCCAGGCGAGATGCTGCGGGGATTTCTTCTATCGGCTCGTAGGCGTTTTTTTGCCGCTGGTATATTTCCCAACGGCCGTCGGAAATATCCTTCCCCTCCTGCGCGCGCCGGTCCAACCGTTCTCTCGTGGTCTGGTCCGATGCGAAGCAATGGACCGCGACTAAGGGGACGTTGAATCTCTCCGCCAGGCGCAGAACGTCCTGGCGATCTTCTCTCCGGCTGAAAGTAGCATCGAGAATCGCTCCCGCGCCGGAACCGATGTGTTCTTCCGCCAGGGCCGCCATCCGGGCGTAGGTCTTTATGGTCATTGCTTTGCTGTAAAGCCCCGCTTCAAAGGGATCTCTGTTTCTGCCGGATGTACCGGCTAGCTCCTTACGCACGGCATCGGAGTTAACCAGCGGCATTCTCAGCCGCTCGCCCAGCTCTCGCGACAGTGTAGACTTGCCGCTGCCGGTAAGACCACAGACCATGATGAGAAAGGGCTTAAGCGGCTGCCATGTGATAGCCAGCGCAGATTGGAAATAGCGCGGCGCGCGTTCACCCGCGGTCTCGGGCCGGAGCGCCTCGACTTTGCCACGCACCAGAGCGCGATAACATTCATAGAACGGCAGTAACAGGGAAAGCTCGGTGTCGTTTGTGAGCTCAAGATAACGATCCAGAAAGGGCGCTCGTAAAGCGCCGCCGCCGCGCGCTTGCAGATCCATCAGAAGAAACGCGATTTCCGAAGCAAGGTCGCACCGGCGCAATTTCGAACTGAATTCAATGCAGTCGTAAATCTGGATTCCTTCCGGCGCGAAGCATACGTGCTCGCAGTGAAGATCCCCGTGAACATCGCGAATCCAGCGCTCGCGGGCACGGCGCTGCAACAGTTCATGGTGGCGCCTGATAAAGTCCGCGCCAAAATCCTCAATTGTTTTTAGGCTCCCGGCATCTATGAACCGGCCGGCAAACGGGGTCAGATCCGCGAGGTTATC
>WHTF01000164.1 GCA_009379725.1 Deltaproteobacteria bacterium
AGGCGCCGATCCAGATCGATCGGAAGAGGCTCGAGTCGTTTTTGCAATCCCGGCGGTAATTGTCCGTTTTTCTCTAAGTGTTTCTGCAAACCGGGAGGGAGCTTGCCTTTTTTTGCTAATCCTGGCGGCAGCCCTTTCTTCGATTTCTTGCTCTGGCGATAGTAAATTTCAATAATCCTGCGCTCATCAACAAGAAAACGGGCCGGCCTTTTCTCGTTTAATGCCATGGCCGAGTAGCCGCCAAACCACGTTGGCAATGCGACAAGTGTTAAAACAAAAACAGCAGCGATTTTTTTTAACAACGCGCGTTTGCGATCATCTTTCATCACATCTCCTACAGTTCAACAGATTACTTATTATGGCCTTTGCTGTTTCCAGAATTTCCGCGCCTACCGGCGCTCACGATGCCCGCTCCGGCGCTGTGAGGCTGGCCGGCTCCAGTCACTATGCCTCTGCTCTGACCATACCCATGCCCCGAACCACTCGCTGATTTACCGGCACCCGTAACGATCCCGCTGCCTGACCCACCATTGCCTTTGGCGTTTCCGCCGTGGATTTTGCCGCTGCCGTTAACAATGCCGCTATGCGAGGACCGCGATGACTGCCCGCCGGCATTAACAACACCACCCTTGGACGTTGCGGCTGTAGCATTAGTTATATTCTTGTTGGCGCTCTTCATGCTGCTGATCACGGGGCCCAACTTAAAGCCCGACTTCTGCGCGATCTGCCCCCAGCCCATGTTCTGACTACGCATTGTCAGAACCCCTTGCAGCGTTGTCGTTTCGGTACCCGTTGTAACCGTCCCGCCGGTCAGCGCCGCTTGCAACTCCTGCGGCGTCGGCTGATTGATACCAAGCTGAGCTAATTGTTCCTTCGCCACGGCCAGGGAAGTATACACATTCCCGAACCCCATCTTACCGGTCGGCGGAACGATGGTTGTAGTCGTCGTGACCGGAGGAGATGCGGGGGTGGTATTGGGTATCGTCGCCGAGCTTGTCAAGTTAATCGCTGTCCCGTTTCTCAGCCCCGAGACCACTGCATCGGCGTCAGAACCGAGAAATGAATTGAAATCGCTGCTGATTTTATTCACGACTTTGGTTTAACCCTGGCTTGAAGCCAACGCATTCATCTTGGTCGCTTCGCTATTCAACTCTGTAGTTGTCTGGCCAACAGTCCAAACCGGAGACCCCGCGATGAGACCCATTGCTAAGACTATCGCTTTAACTTTCATATCTTCTTCCCTCCTGTGCGAACTATCAGCCGATGCCGAGAATTTTTTCTGTCTGCATAATAATTTCAGTGGCAGTTGCCCGGTCTTTGAAAAAAATACCCTGCTTCGCTACCGTGCGCATTCGGGTCGTTTTGGAACTCACTCTCTCAAGCTCGATCTCGATTTCGCGATCGCTGGTCGTAGCCTTGAGCGCTTTCCCTTGCTCAGTCTTGGCTATCGCTTCAATTCTTATTCCCATACGGCTTAAGGCTGTGCGCGTGGCCCCCTCCACCTGGGGTAACGAGGCTGTGAAAGTCCGATAGGCAATCCCATCAAGTGTGTAAGACACCGAAGTGCCGGTGGCGACACCGGCGCCGACGCCAAATAGGGTCATCCCTACGGCAGCGCAGCCGTTGAGAAACAGAAATGAGCAGACAGCCAGCAGAAGATGTAATCGAGCTCTTTTGTGTGCCATATGGCCGGTTACCATAGGCAATTAATGAGCCAAGAGTCGCGCTCTGCAAATGTGTAGAAAAACCGCGAGCTTTAGGGAGGGAAGGTGGTTCTAACTTAATTCCAGTTCGACAAACTTGTTGCTACGCCGGTAATTTTTACCGGACCGTTCAAGCGGCGATCGCCAGCAAAGCCCGGTTCATCAATGTCCCGGCTCCTCACCGATCCCGACGATTTTGATACTGCCGTGCTTGGATTTGTACTTTCGATTGAGAGAGATGATGACCCCCGTCAATCCCTCGATGACGTAGGCATTGGTCGCCGGTCCGCCGTCGAACGCACGCGCGCCGATACGCTTGATGATTTCCATGACTTTTTCTTTGGCTTCGTTGCTATCGCCGCACGTCAACACGTCGCCCAGCGACGAATTCACATCGCCGAGATCGACCGCTGAAATGTTATGGAGCGCGCCGACCACCGGAGCCTCATTGCTGAGGATTTGCTGCGCTTCCTGTAACGCCGACCCGGCCGGCGGTACGAAGGGCTTACCTTTGTTGAGCGGCACAACGGTATCGATAATGATCTTTGCGGCTACTTGTCCCTTGAGGTCCTGGACCATTTGCGCATGGCCTTCGTAAGGCACGGCGATGACGACGAAATCAGCGTCTCGCACCGCTTCCTGATTGGTCGTTCCGATCATTTCACCCGCGCGCAGCTTCGGCTTTAAGGCCTCCACGGCTTTCTTGGCCTTCTCGGCATCGCGCGAGCCGATAATAATCTTCACGCCCGGCGCGCCAAGACGAAGCGCGAGTGCACTGCCCAAGTTTCCCGTTCCACCGACAATCGCCACGCTGAAGTTTTCCATAATCGTTTACGATCTAGCGAAAAAGGTCCTCCGCCTCGGGACGGAGAAGTTCTTTCGCCGATCCTTCCTCCTTTTCTATTTCACAACCACGCACAATCACGACAGGGACACCGTCTTTTTTTCCCATCACCAACTCAGCCGCCGACGCAATTTCGTCGGCAATCGCCGCCACCGCGGCCTTGAGTTCATAGCCGTAGCGGTCCTTCGTTCCACGTTCATCCTTAATCGGCTTGAGCCCTGCAACACCTACCGCCACATCCACCGTACCCACACGCCATGCACGGCCAAAACTATCGCTGATAATCACTGCCGGCGCCTGGCTGCGGCGCTCCTGAATATCGGCGCGGATTTTTCGAGCGGACGCGTCGGGATCTTTGGGCAGCAAAGCGGCTTGTCCCAAGCCGACGTTGGAACTGTCCACGCCGGCATTGGCGCAAACAAATCCATGGTGGGTTTCGACGATCATCGCCCGGCCGCCCTTGCGAACGATCCTTTTGCTTTCGCTTAAGATCAGCTCCACCAGCGCCGGATCTTTATCGAGCTCCCGGCCTAACTGCCGGGCATAAGCGGAAGGCGTAATCCGATCGAGCCGATGCAACATACCTTCCGCTTTGGAAACGATTTTTTGAGCGACAACTACGACATCATCTGCGTTGAGCACAATGCCGTTTCGAGAACACGCATCGGCAATCATGTGTCCAACCGAATCACCAGGACCGACCTCGCCAAAGCCATCGACTCCGAAAATCTCCAGCCGCTTCATGCTTCTCCTACCCGGCGGCTTGGCTGCGCTCGTCGTTCAGCGATAAATCTGCGCGCGGTTTGCAGCGCGTCACTGTCGTCTGTGGCGCAGACTAAAAACCGCTCCAAATCTTTCGGCTCGTCGATGTCGAGAGCGATGTGATCGTTGTTGATGAAGCGAACCGGCAGGCCTAGCGCCGCAACCTGGTTCAGATGGAAGCTGAAACTGTCGTAGCCGAAGCGCAATTTAATGATGTCCGGCGGCGCCAGAAGTAATGCATTCGTGCCGAGTCGATCGTGCGACGGAACCAGCAGCGCAAATGGCGCTGTGTGTCCTGCCGGGATTTGTGCCAAGACCAGCTCGATATCGGCGCTGCGAACCAGCGGCATGTCGCCCGGGATAATCAGAACCGCTTCACAGCCGGCAATTTTCAAATCAGCGCGGGCGAAATCAACGGCATCGGTTTCGCCCCTTTCAGTCGTCTCCCGTAATACTTTTGCCCCTAGTGCTTGGGCAATGACTGCAACGTGATCGTCTCCGGTCACCACAACCGTTTCGGCCAAGCCGCGCGCCTGCAACACCTGGCGGAGCACATCGCGAAACATCGCTTCGGCGAGCATCTCCCGCTGCGCGCTTGCAAGCAGCGCGCTCAGGCGTTGCTTGGCATTGCCAAAGCCTTTGACCGGAATGAGTGCGGTTACTTTCATTGAGGTGTAACGCTGAAAAAAATTTCTTAGCACTATTTTCAAACCAAGGCCAAGACCTCGCGCGCCAGCCGTCGTTTATCCGCCAAAGAGTTCATCCGGATATTTGCCGAAACAGCCTTGATGCCGAGTTTTTCAATACAGGGCTGCAATCCCTCGTCTTCCACTCCAATGACTAAAGCAGTTAGGAAATCAGCATAGCCTTGCGCTACGCCCGCGGCTGAAGACTCCAGATCCGTGACTTTCATAAGCTTATGCGCCGGCCCGCTTAGCGAAGAACTTCCAATGATCGGACTCACGCCGACAACTCTGCTTTTAGATTCGACTAACGCTCGGCGAATTCCGGGAACCGCAAGGATCGGTCCGATGCTCGTCACCGGATTGCTCGGACAAACGATGATTCCCCTAGCGTTGCGGATTGCTGTAAGTACTCCTGGCGAGGGGATGCTCTTATCGATACCGGCAAAAAAGACTTGGTGAACTTCCGGCGACCAGCGCTCGCGCACGAAATACTCCTGAAACGAGATTTCTCCCGCCGCAGTGACGACTCGGGTCTCGATGCGATCATCCGACATGGGAAGAACCTTCGATTTCACGCCCAAAACCGTACGCATCCAGTCCGTCACTTCGGACAGCTTATGTCCTGCGCTGAGCAGACGTGTGCGCCGGATGTGCGTCGCCAGATCTTTATCGCCGAGCTTGAACCACATTTCTTCGCCCAGACGGCCGAGTTGTTCCAGAGCGGCAAAGCTGTCGCCCGCCAAACCCCAGCCCTTTTCCTGGTCGAGGAGCCCCGCCAATGTGTAGATGATCGTATCGATGTCCGGTGAGACGTAGAGCCCGTGAAAGATGGCGTCATCGGCGGTGTTGCAAATGATCGTCAGCTCGGCTGGATCGATCTCGGCAGCGAGACCTTGAATCAGTTTGGCGCCGCCGGTACCGCCGGTTAAAGCCAGGATCATGGATGGACTATGACCGGTTAGACGTGAACCCGCTGGTCTTGCGCGCTTCTGCCCAGAGGCCCGTTGTTTTTCACCAGACCGTCGTCATCGCATAGCCGGTCGATATAATGCAGCACACCCGCGGGCAGAAATTTCTCACCTTGCCGAATGTATTCGGGATAGATTGGCAACCGCGCCCTTAACTCAAAGCCGGCTTGCGCGCTCTTTTCCTGCAATCGGTATAATGCCGGCCACGGCGCTTCCGGATTGATAAAATCCGGCGTTACCGGCGACACCCCGCCCCAATCGTTGATGCCGGCTTCCAGGTAAAACTCATAGCCGTCCGGGGTTAGATTAGGTGGCGCTTGAATATTCATGTCACCGCCGAGGATCAAGCGCGCCAGAGCAATGGTCTTGATCATGTCGCCGAGCGTCGCGTCGGGGTGAAGACGCATTGGAATAGTCGGCTTGGCGCGGAAGTTCTGCACAATCACTTCTTGAATATGACCATAGCGCTCATGCAGCGTGCGAATGGCAAAAAGCGCCTCGATTCTTTCTTCCCAGGTCTCGCCGATGCCGATTAGAATACCCGTGGTAAAAGGAATCCGCAGCTTGCCCGCCTGCTCCAAAGTGCGCAAACGAACGCTGGGCTTTTTGTCCGGCGCGTTATCGTGCGCGCCGCCGTTCAGTAACAATCGGTCGCTGGTGCTCTCCAACATCAGCCCCATACTGACATTGAATTGTTTTAGCCGCTGCAAGTCGCCCTTGCCCATCACGCCGGGGTTGGAGTGCGGCAACAGCCCAGTTTCTTCGAGCACCACCCGGCAGGCTTCGTGAAGGTAGTCCAGCGTACGCTGATGGCCGCGCTCGGCCAAGAAAGCTCTCATCTCCGGATAAATCGCTTCGGGCTTGTCTCCTAAACTAAACAGCACTTCAGTGCAGCCCAATCGCTTTGCCTGGCGCACCACCTGTAACACTTCGTCCAAAGTCATCGTTTTGGCACCGGGTTCATCCGGCGCTCTGCGAAACGCGCAGTAACCACAGAAATCACGGCACAGGTTTGTCAACGGCACGAACACTTTGGGCGAAAAAGTCACCACCCGGCCTTTATGCGCGTCGCGCACCTGCGCCGCCGCCGCCAGCAAAGCCTGCAATTCTTCGCCGGCCAGGCCGCAAAGCGCCAGCGCCTCGGCGGGCTTGAGCAACCGTCCTTGAAGAGAATCTTTCAGCACTTGCTGCATCACGTCTGTTTGCATATCGGAACAACTTAGAGGGGTCAACTGCCGGTAAGATTCGAGCTGTAAGAAACTTCTCGTGGCCACCCGGCCGCTTATAGACTTGACCGGATACTATCTTGCCGGCGATTGACTCACGAGCAAACCGAAAGGCCCGATCTCACCGGTGTATGGCCGACGGCGCGAATTTCGAAGACGCGAACTTGAGCAAAATCATTGTCAATGATACGACTCTGTGAAATCCAAAGACCTGATGGCGCGGTGGTTCGCCGCGCCGTTGGCGGCAGCGCAACCTTGTTGCCTGATGATTTGCGTGACGTCCAATCAACAACAACAAACTTAAGCGGAGGAGGCCGACAATGGATAATTTCGACAATGTGCTCGTCATCGATGCCGATGGTCACGTCTACGAAGGTAATGTCGATCTGACCAGCCGCATGCCGGAGAAGTGGCGCTCGCAAGCGCCGGTGCGGCTGAAAGACAACCAGGGCAACTCGCGCATCTTGTTGGAAGGGCGCATGTGGTCCGCCTCGCAAGGGCCGGGACCCGGCGTCAGCGGTCCTATGACGGAAAAAGCGCGCGGCTATCGCCCCGGCATGGTCGACCCAATGGCCCGGTTAAAAGATATGGACCAGGAAGGCATTGACGTCGCAGTGCTGTTCGGCACGCAGATCGCGCTCACCGTCAACGGCTTGATGAGCGGTGAGCTGGCCACCGTGCTTTGTCGCGCGGTAAACGAATGGCTTCTGGAGTATTGTTCGGCCGATCCCAAGCGCCTGCTCGCCGTCGGCCTCATCCCCTGCCAGGCGCCGCAGGCGGCGGTGAAGGAGCTCGAGTTTCTTGCCAAAGCCGGCGCGGTCACGGCGATGCTGCCGACCAACGTCTACGGCCGCAACATGGGCGATCCTATGTTCGACCCGATCTACGATTGCGCTCAGTCCCTCGGCATGACCTTGAGCGTTCATCCGCAGACTGGACATGACGGCGTGCCCGGCGTTTCCGGCGTCATGGGCGCCGGCAGCGAACGCTTTTTCAAATACGTCTACGTGCACATGACCGCCTTTCCCTTCGAATTGATGATCGCCATGATGCACATGATCGGCGAAGGCGTTTTCGACCGTTATCCGAAGTTGCGCGTGGGCTTTATGGAGGGCGGCGCCGGCTGGCTGCCGTTTTGGGCGGAGCGCTTCGATGAACATATCGAAAAGCTCGCGCCGCAAATGCCGGAGTTGAAACGCCGGCCGAGCGAGATCATCCGCAGCGAGCAGGTAGTACTCACCTGCGAATCCGAGGAGACCGGTCTCGATCGGGTCTTCGCGGCCAACGGCGACAGCACGGTTCTCTACGCCTCGGACTACTGCCATTGGGATTGTCATTTCCCCTACTCGGTTAAAGACGTCGTCGGTTGCAGCGATCTAGACTTTGCGCAAAAGGAAAGACTATTGAGCCGCAATGCCGTCGATTTTTTCAAACTAAAAAACCTGCCGCAGCCTAATGCGCTTAAAAACGCCCGCGCAGGCTGGGCAAATGGCGGTCAACAACACGCGGCTACGGCCTAAGGAGCGTAGGGATGAAATCTAGAACATTTTGCATCGTCTTGCTGTTCGCTTTAATGGTATCGATACCGGGACTGCTTCGGGCAGCCGAAAGCCTGCAGAAGATTCGAGTGGGTTTTCCCTCCCTGGCGTTCTCCTACATGCCCTACTATGTCGCCAAGGAAAAAGGATTCTTGAAAAAACATGGATTGGAAGCCGAATATATCCAGATGCGCACGCCCATCCAGCCGCAGGCGGTGATCAACGGCAACATCAATTTCTTCCCTTCGGTATCCACCGGCGTTTCCGCCGCCGTCGCGGGTCTGCCGCTGGCGATTGTGCTCAATTTCTACGAAGGTTCGCCATGGATGCTGGTTACCCAGAAGGAGATCAACAAGCCGCAGGACCTGATCGGCAAAACTGTCGCGGTCTCGGGTATCCGCACAGCGCCGCATTATTATTTGCAAGCCGCCTTGAAAAAATGGGAAATCTCCGAAAAGGATGTGAGCATCATCAGCACCGGCGGGACTTCGGATAGCTTTCTCGCGCTCACCACCAACCGGGTGGCGGGCACAGTCTT
>WHTF01000165.1 GCA_009379725.1 Deltaproteobacteria bacterium
AGGGATGAAGGACGACAAAGCAATGATGAAGGATCAGAAGGGGACGATGAAGGAGGGCAAAGACGCGAAGATGAAAGATAAAATGAAAGTCGAGAAGAAGAACAAAGCCGCCATGGCCGACGACAAAATGAAGAGGGACGACAAGATGAAGATGGGTGATACCATGAAAATGGACGACAAAAAGAAATAAGCGCGTCTTCCGCTGCACCTCACGCTCTATCTAGGTGAGTGCGGTATCTTGCCGGCCGCACGCTACACTGCCAGACGAATAAGATCGATGGGCGCCGTGTACGCTAATTTTAGCTTGCGCCGCAGTTTCGAAAGTGATTTTCTTTAAAATTGTTAGCTCAGAGCCGAGTTATGAGAGGTTATTTATATGGATCGGGAAGCTGTCATCGGAGCCAGTGAAAAAAGTAATGGTCGAAATGGTACCGACTATGAGGCCGCCGTGTTGGAGCGTTATGGCAAGGCGGCGCAGGAAGTCGAAGCTTGCCTGTGCCTGCCTGTCACCTACGACCAGGCTCTGCTGCAAGTCATTCCCGAAGAGATTATCGAAAAAGACTATGGCTGCGGCGATCCGTCGCGGCACATCCGTACGGGCGACACCGTGCTCGATCTGGGTTCCGGCAGCGGCAAAGCCTGCTATATCATCGCCCAGATCGTCGGCGCTCAAGGCAAAGTCATCGGTGTCGATTTCAATCCGCCCATGTTGGAGCTCGCTCGCAAGTATCAAACGTCCATCGGCGACCAGCTCGGCTACCATAACGTCGAGTTCCGCCGCGGCAAGGTCCAAGATTTAACAACCAATCTCGAATTGATCGACCGCTACCTGCAGGATCATCCCGTGCGCTCTGTGTCCGATCTGGTGAAGTTGGAAGCGTATGAAAAGGAGATTTGCCACGAGCAGCCGCTGATCGCCGACGAGTCCATCGACGTGATTGTTTCCAATTGCGTCCTCAACCTGGTGCGGCCGGAGGACAAAAAGGTCCTGTTCGCCGAGATGTACCGCGTGCTCAAACGCGGCGGCAGAGTCGTGATCTCCGACATCGTCAGCGACGAGCCGGTGCCGGAACATCTAACTAAAGATGCTGCGCTATGGAGTGCCTGCGTCTCCGGCGCCTTTCAAGAAGAGGATTTTCTCCGCGCCTTCGAAGAAGCAAAGTTTTACGGCATTCAGATCGAAGAGTTGCGCGCGGAAGCCTACCAGACTGTTGAGGGAATCGAGTTCCGCGCCACCACGGTGACCGCTTATAAAGGAAAAGAAGGGCCGTGCATCGAGCGCAATCACGCGGTCATTTACCGCGGGCCGTGGAAGCAAGTGGTCGATGACGATGGTCATACTCTGCCCCGCGGTGTGCGGATCGCGGTGTGCGATAAAACTTTTAGGCTTTATTCCCATTCACCCTATCAGGGCCAATTCATTCTGGTTTCGCCGCGCCAAGAAGTGCCGCTCGATCAAGCCGGCGTTTTCGATTGCTCGCGCGATCATAAGCGCGATCCGCGCGAAACCAAGGGGCAGGAGTACAAAGTCACGAGCGCCAGTGGAAGCAGTTGCGTGCCAGGGTCGGCCTGCTGCCCGTAGGGCATTAACGGGCATGCTTGATTTGCGCCGGCACCCTCACCTCAATCCCATTGGAGGGAGAGGAGGTAAGAGGAGAAAAAAGGCAGCAACCGAAATCTAGCTGAATATAAACAAGGCTCATAAAAGATCGCGCGCTCAGAAGAATTCTATGCAACCTTTCGCGCAGAAGATTCATCTTAAGAACGGGTTGACCCGGCGTGCCATCGACACCCTGCAGGTGAATATGGGCCGGTACTGTAACCAGGCCTGCATCCACTGCCATGTCGAATCGGGACCGACACGCACAGAAATGATGAACCGGGAAACCGTCGATGCTGTGCTGCGATTTCTCGCAAGCTCGAATATTCCGACTCTTGATATCACCGGTGGCGCACCCGAGCTTCATCCGAATTTCGATCATCTCGTCAAATCGGCAGTCGAACTCCAACGTCACGTGATGGACCGCTGCAATCTGACCGTGTTTTTCGAGCCTGGCAAAGAATACTTGCCGGAATTTTTCGCGTGCCACCGGGTCGAGCTGGTTTGCTCGCTGCCCTGCTACACCGAGGAAAACGTCGATAAGCAACGCGGCAAAGGAACCTTCGATCTGAGCATTCGGGGATTGCAGGATTTAAATCAATGGGGCTACGGTCAATCGGATTCCGGACTGATTCTGAATCTCGTTTATAATCCCGTGGGTGCGCATTTACCGCCGCCGCAGGAAAAGCTCGAGCAAGAGTACAAAAAAATTCTTGCAGAACAGTTCGGCATCGTCTTCAACCAGCTCTATTGTCTGAGCAATATGCCGATCACCCGCTATGCGACGCATTTGAAACTGCGTGGCGAGTACGACCGCTACATGGAATTGTTGGAAAGTAGTTTCAATGGCGCGACTTTGGATGAGGTGATGTGCCGAAATCTCATCAGCGTAGGCTGGGAGGGTTTCATTTACGACTGCGACTTCAATCAAATGCTTGACCTGGCTGTTCGCGATGGCCAGGGCAAAGCATTCCACGTCTCCTCGTTAGATGCCGCGCAGCTGCTCAGCCGGCCGATCACCGTGGCCAATCACTGCTACGCATGCACTGCCGGCGCCGGCAGCAGCTGCGGCGGCGCCTTAACTTGAGTTGACGGAGAAAAATTGTCTTACTGGCCTGCCATCATCGCCGGCGCAACCTTACTGATTGCTTACGCCAACGGTGCCAACGATAACTTCAAAGGCGTCGCCACTCTATTCGGCTGGCGGCGGGATTCTTTTTTCTGTTGCGAGATATTTGATCGTCGTGCTGTGGAATAGAAGGAATTGGCCAGCATCCAGACAGCGCCAAATTGGCTCTTACCGCAACACGGACGCTACAGGAATCGGTATGAAAGCAACTAGGGCCATTGTCATCGTTTTCCTGCTGGTTGCCATCGGTGCCGGCGTTTTCTTTCTGCCGATGCGCCAGGGATTCATGCAATTCGAGGGTTTCGTGCAGTCACTTGGCGTCATTGGTCCGGTGGTCGTCATCCTGGCCTACGTTGTATCGACGGTCTTGTTCATTCCGGGAAGCGCCCTCACGGTGGGCGCCGGGACTCTCTTTGGCCTAAGGACCGGCTTCATGGTTGTTTTGCTCGGCGCCAACCTCGGCGCGCTCAGTTCTTTCCTACTGGCACGAACTTTTTTGCGCGAAAAAGTCGCTCGCTGGGCTGAGAACAATCCGAAGTTTCGCTCCCTGGACCAGGCCATCGGCAAACAGGGATTCAAGATGGTTTTACTGACGCGGCTGAGCCCGGTGTTTCCCTTCGTTCTGCTCAACTATTTCCTGGGTCTGACCGGTGTACGAACCGGCGCCTACGTACTGGCTAATTTCTTGGGCATGCTGCCGGCGACGTTTCTTTTCGTCTACATCGGCGCGGCGGCGCGCGACGCGCTGGCCGGACCGGTGGATGCTTCGGCCGGATTCTATCAGCAAGTTTTGAAATACGTCGGACTGCTGGCGACCGTTGCCGTAGTGGTTCTCGTCACTCGCATCGCGCGCAAGGCGTTGCGCGAAGCCGAGCAATTCGAGGGAGGCAGTACACTTACCGGCAAGCCGCGTCTGGACCCGCATCACGAGCCGGCATCGTTCGAGAAAATGATGATCGTTGATGACGAGCATGACCAGCGACTCATAGAAAATTGTCACCCGCCCGATTGGACCAACCCGACGCCGGCGCGAAAATACAACCTGGTCGTGATCGGCGGCGGTACCGCCGGATTGGTCAGCGCCGCGGGGGCTGCCGGACTGGGCGCTAAGGTGGCGCTCATTGAACGAAATCTCTTGGGGGGCGATTGCCTCAACGTCGGTTGCGTGCCGTCAAAAGGGGTGGTCCGCGCAGCGCGGGCCGCCTATGACGCGAGCAATGGATCGGCATTCGGCCTTCAGCTCGCGTGTGCGCCGGCCGTTGCGTTTGCGACAGCTATGGAACGGATGCGCAAGCTGCGCGCGGAAATCAGCGGCCACGATTCGGTGGAGCGTTTCAGCAAGCTCGGCGTCGATGTTTTCATTGGCAACGGTCGCTTTGCCGGTGCCAGCGCTATTGAGGTGGATGGCCAGCGTCTCGACTTCCACCGCGCGGTTATCGCCACCGGCGCGAGGGCCAGTGAATTGGCGATTCCGGGTTTGCAGGACGCCGGCTATTTCACCAACGAGACGATCTTTACATTGACCGAATTGCCGCGGCGGTTGACCGTCGTCGGTGCGGGGCCAATCGGCTGCGAGCTGGCGCAAAGTTTCCAGCGCTTCGGCAGCCAGGTTACTTTGCTGACCGACGGCGCGGAGATATTGCCCAGAGAAGACCGCGACGCCGCAGCCATCGTGCGCCGGCAAATCCAACGGGACGGCGTGCGTATCGTCACCGGAGGCAAAATTCAGCGCGCTGCAAGAAACCACCAGGAAAAAATCCTCACGGTTACGATCGGAGAGTCGACGCTGGAAATCCCTTGCGATGCGATTCTCGTGTCTATCGGCCGCACGCCGAATCTGGAAGGCCTCGACCTGGATGCCGCCGGGGTTGACTACACCGCCAGGGGCGTGGAAGTCGATTACCGGCTGCGTACTTCGAACCCCCGGATATATGCCGCCGGCGATATCTGCTCGCGCTTCAAGTTCACTCACGCCGCCGATGCCATGGCGCGCATCGTCATCGCTAACGCTTTGTTCTTGGCGCGGCGCAAGGTGACCGATTTAGTCATTCCCTGGTGTACCTATACCGATCCGGAAATCGCTCATGTCGGATATTACGAGACAGATGCCAAAGCGGCGGGCTTCGACGTCGCGACGATCACGGAATCCATGAACCATGTCGACCGGGCGATTCTTGACGGCGAAGACGAGGGGTTTGCCCGGGTTCACTATGATACAAAAAGCGGTCAGATCCTCGGCGGCACCATCGTGGCGCGCCACGCCGGCGAAATGATCGGTGAATTGACCCTCGCCATGGTGGCAAAACAAAAGGTTGGGGTTTTGTCCTCGACCATTCATTGCTATCCGACTCAGGTTGAGGTGCTGCGCAAGATCGGTGATGCCTATATGCGGACCAAGTTGACGCCCGGGTTAAAGAAGGTATTCGAGAAGTGGTTGGCGTGGAGAAGATAATGCGGTGGAAAAAATCGATTCGGAAGGGTTCCAGTGAGTTTTATAAAAGTACGGCGTGGAAGCCAAACCCTAGAGTCGCCCGATTGGCCCGATGAACGTCCCAGAACGCGTCTCGGTCATCATACCGGCGCTGAATGAAGAAAAGACCATCGGCGCAACTTTAGCGGCGCTGACGGCGCTGGCGCCGGATGAAATTATCGTTGTCGACGGCGGCAGCGCGGATAAAACCCGGGAGATCGGCGCGCAAAGCGGCGCAACGGTTCTTGCCGCGGTCCGTGGCCGCGCCCGCCAGATGAACCGCGGCGCTCAAGAAGCCACCGGCGATGTCCTGTTGTTTCTTCATGGCGACACGCGCTTACCGCCGACAGCCCTCGATGAGATCGTCGCGGCTCTAAAAGACCCGCGCTACTTGGGCGGCCGTTTCGACATCGAGCTGGAGGGCGAGCACTGGATGCTTAAGATCGTCGGCGCCCTGATCAATCATCGTTCGCGCATCACCAAGGTTGGCACTGGCGACCAGGCGATCTTCGTCCGCCGCGAAGTGTTCAACCGGATGGGCGGCTTTCCCGATATTCCGTTGATGGAAGACATCGCGTTTTGCCGCGACTTGAAACGTTTGGGCGGTATCGCCTGTCTGCGCAGCCGGGTCATCACTTCGGCGCGGCGCTGGGAAGTCGAGGGCGTATGGCGGACCATTGTAAAAATGTGGACGCTGAAATTCCTTTATCTTGCTGGCGTTTCGCCGGTCACGCTGAAGCGATTTTATGGCGATGCGCGCTAACCGCTGAAAAACTCTGAATGCAGGTTGTTCATCCTAATATAAGATCTCAGAGACCGACGATTTGGACACTTTGAACGTTTTGAACCATTTCAAGTGAGCCATGAAAGCACATATGGGTCTTTTTCAGCAGCCTGCTAACGCACTGATTGTCATGACCAAGGCTCCGGAGCCGGGTCAGAGCAAAACCAGACTGGTTCCGCCGCTGTCATTCGCAGAAGCGGCCGATCTCGCCCGAGCGTTGCTGCTCGATCAATTAAATAATCTCGCGCAGCTCAGCGGCGCACGATTGTTCATTGCGTTCACGCCTGAAACGGCAGCCGGATTTTTCGAACGGTTCGCGGCTCAGGGTTTCGCTTCTTTTCTCCAGCAAGGTCATTCGTTGGGTGAGCGCATGAGCCATGCCTTCCAGTATTTATTCGACGGCGGTTTCGGCAATATTATTTTGATCGGTAGCGATCTGCCGGCTCTTTCTCTGGCTTTGTTTGACCAGGCCTATGCCTGGCTCGGCCATGGCGAAGCCGATGTCGTTCTTGGACCCAGTACCGACGGCGGTTATTACCTGATCGGCATGAATCGCTTGATCTCTGACATTTTCCAAGACATGAGCTGGAGCCGCGACGATGTTCTTGCCCGCACCACGGAGAAACTCGCCGGTCTTGGCGTGAGATACGAGCTTCTCCCCTTGGGCTATGATATCGATACATCGGAGGATCTACGGCGCCTGCAGTCGCATTGTGATCAGCGTGACGTTTCGATGAAAAACACTGCGACTCTATTGCACGAACTTAGGCGGAGAGGCAAAGTGTAAGTAAGAGCTTGCAACCGCCTTGACGCTTCTGCAGTTTTGCTGAAATTGATAATACTGGTTTCCGTCGATTCGGGTTGTATCCGTCGCGGCGGAGAGGAGTTGTTTTAGTATGGAAGACAAAATCGACGCGCTGTGCGTCAACACCATCCGCATGCTTTCGGTCGATGCCGTTGAAAAGGCAAAATCAGGCCATCCCGGCGCTCCCATGGGCCTCGCTGCGGTAGCGTATGTCTTGTGGACGCGCTTTCTTAAGCACAACCCGCAGAATCCTTCCTGGCCGGATCGTGACCGCTTTGTTCTCTCCGCCGGACACGGCTCAATGCTGCTTTACAGCATGCTTCATCTTACCGGCTACAAAGACATTTCGCTTGAGCAAATCAAACAGTTCCGCCAATGGGGCAGCCGCACGCCCGGCCATCCTGAACGCGAGCTTGCGGCCGGAGTGGAAGTTACGACCGGACCGCTGGGCCAGGGTTTCGGCAACGGCGTCGGCATGGCTATCGCTGAGGCTTATCTCGCCGCTCGCTATAACCGGCCGGGATTCGCGATGATCGACCATTTCACATACGCCATCGTCAGCGACGGCGACTTGATGGAAGGTGTTGCCGCGGAAGCGGCCAGCATGGCCGGACACTTGAAACTCGGCAAATTGATCTATCTGTACGACAACAACCGCATTTCGCTTGCCGCATCCACCGACCTGACATTTACCGAAGATGTGGCCAAAAGATTCGCAGCCTATGGCTGGCACACCCAAACCGTAGAGGATGGCAATGATTTGAACGCGGTTGAGCAGGCGCTAAGCGCTGCCCGCAGCGACACCACTCGCCCGTCACTCATTTCGGTGCGCACGAATATCGGTTACGGATCGCCCGGGAAGCAAGGCACGTTCGAAGCGCACGGCTCGCCGCTGGGTCCAGAGGAAACGAAGCTGACGAAACAAAAGCTTGGCTGGCCGCTTGACCAGCCTTTTCACCTTCCGGAAGAGGCGCTGGCGCGTTTTCGCGGCTCCCTGAGCCAAGGTCAAAAGGCTGAAGCTGAATGGAACGAGAGATTGGCCGCCTATGCGAAGAACTTTCCCGACTTGGCTAAAGAGTTGGAGCAGGTCATGCGCGGCGAGTTGCCGAAAGACTGGGATGCGGCGATTCCCGAATTTCCCGCCG
>WHTF01000166.1 GCA_009379725.1 Deltaproteobacteria bacterium
GCATGGCATCGCTGTAGCTCTCGGCGAGGGCTTTATCTACAGCCCCGAGGGCCAGCCACTCACGGTGACCTACTTGGATTATGGTAAATGCTCCACTGCTGAAACGCCGAAAGTCGAAGTGATTCACCGTCCCTCGCCATCGCCTTACACGTCGCTGGGCCAGAAGGCAGCCGGAGAAGGCGCCGCCATTCCCTCGCCTGCCGCGATCGCCAGTGCGGTGGAAGATGCGCTTACGCCGTTTGGCGTGAAAATTACCGAGCTGCCGCTTACGCCCGAGGTGGTCTGGCGCTTGGCCAATCACAACACCGAAACCGTTCGGAGGTCCTACTAACCATGATCCCGGGTTCTTTTGAATATTTTGCCCCGCGCTCGGTGAGCGATGCGATTAAGCTCTTGGCGGCTCACAGGGACGACGTAAAAATTCTTTCCGGTGGCCAGAGCTTACTGCCGCTTATGAAGATGCGGCTTTCCAAGCCGGGCTATATCGTCGATATAGGAAAGATTTCCGGACTCGATAGCATCGTCGAAGAGGGGAATAGCCTGATCCTCGGCGCGCTGGTCACACAGGCGCAGATGGAGTATTCGGATTTGCTCCAAAAGCGGTGCCCGCTCCTACCACAGACTGCAACGACTATCGCCGATGTTCAAATCCGAAACCGCGGTACTATCGGCGGCAGCGTGGCCCATGCCGACCCCGCCGGCGATATCCCGGCGGCAATCATGGCGCTCGATGCCGAGATCAAAGTGGCTGGTTCCAGTGGCGAGCGCTGGATCAAAGCCGATGAGTTTTTCCTCGGCCTACTGATGAGCGTCCTGGAACCGGATGAGATCGTCACCGCCGTCAAAGTGCCCGCAACTGACGGCGAGAAGACAGCGTATTTGAAGGCCGCTCCGCGTTCCTCCGGTTTTGCAGTGGTCGGTGTCGCTGCGCGCCTGGCGTTGGATGCGTCAGGAACTTGCATTCGCGCCGCATTGGGAATTACCGGCATAACGGACAAAGCTTACCGGCCCCGTCGCGCGGAAGAGACGTTGACCGGCAAGAAACTTGATACGAAGACCATCGAAGAGGCCGCCGCGGAGTCGACGCGCAATATCGATGTCATCGAGGATATCAACGGCTCGAGCGAATATCGCACTCACCTGACGCAAGTCTACGTCGCCCGGGCTATTGAAGCCGCACTCCAAGGTTAGCCGGTGCGCCCCTCCTTCCAGTTGCAGATCCTTTTTTAATCCACAGCACCTGGAATTTTAGAACCCGGAAGCGGCGCGGCGAATTCCGTATCGCACCTAGTGGCCGCTACATGACCTTGCGTCTGAGATAGGCACTGAGATAATCAACGGCAGTGACCAGAATGTAAATGGCCAAAATCAGCGTGAGCAACTGATTCTCCAGAAAGAGACTTATGGCGATGTGGATGCGCTGGCCAAGGCCGCCGGCGCCAACGAGGCCAAGAACTGCGGCGACGCGAATGTTGACTTCCCAACGATAGAGCGAGTAAGAGATAAATTGCGGTAACACTTGCGGCAAAATGCCGTAACAAAGGATCTGCAGGCGACTTGCCCCAGTCGATTGCAGCGACTCGATGGGTTGGGCGTCAACGTCCTCCAAAACTTCACCGAAGAGTTTTCCCAACACCCCTCCCGTATGGACCCCGAGCGCCAGAACCCCGGGAAACGGCCCCAAGCCGACCAGAAAAACAAAGATCAGCGCCCAAACCATCTCAGGAATAGTGCGCAATATATTCAAGACGCTCTTCGCAGCGAGATACGGCACTCTTCGTGCCGCTCGTTTCCAGCCCTGCCTCGGCTCCAGCTCATAGAGCAAACCCGAATAAATAAGATTTTTGGACGCAAAGAAAACGATGGACAGAGCGATGACCACCGCCATAAGCGTTCCCATAAAAGAAATGGCAAAAGTCTCGATGGTCCCCTTCAACGCTTCCTGTAAAACGGCAGGAGAAAAGTCAGGTGGAAAGAGTTTTTTGATGTAGATGACGATTTGCCCGAAGCTGTCGCGACTGAGTAACTGAGATAGGTGGATCTCCGCGCCATAATAGCTCCACACCAAAAACATCAGAACGCCGGCAAGGACAAGGAGATTCTTGACCGTCCGCCCCTCGCGGACACGTCCTCGATGAGCGGGGATCGTCTCACAACTGTTTCGAGTTGGCGGCGTGCTCATAACATCGCACGGGTTTTGGCACTGATGTAGTCAACCGCCGCAACCATCATGAACAAAATGATCAAAATGGTCAGCACCTCGTTGAAATTGAACATACGCATGGATATCTCAATTTGCTGGCCGAGGCCGCCGGCCCCCACCAATCCCAAAATCGCGGAGGCCCGCACCGCGCACTCCCAGCGGTAAAGCGTGTAGGACACGAAATTGGGCAGCGCCTGGGGAAACCAGCCATAGAAAAAGATCTGCAGCTTGTTCGCGCCGACGGACTGCAAAGCCTCGAGAGGACGATAATTCACGGCTTCGAAAATCTCTGAATAAACCTTGCCGAGCATACCGCCGTATGCCACGCCTATCGCAAGCACGCCGGGAAAAGGCCCCAAGCCCACCGCGCGAACGAACATAAACGCCCAAACAAATTCGGGAATCGAACGAAACAGGCTAAGCAATCCGCGGGCTAAAAAATACAGGCCATAGCGCATCCCCCGCCGCACCGGTGCTCCCTGCAGTTCCGCGTCATTAAGTATGCCTCTGACCGCAAGAGTGTGGGTCCCGAGCAAGCCCAGAGGAAATCCTATCGCCACCGCGATCAGGGTCCCCCAGAGCGAAATCTGAATTGTTTCTAACGCCGGACGCAACATCAGAGAAATAAAGTTCCAAGACACATCCGGCGGAAACATACCGGTTAGAAATTTCCATAAAGCTTCCTGGCCCTTCTTTTCGAAGAAAACCACTGGATCGATGTCTGCCCGTCTCCAACTGTCGACGAAGGCCAGGACAAACAACGCCGTGAAAATATAGGGGAAGAAAGATTTATCCGACGGACGGATAAGCGACGGATTGGACTCTTTCACTAATTGCCTCGGTCATCGAATGATCGCGGAAGTTGCCGGAGTACAAATCTTCGAGCATCCCCTCTGTGATCTTGCTGGTTTCCAGATCGAAACTTACTCGGCCCTCTTTGATGCCGATGACGCGCGGGAAATAAGCCAACGCCAGGTCCACGCTATGAAGGCTGACAATCAGAGTCTTGTGCCGGTTCTGGCTGATTTCAATCAACAAGCGGACGATGGTAGAGGCCAACGACGGATCGACCGAAGAAACGGGTTCATCGGCAAGAATGACATCAGGGTTCTGCACGAGCACTCTCGCGATGGCGACCCGCTGTTGTTGTCCGCCGGAGAGCTCGTCGGTGCGTTCGAGCAGCTTTTCCGGCATACCGACTTGCTGCAAGGCTTGGCGCGCGATCTCGACATCCGCCGGCTTGAACAAAGAAAGCAGTGACTGGAGCGTCGCCCACCGGCCAAGTTGCCCGGCAAGCACGTTGTGGATGACACGCAGGCGCGGAACCAGATTATGCTGCTGATACACGCTGCCGATCCTGCTTCGGGTACGACGCAGATCCTTTCCGTTGAGAGATTCGACATCTTCGTCGTCGATCCAGAGTTTGCCGGACGTCGGTCTCAAAGTGCAATTGAGCAGCCGAAATAGAGTCGTCTTGCCGGCGCCGCTCGGACCGATAAGGGCCACGCGCTCACCCCGGCAAACGGTCAAAACAATACGATCGAGCGCTACCTGGTCGCGTGCGAACACCTTGCGGATCTCGGCGAGACGATACTGCTGAGTGGAATTCACCGTTCTCACTCAAGCAATCCGGCGGCGATGGCCGCCTCTTCGATGCCTTTCCAGTCTTCGTCTTTGGCGGCGATGTACCCTTTGGTTCTATGCAGATCGAGGAGTTTCTTGTCCTCCGCCTTGTTGTAGTCGAGTTTTAGAAAAGCCTTGGTGATTTTGTCCACCGTTACGGTGTCAACTCCGGCCCGGACAGTCCAGACGTAATCGACGTAAGCCGGCGTGGTCCAAAAAATAAACACATTCTTGGTGTCGACTTTTTTGGTCTCGACCAATTTGTCCCACACCAGGTGACTCAAGGCCCCGGCGTCGACCCTGCCCGATTCCACCCACGCCGCCGTCGCATCATGAGCGCCGCTGAAGCTAAACTTCGAGAAGTCTTTTTCCGGATTGATGCCCTTTTTGATCAGGAAGTAACGAGGCATCAAGTGACCGGAAGTCGAGCTCACGCTACCGAACGAAAATGTCTTGCCCTTGAGATCTTTGAGTCCCCTTATGCCGCTCGCTTTAGCGGTGATGAAATGGCTCTTAAATTCGGCGTCTTCCTTGCGCATAATGATACGCCGCGCCCCCTTGGCCTGCCTGGCTGCTTGTACCGAGGTCAAGCCACCATACCAAACCATCTCCAAACGATTGGCGGCAAGCGCCTGGACCGTCGCCGCATAATCGACCACCGGCGTAAATTTTACCGGAATGCCAATTTCCTTGGTGAGGTAGTCGGCGAAAGGAGCGTAGATGCGTAACATTTCCTGCGGATTTTCATCCGGAATCGCGGAGATCCTAAACTCTTTAATGGATTGTGCGTAACTCATGCTCGCAGAAAACGTCAGCATTAAAACGACTGCCCACGATGCAATTTTTTTCATAGCGCGCTTTCCACGACAAATTGCCGATTTCTTAACATCGTTAAATACGAAGCATTCCTATAAGTCAAATCGATTTTATCTATGATCCCGAAATCCAAAAAAAGATGCCCAATGCAGTTATAGATCGATGGCCTTCCAGATTGCTCATGATCGACATCTCCTTTGAGTTCAACCTATTTCTTTTCTCTATCATGTGTAAAGGCTGGGTCAATATGCTGGCGAATAAAAATGCTGGGTGTGCACCTCGTCCCAGTACGATCATAAATAAATCCTCTTGGGTACAACCCGGAAAAGCGCAATGCATGACGTTGTCACCGCTGCCGTCAACCAACAGTGCATGCAGCGCCGAAACTGTGGAAGGGGACAACGCGACAACTAGGAACTATTCGCTTTTTAAGAAAGCGCGAAAGGCTTGAGCAACCGGGGATAACGGCCGTCCCTTGTAACACACCTCGTAGAAATCGCGCTTCATCTTCAATCCGCGAATAGAAATATCTACAAGCAGGCCGTCAACCAATTCACGTTTTATCGATACTCGGGACAAAATGGAAATGCCGAATCCCGAGATGAGAGCTTCTTTGACAGCGGCGGTACTTCCCAGTTCCATAACCACGTTGAGAAGTTCGTCAACGGACCGCCGGCTCTTGCTTATCAGATGACGGAAGGAATCGAGAGTGCCCGAACCCTGTTCCCGCGAGATGAAGTTTTCCGCTCGTAAATCAGCCAACTGAACGAACTTGCGACGGCTCCATGGATGGCTCTTGGGAACGGTGAGCACCATCTCATCTTGCCAAACCTTGTCGAAAGAAAGTCTGGCGTCAGCACTTTTGAACCCGACAAAGCCGATCTCGACCTTGCCGCCGAGCACCTCTTCGACGATGCCTGCGGAATCGCCGATTCGCAGGATCGGTTTCACTCCGGGGTACCTTTTAATAAATTCGCCGAGCCTTTGCGGCAAAAGATATTCGCCGGGGATATTGCTTCCACCGATCCAAAGTTCCCCGCTGAGGGTGCCGTGAAACTGCTCAACCACGGCGACCGTTTCACGCTTAAAAGCCAAAAGGCTTCTTGCTTGCTCCACGAGCAGTAGCCCCAAGGCAGTCAGAGTGACTTTCCCTGGAATACGGTAAAAGAGTTTACCGGCGAGCGTTTTTTCCAACTCCTGGATATGGGCGCTCACCGTGGGTTGTTTTAACGATAGCCGTTGTGCCGCTTCAGAAAAGCTCTTCAGTTCCGCAACCCAATAAAACACTTCAAGCTTATAGAGATCCAAATCGCCCTTTAGTTTGCCCATGGTAGTCCGAATACCTGTGTAGGTGACGCTATTTATGCGAGAGCCAGCGACGTTGTCAACCGCGGCGCTTAGCGCTATATTTTGCTGTCAATGGCAATAGAATCGAAGTTTATCGATTTACATAGATCGAACGGCGCCGTTCTCGCGGATTATAGCGGCTGGCTGCTAGCCCAGCATTTTGGCAACCCACCGGCCGAGTACCATGCTGTTCGCAGCGCAGTCGGCCTCCTCGATCGTTCCAATCGTGCCCTACTGGCACTTACCGGCGCCGACCGTCTGTCCTTTCTTCAAGGCTTGATCTCAAACGACCTGCGACCTCTCACATCGGGCCAGGGACTCTATGGCGCGTTTTTGACGCAGCAAGGAAAGGTTCTCGGCGACTGCCGTGTCCTGTGCACGAATGACTCTTTTATACTGGATATCTGGGAACCGATTAAGCAAAAACTTTTGGATCATCTGAACCGTTACCTGGTAGCCGATGAGGTCGAGATCGACGATTTCACCGATCGACATGCGACATTTTCGCTTCAAGGACCGCACTCCGAAGCGCTCTTAGAAACGTTTGTGGCCAAAGATCGACATCCGCAAAATCCGTTAAGTCATTCGACTGTTTTCATCGCCGGCGTGGAGATTCGAATTGTACGCTACAGCGATACCGGCGAACACGGTTTCGATTTGACTGTTCCGATAACCGAAGTTGAAAATATCGCGCGTCGGTTCACCGAAGCCGGATTGACGGACTCCGCCAGATGGGTAGGGGAAGATGCGCGCGAGTTGCTCCGCATTGAAGCGGGTATCCCCCTCTATGGCGTCGATGTCACCGAAGACAATCTCATTTTAGAAACCGGATTGAATCATGCAGTGAGTTTCAACAAGGGCTGCTATCTGGGCCAGGAGGTTGTCGAGCGGATTCGCTCGCGCGGCCACGTCAACAAGAACCTTTCAGGTCTTGTTATCGAAGGTGAAAAGACCGCGGCCGCCGGCAGTAGGATTCTGTCCGCTGACAAGGAAATCGGCCGAGTTACCAGTTCCGTCTATTCCCCCGCCCTGCGATCACCCATCGCGCTTGGCTATATTCATCGCGACTTTCAGTCGCCCGGCACCCGGCTCGTGGTGCGCCATGATCCCGAAGTGATGAATGCCACGGTTACTCAGCTTCCATTCAGAGAGCCCAGCGCCAATGCCGGCGTATCTTAGGCACTTGAATCCCAGCGCTGAGTCCGTATATTAACTGGAAATTTGCTCCAGCCGAGAAAGGAATTCAAAATGGCTAACTTCACAAAGGTTTGCAAAACGGAAGACGTCAAAGCCGGTTGCGGCAAGAGCGTTGAGGTCAACGGCAAAGCCATTGGGGTTTTCAATGTCGACGGTAAATACTATGCCATCAACGATATTTGCGGCCATCGCGGCGGTCCGCTGGGGGAAGGTGAATTGGACGGGAAAACCGTAGTCTGTCCGTGGCACGGCTGGCGCTACGATGTCACCACCGGCGAAAACGAGCTTCTGCCGGCATTACCGACCGAGAAATACGAGGTAAGAGTCGAAGGCGACGATGTGCTCGTGGACGTCTAAAGTAATCATCCCGATACAGACGCAGGAAGGCCCGCCACATCGCATGAAGTAGCGGGCCTTTTTATTTTACAAACTATCGCTGGTTAATTTTGTCCAGCTCGGCAAACAGCTCCGAGTTCTCCGGAATTCCTTTATCATACTCTTTGGCGAATTGAATGGTTCCCTGTTTGTCGATGATAAAGACGGCTCGCTTGGGCATACCCTGGGGCCGCAAACAGTCGTATTGGCTGCAGACCGCGCCATGCGGCCAGAAGTCCGACAACATCGGGAAATTGATGCCACCCATCTTCTCGGCAAAGGCTTTGTGCGAAAAAGGAGAGTCAACGCTTACGCTCAACACTTGAGCGTCTCTGGCCTCGAATTCTTTGCGGTCC
>WHTF01000167.1 GCA_009379725.1 Deltaproteobacteria bacterium
CTACAAAGGCTACAAAGGCCATGAAGGATCTCTGTTTCAAGTGCATGGGTAAAACAACTCGCTGGCAGCAAATGCATAGTCTGTGCCTTTAAAAATGGTCTTAATCCACTAAGATAAAGAGATTTAGGGAGCAAATAGGACAGAGTTGAACATTCATAGACAAAAAAAGTTCGAAAACCACCGTTTGGTCGGACGATCGATTCTGAAATCAGCCGTACGCATCTGCTTCAGCAAATCCAAGGCAGTAAATTCCTAGCCGCCAACAACAACTCTCACTGAAAAATTATGTTGCACGCAACATAAGGTGAGTAGCGCCTCTTGGGCGCGCTCTCTACTATGAGGCCCAAGGAACTGACATGAACGTCTCTAAGTTCGAGCCTAAGAGGTGAAGACGCTTCGAAAGTGGGTCTGGAGCGAGAATTCGAGCGGCGAGTTGTCGGAGATTATCGCGATGGCACTGAGGCGCGGATCGATGGCGCTGAAACAGGCGAAAGAGATGCGACCATTTTTATCCAGTGCGACAATCTCGCCGTCCAAGAGCGTGTCTGCTGGTAAGTGCTCGCAGGCTTTAGCGATGTATGGAAATTGGTGGCCACAGTACGCTGTTGTTTGAAACACAAAGCCTGTTCGATTTGTTGTGGGCTGGCTTTTCTCCAGACGGCCCGAGCTTTAACAGGCTTAGAGAATTTGCGTTTATGCTCGGGCAGGTAGCGATCAAGCACCGCTACCGTCAGCTCGCCTCAAAACACTCTCTGAATAATTTCCAGCCGTTTCTTTTCTTGCATCGTCAGGGTTGTCATCCACACACCCTGACATAATTACGTTACTATCAACCCCTGACAGATTCACTTTGCTACAACAGGGCGCAACATCTTACCTTGACAATCATGCGCCGGCGGGAATACTCTCCGATACAGAACGCTCCATCATGCGAACCCAACCGGCGACCGTTGACCTAAACAATTGGAGGAAGATCCCGTGGTGAAAAACGGTTTCAAAGTTTTCGACAGCGATATGCACGTTATGGAGCCGCCCGATCTGTGGGAGCGCTACATCGTGCCGGAGTTCTGCTCTTCAGCGCCGCGCGGCCGAACCTCAAAAAATGTCCGCGATCTGGGACTGATTTTCCCTGACGCAGAAAAAAACGTTAATCGCGCCGCCACAACTCCGCATCGCGGCCGCAACTTCGACAAGAATCAGGATCTCTATCGCGATCACGCAAGCCGCGGTTGGAGCGCCGAGGTGCAACTCGAGGCGATGGATATGGAAGGGATCGACGTCGCCGTGCTGTTTCCGACGCGCGGGCTGAGCGTGCTCACGCACCCTGACTGGGAACCGGCATTTGCCGCGGCGCTGGCTCGAGCCTACAACGATTGGCTGCACGACTTCTGCCAGGCCGACCCGGACAGGCTTTTAGGCTCCGGCATGATCTCCGTTTACAACATCGAAGACGCCGTCGCTGAGACTTATCGGGTTGTCGAGGATTACGGCTTCCGCTCGGTGTTTTTGCGCTCGAATATCGTCAACGGTAAAAACTGGATCGACCCCTACTACGAGCCTTTGTGGAATGCGCTTGAAGATCTGAACCTGCCGCTCGGATTTCACGAGGCATCGGGATCGCGCTCGCGCCAGAGCGGCGAACAATTCGAACCTAACTTTGGGCTTCGGCGAGTTTACGCGCAACCGTTTGAACAAATGATGGGCCTCGGCAGTTTTCTCGGCGGCGGCATCCTGGAGCGCCACCCGAATATGAAAGTCGCCTTTCTCGAAGCGAATTGCTCCTGGCTGCCGTGGCTTTTATGGCGCCTAGACGAAGGCTACGAGAGAGAAGGCGATATCTTCATGACGGATCTCACCATGGCGCCGAGCGCCTATTTCAAGCGCCAGTGTTTTATCTCGATCGAGCCCGACGAAGGACCGGCGCGCCACACGATCGAAGAATTCGGTTGCGATCAGCTGGTTTTTTCCACCGACTATCCGCACGGCGATTCCAAGTACCCCAACGCGGTGAAGACATTTCTTGAGTTGCCGCTTTCGGATGAGAACAAGCGCAAGATTCTCTGGGACAATTGCGCGCGCTTTTATGCGCCCCCACGAGCGCTACAAAAAGGGAACTCTCAAACGGTAAACAGGGTCAGCCAATCGGTTTAGAAAAGGAGGCTTCGTCACCATGGAAAATCAAACGCAGAACGCCCTGGAACGGTTCGTCGCTAAAACACGCGAGCTGTTCGCTAAAGAGAGAGATCCCGAGAAACGTTGGACGGCGCTCTCCCCTATTCTCGCCGAGCTCCTGGCCGATGCCGAGGTCATCGAAGCGTCGAAGGCTTGGCCGGACTGCGTTCCTGCCGATGGTCGCGCCGAGAATTTGTTGTTTTACGAAGATCCGGATTACGGTTTCGCGGTCAATGGATTGACCAAAGGCACTGCCAGACAAGGCGCCCGCGCGCGGATTCACGATCACGCGCATATCTATACACTTTACGGCGTGCTTGACGGTCGCGAACGAATCGAAAAGTATGAGCGCCTCGACGACCGATCGAAGCCCGGTTACGCCAAGATCCGCAAAAGCGTCGATCAGATGGTCGGCCCGGGCGAGATCGATCTCGTGAGGCCGTACGAAGTTCATACCGAAGTGACCGTCGGCGAGCGCACAGTAGCGGTGATCATTCGCAGCCAGAAGGGCGGCGAGTTTAACCAGGGCCGCTATGTACCGGAAAGGGACGAATACTACGAGAGCCTCGGCCCTCGTCAGACACCCTGTGAGATGTTGCCGAAAAAGGCAAAGCCGCAAGAACAAAACAACAATCGGGTATCATTATAACCGGCGGGTCAATCGCGAACGAAATCCGCGGGGGAAGGAAGAACCGTTATGTCGCGACCCGAAAGACGTGAGGAATCGCCGCAGTCCGTTCAAGCTCTTCTCAATTACCTCGTTTATACCGGTGAGAAACCGGCAAGCTATGGTGGCATCAGTTCTTCCGCCGCCGTCGAGAAGCGAAAAGGCAAATACCAAGAATATCCAATGACGATTGTCGACGGCCGCGCTATCGCCGATCAGCTTTCGCTCGAGCGCGAGGGATTCGTTTTCGTCAATCATGAAACTCAAATGTGCAACTTTTACGACGAGGACGAAATCCGCTCGATCTATTATCGCGAAACCGAGCAACTGGTTAAGGAACGCTCCGGCGCGCAACGGGTGCTGGTCTTCGACCACACATTGCGCTCCGCGGACGACGCCAGGCGCGACGAAAAAAATATCAGCGGCCCGGTGCGAAACGTGCACAACGATTACACGGAGTGGTCGGGTCCGCAAAGGGTGCGGGACTTACTGCCGGACGAAGCGGAGGAACTGCTGCACCATCGCTTCGCGGTTATTCAAGTATGGCGACCGATTCGTAAGCCGGTTCAAAGGGAACCGCTGGCGATCGCGGACGGCCGCAGTATCGGCACACAGGAACTGGTACCGAGCGCGCGAGTCTATCCGGACCGAGTCGGCGAGGTTTATCACATCACGTACAACCCCGAACATCGCTGGTATTATTTCCCAAACATGCAGCGCAATGAAGCGATCGTTTTCAAATGTTACGATTCCAAGACCGATGGCCGCGTCCGCTGGACCGCACACGCGGCGTTCGATGATCCTCACAGTTCGGCCGACGCGCCACCGCGCGAAAGCATCGAAATGCGCACACTCGCATTCTTCGCGCCGGAGTCTTAACAGTTTGATTCTGGGTGGCGTGACGTAGCAACGCCAGCTGGGTTTAGGCTGAGTGAAGTCATCGAAAATCGCCGTTGAAAGGAGCTGGATATGAAAGCCATTCGCATTCACAAGTTCGGCTCAACCGAAGAAGTGCTCCAATTTGAAGAAGTTCCGGTTCCGCAACCGGGCGCTCATGAGCTCCTCATCAAAGTCGAAGCAGCCTCGTTGAATCGAGCGGATCTTGGGTTGCGCAGCGGTAACTACCGTATTGCGCCCGAAGATTTGCCCATCATTCCCGGCCGCGAGTTCGCCGGGACTGTCACCAAGTTAGGCGATGGTGTTACGGAATTCAAAATCGGTCAACGGGTTGTTGCCTACACCGGCATGGGCGGCTACGCCGAATACGCTTGCGCCAAAGTTCCTGACGTCCGTTCGATACCCGGGGGCGTAGACGCGGCGACGGCGGCGGCCGTTCCGACGGTTTTTCTCACCGCTTGGTTTGGCTTACTGGAGGAGGGCAAGCTCAAGGCGGGCGAATGGCTGCTCGTCCAGGCAGGCAGCAGCGGCGTGGGCACTGCGGCCATTCAAATCGGCAAGCATGCCGGGGCCAAAGTGATTGCGACTACAAGCGGTGCCGAGAAGGGCCGCAGATTGCGGGAGCTTGGCGCGGACGAGGTCATCGATTACACCCAAGACGAATGGGACACGGAAGTTATGCGCGTCACCGGCGATCGCGATGTCGATGTCGTGCTCGAAATGGTCGGCGGCGACGTTTACCAAAAGAGTTTACAGGTGCTCGCAGCCGGAGGCCGTCTCGTCTCTATCGGCGGTGCTTTTGGTAAGATCCCCGACACGCCTCCAGCGCTCACCGAAGGACGCAAGGCCACCCGCTTCTCCATCACCAACTACCTCAAGTCCAAGCCGGAAGATTTCAAACAGCTGGATCAAATTCTCGGATGGGTTGAGAAAAAGAAATTCCAGGTCGTTATCGACAAGCGTTTTCCGCTTGAGGAAACCCGAGCGGCGCAGTGGTATCTGCAAGGCCGGGAACATTTCGGCAAGATCATCCTGACGATGGGCTGACAAGGAAAGAGTGCAGCATGGCGGTTTCCCTTAAAGCTTCCAATCTCGATCGGTCGTCTTCGGACTGCTCTCTACTTTTTGTTCAGCATCTTTAATTGGCGCCGGCGGCTCGCTACGTGGCGAAACTAAAAGGGAGCAAAAGGTTTCAGCGTCGTCGTAGTTTCTCGGTGTGCCTCCTAAGCTTCCACCGGCAGCCGCAATCTGGATTTCACAACGCTTGTACAACCAAAACAGCGCCAACAGGCCGAGGCCGCTTATCAGCAATACATATTGGATGAAAGACAGTGTCGAAGATGAGAGATGCAAAACTCGTTCGCTCAAAGATATGCCGGTCGGCTCGACGATCAAACCGCCGACCAGAAGAACCAAGTAACAGAGGATTAAAAACGCCCCCAGGATTACCGCCCCCTGGCTTCGCTGCCAACTGATCCGAACAGACGAAATCGCCCTGCGTGGGATGATTGCCCGGCTCTCGCCAAAAATTCCGCTGTCCTGTTGTTGGAAAACGTAGCGCGTGGTCAGGACCAAGTCGCTCTTGTCGGTCAATTTCAACCAGCCGAGTTCGATCTCCTCTTTCATTAAGTTCCGTCCTCCCTTACCTTGCCGAGAAAGTGAAAGCCGGTGGCCAATCCCGCAACGATCTCTCATTTTTTATAGCCAATTCGTCGGCACATTGACAGAGCCGGTTGGAAACCTAGCTACAACTCAGTCCGTCGTCTGCACATCGCTACGCACAGGGTCGTTCGAACTTGAAGCGATGCTCGCCGGTGTTTCTTAGGCGTCACTCACAAGCTGTTCGGAGCTCGGCGGCGCGGATCTATCGCCAGGTGAATGCATATCGCGGATAGAGTGTCCTGTCCCGCGATTTCGGAACAGTGGATAAGTGAGAGTGATTGGACGGCGATCAGCGTACACGTATTATGTGTTCACGGGCAAAGTAAAGAAAAATGTTGCGCCCTTCCCTTCTTCGCTCTCGACCCAAATCCTTCCCCCGTGGGCCTCGACAATTGTTTTGCAGATCACCAAGCCCAATCCGGTTCCTTTGTGTTCGGAGATTTTACCGCCCGTGAGCTGGCGGTACTTTTCGAAAAGACCACCAATCTCCTCAGATGGGATGCCTACGCCGTTGTCTTTCACCCATACCGTGATCTGTGTTTCATTCGTCTGGTCCACACCCAGCTCTATTTGTCCACTATCGCCGGTAAACTTTACAGCGTTGCTCAGGAGGTTGCCCAGCACTTGATTCAGACGCCGGGGATCGGCTTTGATCCTGGAAAACCCTGGATGAACGGCGCTGGTAATGGAAGTTTTTCTGTCTCGCACCAAGGGTAGGTAATTCTCAATGCTATTCTGGATCAGTTGCCCTAGATCCACATCCTCTTTGGTAATATCGATACGTCCCGCCTCAACCTTGGAGAGATCGAGGTAGTCACTGACGAGATCTATCAGGCTATGGCTGCTTGCCAGAACCTTGAGCAGCCACCTTTTCTGCTCCTCGTTGACCGGTCCGAACAGACCCTCCGCCAACATGTCGACCGTTCCCATGATATTCATAACAGGTGAACGTAAATCATGGATGATCATCGCTGTAAAGTCCGCTTGCGCCTTGCTGGCCTGCTCCAGCTCAGTAGCCTGTTTCTTGGTCTGCTCCAAAAGGCGGGCATTTTCGAGAGCAATGGCCGCGCCATTGGCCAACTGCTGCAAGAGATCCACCTCCTCATGGGTAAAATTCCGGGGCTGATAGCTCAACGCTCTGAGGATACCTATGACCTCTCCGTCTGTGGAAAAGAGAGCAACGCCGAGATAGCCGCGAATAGCAAGACCTGACAAAACGGAGCCTGTAAGAAGGTCCTTCCCTTGCTCGATGTCCGAGATAATGAGGGGCTTGCGGTTTTTTATGATCCACTGCGATCGCCCTCTGGCGGTCGTGCTCGTGGTCTCGAGAAGTTGCGGATCTATGCCCGCGACACCCATGATTTCCAACATCTCGTTCGTTCCTACCCTGACATCAGCAACATCAACCTTGAGAATTTCACGGACCTTCTCCGTGAGCTTCTTGAGTAATGTATCAAGGTCCAGGCAGGTAATGTCTTGGCTGATCTCCTTAAGAAGCTCTTGGATTTCCCCGTGTCTCTTCAAATCCTTGTTAGCCTGCTCCAGTTCCAAGGCTTGATTTTTCGTCCGTTCAAAGAGAGTCGCGTTGTCGATGGCAACGCCCACGCGATCGGCCATGGACAACATCAACTGAATTTCATCGGCTGTGAGGCGGCGTGGATTCGCGCCATTGCATAAGATAGTCCCGAGAACCTTTTGCCTGGCCTTTATGGGGAACACCGCAAAAAAACTGAACTCGCCTTTTCGCGTCGCGTTAGTTTGACTCATCTCCTGATACGAGGAATCGGTCTGGACGTCTTCGAATATCATGGGCTCGCCGCTCGCCGCGACCCTCCCAATGATCCCCACCCCTAGGTGAAACGGCCCGGGGCTGCGAAAAACTTCCGGTCGCGCTTCGAATGAATCTCTTAAATGGAGCGCCCCGGTCCGGGAATCCAGAAGAAAGATCCGGGTCGCATCGAAACGGAAAATCCCGGTGATTTCTTTAATGACCGCTCGGATCACCACGTCCAAATTCAGGGTTTCATTAGCAGCCGTTGCGATAGTATAAAGGGCCGAGAGTGCGTGCGTTCGCTGTCTCACCTGTTCATAGAGCTGGGATTTTTGAATCGCTATGGCGGCCTGGCTCGCGAGCGCGGAGAGAAATTGGATCTCTTCATCGGTAAATTGATGCTCTACTCTGGAGAGAAACACCAAGACACCCAAAACTTCATCTTTAACCACCAATGGCACTCCAAGATAGGAGAGCAGGCCATTCCTACGGTAAAACTCCGGGTCCAGCGTTCGCGGGTCCGTCTGAACGTTCGCGACCATCACGGGCGTCTTACTATCAATCGCCGCTTGAACCAGGGAAGGTGTGCCTTTGAGTTTTCTTCCCTTCCAATCCTTTTCATCGAGGTTCCAGCAAGCTGCGCGTTCTAACAGCCCGCTCTCACTGTTTCGCAACCAAACCAGGACAGCGGTATAGGAAAGAAAGAGATCGATCTTTCCCA
>WHTF01000168.1 GCA_009379725.1 Deltaproteobacteria bacterium
TAATCTGTAATGAATCGGCGCCCAGTTGAGCGAGCTTCTCATTAAGACTCTGCAGACCGAACCACGCTGGGGGGAGGTGCGCGGACGCAACGGCATCGTTGTCGCCTGCCCCGTCCCCCGCTCAGGCGATGGCGAAGGTGGCTGCCGCTACGGCTGGAGAGATCTCGGCGAACTGCCACTTCTGCCACTCGAACTCGGACGCGCGCTGCTCGGCTCCGCATCCCGCCGGCGCGAGTTCAAAGGGGCGGGGCTCTACCCCCGCAAACGCCTACACGGCGTGCTGTCCAAGCTCTCCCAAGCCGTCGAAGGGGAACGCAACAGCCTGCTGTTCTGGGCCGCCTGCCGCCTCGGCGAGCAGACCGCCGAAGGGCTCGACGAATACACCGCCTACGAACTGCTCACCACAGCAGGCGAAGAACTCGGGCTGGCCCACAACGAAGTCGCCGCGACCGTAACCAGCGGCCTGGCCACAGGAAGGTGGGCCGCGTGATGCCCGACCAGCCCCAACAGCAGCAGCAGCCGCCCGCCTTCGACGTGGACGGCCTCCTCGACGGCCTCGACAGCGAAGATCTGCCACCCGACCCGCTTCGCTACTGGGCCAGAATCGAGGGGGAGAAGACCTTTCTCGCCAAGACGCTGGCCGACGACATCGTCGGCGTCGGCCCCCTCGCCGTAGGAGGCGACGATCTCCTGTGGAGCTACGCGGGCGGTGTCTGGTCGCCTGCACGTCACGTGGCCCGAGATCGCGCCGCCAAGCTGATGGGGGAGCTGTTCCGCAACAGCCACGCCCGCAACGCAGAGACGCTCATACGCGCGTACGCCCCCCGAATCGCCTGCGAGCCGATCGGCGAACTGGTCAACTTCCGCAACGGCCTGCTCGACTGGCGCAGCGGCGAGCTGCGGTCGCACACCCCCGACGTGCTGTCCACCGTGCAACTCCCCGTCAACTACAACCCCGACGCCACCTGCCCAGCGTTCGATCGGTTCCTCGCCGAAGTGGTCCCCGCCGACATGATCGACATCGTGTGGGAGCTGATCGGCTACCTGGTGTTCTCAGGCAACCCGCTGCACAAGGCTGTGATGCTCATGGGCGGCGGCAACAACGGCAAAGGCACGTTCCTGCATGTGTTGGAGAAGCTGCTCGGCGGCAAACGCAACATCACAGCCGTGAGCCTCCACGATCTGGTGAACACCCGATTCAGCACCGCGTCGCTGTATGGCAAACTCGCCAACATCGCAGGCGACATCGACGGCAGCTACCTGGAGTCCACCGCGACGTTCAAGGCGATCACAGGCGGCGACACCGTCTCCGCCGAGCACAAGGGCCGCGACCGCTTCGACTTCACACCCTGGGCGGTCCCCGTGTTCTCCGCCAACAAGATCCCATCGTCAGCCGACACGACCGTCGGCTACTTCCGCCGCTGGCTGGTGCTCCCTTTCCCCCACGACTTCACAGGCCGCGAGGATCGCAACCTCGATCACAGGCTGTCCACCCCCGCCGAGCTTGAGGGGATCGCAGCCAAGGCCATCGCCGCCCTCCCACGACTGCTCGACCGCGGCGACTTCGAACTTGGCGAGTCCGCAAATGCCGCCCGCGAGGAGTTCGCCCGACGAGTCGACCAGGTGCGGACCTGGATAGACGAGTGCTGCAAGGTCACCGACGCCGCCCCGTGGCGCAACAGGACCGAGCTGTACACCCACTACAAGAACTGGGCGCAGCGCGACGGCCACAAGGCGGTGCGGGCAAGTGAGTTCTACGACCGCCTCGGGCACGTCGCCGGGGTCGTAGCTGCCCGAGGGGGACCGTCCAGCGTCCGTGGGTACGCCGGGATTGAGGTCCTCGACACTGTCTTCGGGGTGTACCCATGAAACCGAGCTGCCCGACGTGCCCGAACGAAACCGCGCTGACCAGCACATCCACAAATCTCGGGCAGGTCGGGCAGATGCCACCCCTACCCCCACGCGTACGTACGTAAGGGGGGGTGGGGCCACCTGCCCGACCTGCCCGACGTGCCCGACGGGGCGGACCCTGCTGCTGCTGCTGCTGCTGGTTGTGCGGTTGTGCTCGCGGAGACAGCAGCTGCAGTTGGTGCCCCAACCGCGCCAGCGCAGCCATCGCAGGTCGAGCTGGCGAACTGCTGGAACGCTCTCAGACGCCCCCTAAGCCGCCCGACCACCCCAACCCACCCCAGCACACCACCCGAACACCCACAAGCAGCCAGGTGAGACCCTGGACCACGCCACGTGCCCCCCGCCCGATTCTTTAGGGAGCAGAGGTGCCCGGGAGGCCTGTCTCCCTTGACACACTCACGGCGCTTTCCATCGGGCCGTTTCCACCCCGATCCAGCCGAATCGGGCGAGGGGGAGATAGATCGGGGGGATATTAGCGGAGGGAGCTCCCTCCAGTACCCAGCCGGCTTAAAGAAACCGTCGGGTACACTGTGGGGCAGCGTCAGACCCTCACCCGGCCTGGATGCGAGCCCTCTAACCAGGGGCGTGGAGTTGGCCGTCAGGGCCGTTTGCGTCAGTGTCCAAGCTCATCCCTTGTGACCTCGCAACCTTTCAACAACTTCGACGCCTAAGGAGGGGTCGCAATGGCACGTACCTACAGCCCGAGCGAGCTGCACGAGAAGTATGGCCGCGAGGAGCTTTTAGACCTGGTGGAGCGCGCTCACAAGCGCATCACCGACGTCATCGATGGGGTGCAGAGCGAGGAGCGGGACCTGTCCTCGGATGAGGACGCTGCGGTCCGTCGGGATAGGGATTTCTGCACTGCCGCGGAGGCGGCGGTTTCAATCCACGACCGCCTCGGTGAGACCAGGGACCGTGCGCAGCAGGTGCAGCGGGAGCTGTCCAGGATGCGCGGTGAGGGTCGTGGTCCTGGTCAGCTGCAGACACGGCAGGCGTTGGCCGGCTTCGACGCGAACCTGCGCGCTGGTGTTCCGCAGCGGTTGACGGTGTCCGCGTCGGACCTGGAGGTCTACAACCGTGCGGCGACGACGGCGACCGCTGGTGAGTCGACTGCGGTGGTGGCCCGCTCCGGCAGGCCGCCGTTCATCTGGGCTGCGCTGGGGATGAACTTCCAACCTGCGACGTCGAACAGGGTGCAGGGGCCGACGTGGCAGCCGCTGGTGTCGCAGCCGGCCACCGCTGAGGGTGGAACCAAGCCTGAGATGGTCGACAGTGTGCTCGACGACCAGGAGTTGGCCCCGTACGGGGTGACATATGACATCTCCGACCAGGTGGCCCGCTTCGGTGTCGGTGAGACCGCTGTGGCCGATCGGTTGTCTGCGGAGGCGGTGTTCTCCGCCAACGGAGGCATCATCAACCGTTTCGAGCTGCATGGCTCCGAGATTGCGTTCGTGTCGGACGCGCCGACGTCGTTGGACACGGGCATCGCAGAGGTTGTGTCCAGGACTGGCGGCGCGACTGGTGTTGTCATCAACGCTGCGGATTACCCTGCGGTCGCGGCTCGGTCTGCGACTTCGGCTGGTGATGTGGAGTCTGGCACGGTGGCCGGCTACAACGGGCTGCGGCTGTTCATGCACCCTGAGATGGCTTCGGGCCATGCGATCGTCGTCAACGGCGCGTGGCTTAGTGCGCATGCGACGGATGTTCTGCTGGCGTCGCTGCCGAACCTGTCCGACAACACCATCAGGGTCCGCGCCGAGGTGTACGCGGCTGTGTTGATCGGTGACGCGTCGGCTGTGCAGCGGGTCGACATCGCTTCGGCGGCGTAGATGGGCCAGGAGGGGCCGGCGCGGGACGCGGAGTTGTTCGCTCTCGCGCTGGTCGACCTGGTCGCAGACCTCGGCGTCGAGCCCCAGGAGGAGAGCCTGTCGCGTCTGATGGCGTTGGGTGAGCATCTGGAGGTTGAGCCTGCGTTGCGCGCGGCGCTGTTCCTGGCGGGTTGTGTTGTGGGGGTCGCTGGGGCTGCGGGGATGCCCGTGGATGCGTTTGTCGCTGCGCAGCGCGCCGAGGTGTTACGTCAGGCAGGGGGGCCGCCGACGCTGGTGTAGAATGACGTCGCGTTCGACGCTCCGATTAATTTCCGCCGTGGCGGAAATAATTCCGTGCAGTTCCTCGGCCCTCACCGACATCCTGATTTATTTGAACACGTGTTCCAAGAATTCATCTCTTGGCGGCGGCGAGGCCTGCGTTGTACCCGTCGCGCCAGCCGTCCTCGTAGCCTTCCCGCAGCCCTTCGCGCAGCCCCTGGTTGAACGGGGTGTCGGGGGAGACCAGCCCCACCTTCTCCAGGTCGGCGCGGACGCGGCGTGCCCGATCTGAGACGTTGCGGGAGCGCCATCTGTTACGGGCGGCAGGGGCGGTCATCAGGTCGCCTCGCGGGCGAGATCTGTGATGACCGTCTCCACTTGCCGGCGGGTGTTCTTCCAGGTCCCCGATGAGCGGTCGCGGACCCCTGACAGCTCGTCGGTGACCTCTGCGACGGTGGCCCCTGAGGCGAGCAGGGCGACCACCCGCTGACCTTGGGCAGACCTCGGGCCAACCTCGGGCAGACCTCGGGCAGAACCCTGCTGTTGCGAACCTGTTCGCAAGAGGCCGGCCTCAGGTTCGCCCAAGGTTCGCCCGAGGGTCGCAGAGGCGAACGTGGACACGTCCATGGCGCTCACCTGCGGCTGGACGACGCGGACCGCTCCGTCCTCACCTGACAGCAGGAACCCGTGCCCTGGCGGCAGGTTCGCCGTGTCGGGCAGGTCATCGGTCGGCATCCCCGACAGCATCCTCGCGTCCGTGCGGCGCATCCTCATGAGCAGGAAGTCGGGGATGGTGTCGCGCATGTCCCCGCTGCCGCCTGTCCTGGATGCAGACCAGCGTTGCCCGAGCAGCACCGCGCGGACCGACAGCTTGCGGCCCTCCTGCGCGACGCCTTCCAGCAGAGCGGCGATGGTCGCAGCCAAAGGCCCCCGCATCGTCTTCGACAGCTCATCGACCATCAACGTGACGGGGGAGCGGTCGGTGTCACGGCCTTCCGCGCGGTCGCGCAGCACACGTTCGACTGCGGTCACTGCGGCGTGGATTTCGCCTTCGGTGGTGGCCACGGGACGCCACAGCATCGGATGGGCTGGCGCGAGCTTGGCTGCGAGCGACTGCTCGTCTGCGGAGTGGGGGTCGCACAGCACCACACGGTGGCCTGCGGCCAGGGATTGCAGGGCGATGGACGCCCCCACCGTGGTCTTGCCGCTGCCGCTCATCCCGCCGATCGCGAGGGTGAGCAGCTGGTCCCAGGGGCGGTCGACAGGGCCTGTGTCGGCTGTGCCCAGGTGGACACGGGTGACGTCGGTGAGGACCTGCGCCATGGAGGGCGGGGTCACAGCGGGAAGCTCGCCAGGAACACCCCCTGCTTGGATGTCTTGGGAGTTGCGATACGACGGCGACCACGTCAACGACTGCGGGACAGGCTGCTGCTGTGCTACCGCGAGGTCTGCGGCCAACCGTCCCGACAGTGCGGCTCGGGCGTCGTCTGCGGTCAAGCGCCGACGCTTGAACGGGAGAGCGCCGTCGTGCTTTCTCGGGTTGACCAGGCCTGCCCGCTGCCACGCGTAGGTCAGGGCGACCGTGAGGACCAGGATGGGCGCTGCGGCGGTGGACAGGTACCAGACGGTGGTGCGCACGGGAGCCCACCGTTGCGCCGCTTCGGCTTGCGCCAACGCGACCTCTCGTTCCGCGTCGTCCACCTGCGTGTCGCCGGCGCAACCGACCATCAGGGCGCCCGTGATGGCCAGCAGAACTACGACCCGTCTTGCTCTACGATTGCGCATGCCGTTTCTCCCTTTCATGGACGCGGCAGTGCCCCTCTTGAGAACCTGTTCCCAAGAGGGGCTTTTCCATCGGTGGTGTTCATGTAGCCCTGTGCAGGTGTTCAGAGGCGCACCGCGGGCACGTGCAGTCTGCAGGGCCGCTCGTAGCTATCAGATGCTTGGTCGTCTCAAGGCAGCTGGGGCACGCGTGTGGGTCGCTCCACAGCGGGTCGTCGGGCTCTCCTATCCTCCGTCGGCAGGTGCTGCAGAACTCGGCGGGGTCCAGGACTCGTATCCGTTCGCAGCCGACGCAGGGCCCGAACCATCTCCCTCCAGGCAGCGGCAGACCCCATATCAGCCTCATAACATGTCCCCTTCGTGCAGCCCCGTGTGCAGGCTCAACAACACGTCAGAGCCCGCGTCGGGGTGCGGGTGGATGTTGTGGCGTCCGTCCAGGTGGCGGAACAGCTGGTCGGCGGTCTTGACCAGGTCCCCCGCTTCCATCGCCTGGCGGACCACCTGGTGGCCGAAGTCGTGGGTTACGTCCGCCCACCACAGCGCGGCGTCGTGCCACGCGCACCCTGAGGCGTGGTCGACGATGAAGCCTTCGTGCTGCCACAGGTAGACGGCGGTGGGGGAGGGGATGCGGCCGCGCCGGTCAGCCCCCCTGCAGTAGCAGCAGGCCCACTCGCCTTCTTCGTCGGTGTAGACGGGCTCTGCGGCGGCAAGCCCCGCCAACAGCCCCTCGGTGTAGGTGTGTCCCATCGTCTGCCCCTTGTCATCAGAACCAACGTGCGGTACAACGTACGATAGACGCAGAGAGCGACGATGGCAAGGGGGAAACTGACATGGACGCGACCGAAGCTCGATACCGCCGCATGGCCAGACTGCAAGGACTCACGCTGCGCAAATCGAAAAGGGTGGACCCCAACGCACTCGACTACGGGGCGTGGTGGGTGCTGACCGCCGACCGCTCACAAGTCGTCTACGGCGGCACCCACGGCGTCACGTTCGAGGACGTCCTCGACTGGTTGGCCTCACCCCGCGACCAACGCGACTACGACAGCGTGTAGTCGACAGGTGGACCGGGTTTCACCCGTCGGATACGCTCACGGTGCAATTCGGGGGCACGTCGCCCCTCACCATGGCAAAAAGAAGAGCCCCCCGGCTTGGCGACCGGGGGGCATCTAAGACGTGCTCACCTGACCATCGCTAAAGGGAAAGGCTCGACGTGCATCACGATACCCCACCGCAGGACACGGGCGCAAGCGGCCGTGAGCTCCACGAGGCGCACCTGCGTCGTGACCTCCACCTTCGGCGGACGGCGCGAGAGGTTCTCTCGGCGGCCCTCTGCCACGCACCCGACGCGTACGGCATGTACGCCGCAATCCGCAACGACACCAAGGGGATGACCCCCGCAGAGGCGGCGGCGTGGATGGAGGGAGAGCTCCGCCGCGAGCCCAAATGCCGTCACTGCGTGTCGACCGATGTGGGGCTGTGCGAGGGCTGCGCGGACGGCTACCGCGAGGCGAACCCGAACGCGTGTGGGGCGTGCGCAGTGCTGGGTGTCGACGCGCGCGGCCTACGGCGAATGTGCGAGCCCTGCCAGCAGCGTCGCAGCGTGCATCACCACCCGTGCCCCGTGTGCGGGGCCGACTCACGACCACCGCCAGTGCTCAAATCGACCACGCCTCTGCACGTCCCCCACATTGACCACAGCGTGTTCACACCTGAGGAGGCCGCCCACTTCTACGCAGAGGCGGGCTGGTACGTCGGGCCGATAAGCCTCCGCCTCGCCAAGAACGCAGGGTCGGTCCTCGGCAAAGGCTGGCCCGAGAAGACCTCCCGCGACCCTGAGGTGATCGACCTTTGGTACCGGCGCGACTCAGAGCGGGCGTCGCGCGCCGAGCACCCCTGGACGCTGCATCAGCTCGGGGTGTTCCTCCACGTCGGACGGTCAGGCGCAATCG
>WHTF01000169.1 GCA_009379725.1 Deltaproteobacteria bacterium
GATGGAGCGAAGCTGCTGGCGAAAGAGCCCGCCGCGCGCGACTTCATTGCCGACGCTTTCGCGCATATGAAGTTCATCGGCTATTCGGAGCCGGCAGCAACGTTATTCGCCAGCGCTGGAGTAAGCGAGAATCGCGATGAGGGTTTTATCGCTCTCAAAGGACCCAACGATTGCTCGTCCTTCGTCTCTGCGTGCCGCGAGCTACGTTATTGGGAGCGAGGCAAGAAGTAAAAACATCGGCAGGTCGCAGCGCAGCACGAAATTGTTCGAGTGGCAGACCCGTGGACGCTGTTGACTAGTTGGCTCGCATTTCTCGGCGCCGCCGCGCGTCGATCTATCCGGAGCCAACCGTCGCTGTTCAGTTGTTCCAATAGTTCAAGCCGTTCAAGTCGTTTGAGATTGCTTCGCCAATCCGGCCGGTTTGAACTGCTTGAACGTTTTGAACAGCTTGTGAAATGTCAGCGGATCTTTAATTCGGCTTGCGCCTTCTTGGCAAAACTCCAATCGACGACGTCGGAAAGTCCCAGTTCTTCCTTCGACTTTCGCGTTTCCCGGACCAGTTGAATGACGTTTTTCATGGTCGTATCCGAAGCAACGCCAGTGCGTGTATAAATACCCACGATATCCCGGTAGATGCCTTCCCGAACGTCTGCTTCTTTAATGCCCCACTTACCGGCCATAAGGGAAAGTATCTCGCTCCGATGATTGCGGATGTAGTCGACCCCTTTGAGCATTGCCTTGATCATCTTGACGATTTCATCCGGCTTTTCTTTCATCCTTTGTGTGTGGACCGCCAAACCTCCCAACGGGATGCTCATGATTTCGTTAAAAGAAAGAATTTCGTTGAATCCCCGCTTCGCTGCCAGCTTGTTAAAAGGAGGCACCAGCATGGCAGCGTCGATGGAGCCGCTGTCTAAGGCCGCGTATCGTGTCGAACTGCCGCCGATCTGGAGAAACGTGACGTCCTTCTCCGGATTCATGCCATACTTGCGCAGAATCATGATCGCTTCACTGTGCGGCGTGCCGCCGAAGCTGCTGATACCGAACTTTTTACCTTTGAGATCTTCGACGCGTTTAATGTTCGGACTTGTCACAAGGTAGTGGTCGGAGCCATCCATAACCGCCATGACGATACGCACCGGAAGACCGGAAAGGGCGGCACCGACGAAATTCGAGAACGTCCCGCCGTAGTCGACCTGCCGCGCAACAACGCCGTTAACCACGACTTGATTCTGCATAACGACCGAAATTGCGTTGAGTCCCTCGCTCTTGAAGAAGCCTTTCTCTTCAGCGATGACGAATGGCAGCCCGGTGCTGCCGGTTTTTGTCGTTATGCCGAGCGTAATACGGTTATCTTGAGCGCCGATGTCTTGCGTCGCTGAAATCGAAAAAAATAAAAACCCAAAAACCCATCCGGCTAACCTGACCCATTTCATGTCTGCCTCCCAATTCGCTTCGATGATTATTGCGATTTCTACGCTTAGTTTAGCACTCATGCTCTGTCAAGGCTAAAGCGTCGTTCTGCCACCCGGACCGCGCCAAGGCTGTACTTATTCCGCGGCCTACTGTATAGACTCCGCAGCGAAAATGGATATAGTGAGGTCCGGTTTGACCATCTATGAAACAACAGGCTAAAGGAGAGCTACGATGACGAACTCAAAAAACTTGGCCGCAGTCATCCTCGCGATGGCGGTGTCAGCACTTTGGATCGGTTCCGCACAGGCCCAGTTGACCAAAATCAATGTCGGTTACAGCGCCATCAGCGGCGACCAGCTGCCGGCCTGGGTCGCTAAGGAAACGGGGATCTTCGAGAAGAACGGGTTGGACGTTCAACTGATCTTCTTTACCGGTGGAAGCACTGCAGTGATGGCTCTGGTAGCCTCGGACACGCCGATAAGCCAGGTTGCGGGAGCGGGAGTCGTCAATAGCGCCCTGGCCGGCTCCGATGCCGTGCTCATCGTCGGGGGAGTCACGTCGCTCAATTACTATTTGATGGCACAACCGCAGATTAAGACGCCCGAGCAGCTCAAGGGCGGCTCCGTGGCGATTAGCCGTTTCGGCTCGGCTTCCGATTTCATCGCGCGCTTTGCCTTATCGAAAATCGGCTTAACTCCAGGCAAAGATGTCAGCCTCATCCAAATCGGCAGCACCTCCGCCCGCATGGACGCCACTTTGGCCGGACGCGTGCAGGCCACAGTAATCAACCCGCCCGCAAGTTTTATCGGCGAGAATCGTGGCATGACGGTCTTGGCAGACCTTCCCAAGCTCGGCTTGGTCTATCAGCATACCAGTGCGGCGACAACAAAAAGATTTATCCGTGAGAATCCGGATATCGTCAGACGCTATGTCAAATCTCAGGTGGAAGCCGTGCATCGAATTTACACGGACAAGGAAACCTCTATTAAAGTCCTTTCCAAATACTTTGGCCGCGGCGTGGAACGGGACATCCTGGAAAAGACCTGGGCGAATCTTCTCAATGACTCCGTCCTGCCCAGGAAGCAACATCCTTCGCTTGCCGGGATTAAAACGATTCTGGATACTCAAGCCAAGGGTAAGCCGGTAAAGCCGGAGGATTTCGTGGATCTGACTTTTATCCGCGAGCTGGACAAGAGCGGTTACATCGACAGTTTGTATAAAAAGAAGTAGACGCGTCGTAATTTGCCGTGTTTGTTATTTCTCATGAGTGGGAGAGATTACGACGGAAAGATTTCTCCCTTCGGTCGAAATAACAAAATACGATCTATTGACAAATGTGGGGCACCGTAGCGTTTTGCAGCTTCACTCCGGTCATTCCGAACGCATGTGAGAAATCTATTCCTAGCCATGTGACCTACGCTATTCTCGTGTCCCACAAGATCGGATCGCCACCCAAGCTCGGACTGAAGAGATCCACTTGGAGCTGGGTCGCGCAGCCGGGGCAGGCATAGATGTGGTATTCACCGATATACGGTTCGCCGGTGGGCAGCGGCGGCATGACCTCATCGAGGTGCACGGTTCGATGAAGCGCATAGAGTTTATAATTTTCATCGGCGCCGCAGTACAGATGGCCGCAGCGGCTGCAGCGGATTACTTTTTGTTTGCCGTTGGTGCTGAGCTCTAAAGTGGCGTGAAATCGCAGCAACCGGCGCCAGCCATTATCGGCGGAACCGGAAACGCCGCTGAATTTCCCCGATATCGATGCGCCGTCTTGTTTGCGTGCTTCGCGAATCTCACGCCGGCGCTCATCCGTGGCCGCGCCATCCACGGCTTTACCGTCCTTGTCCAAAACAACTCCGTAAATTTTTTGCGCTGTCTCACGGCTGACCCAACCGCGGCCAAAGTCTTTCAGCACTGCCTTCGGGTCGCGATCGATGGGATCGCCAAAGCCGCCGCCGCCGGCGACATAGTCGACCAGTAAACTGCCTTCGGGCAGCGGCACTCGCTCCGGCACGCCCGCGGGTAGGGATGATTTGCCCCATTCGCCGGCGCGCATCGCCTGGCCGGTCGGATATTGGCCGGCTCTGACTTTATCGAGCATTTCCAAGCCGGCTTCGATCATCACGCGGGTCGCGCCGATACCGGTTGGATAACCGCCGGCCAGGCCGAAGCCGCCTTGAGCGACGCCGCCGTAAGGTTTGTAATCGACGCTGCAATCGCGCGAGCCATAGATCAGATAAATGCGGTAGCTGCCAAGCCCGCCGCGAAACTGGCCGAACCCGCTGCCGTCGGGGTTGTGCGAACGGGTAAAGTAGAGAAACGGATATTGCATCTCGATGCGCTCGATATCGGTGATGCCGGCGGACGGGATATTCATGTGCCCGCCGGTGTTGACGCCGTCGCGCTGCGGCGTGGCGCCCATGCCGGCGCCGTGAATGTCATAGAGGCCCTGGGCAACGGCGATCCCTTCACGCGTGTGGCCGCCGTAGAAATATCCCGGCCCGCCGACGAATTCTAGATTCCCCGTGGTCGAGGCATTGACGTCGTCATAGCGGCCTGAAGCGTAGATCATCTTGGAAACCGCTTCGCACACGGTCGAGACCAGGACATTGCCGATACGCGGGGCGGCGCCGCAGGCCGCCGGATATTTACAGTTGAGAATCGATCCTTCCGGCACATGGATCTTGACCGGGCGCATCTTTCCATCGCTCCAGGGCACGTCCCAGAACAACGTATTCGTGAGCGCCAGCGCCAAGTGAGCCACCGTGCTGGGCAACGTCGAGTTGTGATCGGTATCGGTTTGCGCGCTCGTGCCGGTAAAATCGAAGCGCAGCTCGTCGCCTTTTTTCGTCATCGTGCAGTAGAGTTGTTGCGCCACGGATTTACGCGTCTTGCGATCGAGTGTCGTCACATATTGCCGCGTTACCCAGGTGCCGTCGGGCATGGATTTGAGCTTTGCTCGGGTCTTGCTCTCCGAATCGGCAATCATCTTTGCGCCGGCCAGCTGGACGAACTTGAGACCGAATTTGTCCACTAAACCGAGATAACGTTTGCCGCAAATGTTGTTTCCCGCGATCATTGCCTTGAGATCGAGGCCGACGTATTGCGGGTCGCGGCACTGACCGGTCAACGTCTGGAAGACATCTTCGCGAAATTCGCCCTTCTCGACGATTTTCAGCCCGGGTATGCAGATCCCTTCGTGGAAAATTTCGTACGCCCCGCCTCGAAGAACGCCGCCGGTGTCGGCGGTGTGCGTGCTGGTCGCGGTCCAGGCGATCAACTTGCCGCGGTAAAAGATCGGTTTGACGATCATCATGTCGTAGGTGTGCGATCCGGCGACGTAAGGATCGTTGAAAAAAAACTGATCGCCATCGTGAAAGCCGGGACTGCTGCTGAAACGCTGCATCAGGTTACGGATCGCATCCGAGGTTGCGGCGGCGAAACGCAGGTGGCCCGAGCAGGCAAGAACCATCGTGCCCTTCTCGTCATAAAAAGAACTCATGCATTCGCCTCCTTGAGAGACGATCGGCGACGCGGTCACCCGTTGCAGAGTCATGCGTCCTTCCTCACCGATGGCCCAAAGGCGATGAAGAAACATCTCATAGCGAATTGGATCGATGGCTGGTTTATTCGGTTTCATTACTTCTCCTCGGCAGTGATCAACCCATTGGCGTGTTGGATTCATGCAATAATGGGTTTTTCTGCCTCCAATACTCCATCACTCCATGACTCCCGGTCGTCCTCTATCTCCCAGCTCTTCTACGGCACTTCCATTACCAAATTCATATACGCATCGATGGTGACTTTGTGTTCGGGAGGCACCAGCGTCGTCGTAAAGGGTAGCTCGATGATCGCCGGTCCGCGCACGGTAGAACCGACCTTCAAACGTTCGTAATCGTAAACCGGCGTGTCGATGAATTTGCGTTCAGGCCGGGTGAAAAAGATTTCCCGTTTACCCTTGCGCGCCGCGCGAGCATCGCTTGTGGCTTTCCGCTTCGCCGTCAGCGTGGGTTTGGCCACTTTGCCCACCGCATCGACGCGAATTTGACTGATCTCGATCCCCGCCTTCGCATAACCGGCGCCGACGCCGTAAAGCTCCTCGTATTTTTTCTCGAAAGCGGTTTGCATTTCGCTCATGCGCTTGTCGTTGAAGCGGTCCCAGCTTACCGGCATCTCAACCCCTGCGCTTTGACGCCGGTAGCGAATCGTGAAGAAGCGGCGGAATTCCAGCTGGTTGGCTTTGAAACCTTCCCCGGTCATCTCGACGGTCATCTCCTTTTCGATGGTGTCGAGGCGCTGGTTGATGACTTTCGGGTCCGCCGGCAAGATGTACTGGCAACTCATTACCCGGGTACGGATGACGTCGGCGGCGGCTGCGCCGAAGGCGGAAAAAACCGGCGAGGTGGCGAAGATATAGATCCGCTTGATTCCCAACTCGGCGGCGAATCCGGAAGCGTGCACCGCTCCCGCTCCGCCGAACGCATAGATCACGAACTCTTCGGGAAGGTAACCGGTGCGCACGACTTGGCGGCGAATGAGGTCGGACATTTTCGCATTGACGATATCGTAGATGCCGGCGGCCGCTTCGTAGACTTTAAGCTTTAACGGTTGCGCGATCTTCTCTTCGATGGTTCTCAACGCCTTGTCTTTATTCAATGACTTTCTGCCGCCCAGGAAATAATTCGGATCGATGATGCCGAGAGCAAGATCCGCGTCGGTGACGGTGACTTGATCGCCGCCGGCATCGTAACACACCGGTCCCGGACTGGCGCCGGCGCTGCGCGGCCCGACCAATAGGCGTCCGGTTTCCGCTTCTACTTGGGCGATGGTGCCGCCGCCGGCGCCGATGGATTCGATGTCGATGATCGGCTGCAGCATGCGAAAGCGCTCGACGATCGGTTCTTGCGCATAGCGCCAGTAACCTTCGGTGATGAGGCCGACATCGAAGCTGGTGCCGCCCATGTCTGTGGTGATGACGTTTTTGTGTTTGAGCAAGCCGGCAATGTGTGCCGAGGCGATCATCCCTCCCGCGGGGCCTGACTGCAGATTGGCGATGGCGCTGACATGCTCGCGATGGGCAACGCCACCGTTTCCCTGCATGATCAAGAGCGGCCCTTTCAGCCCGCCGCTTTGAAGTTTGTTCTCCAATCCCTTCAAGTAACGTTCTACGGTCGGACCGAGGTAACTATTCAAGATCGCCGTGTTGGCGCGCGCATACTCGCCCGCGACCTGCGACAGCGAACTGGCAAAGGACCAGTAAACCTTGCGGTGCGGGTCCGCTTCAGCGGTCAGGGCGCGAATCTCGTCTTCATGCTTCGGATTGACCCAGGCATGCATCAAGCTTACGGCAATGGCCTCGACTTTATCGTCTTCAATGAGCCGCCGGATCGCTTCCATAACGTCGTCCCAGTTAAGCGGAACGATTTCATTGCCCTGGTAATCCATGCGCTCGCGCACGCCGATGACTCGCTCACGCGGGACGAAGGGCTCGGGCTTGGTAACCCAGGTAACGTGTTTGATCTCGTCGTCCGACAAACCGTCTACGCGACCGATGGCGCGCATGATTTCAGTCGTGTCTTCGAATCCTTTAGTGGTGATGAGACCGACCTTTACGCCGCTTTGCGTGATCAACGCGTTGGTTGCCACGGTGCTGCCATGTTTGAACAGGATCGTTCGACCCAGAAGATCGGATCTTTCCACGCCCATGGTGTGCGCCGCTTCGGCGACGGCATCCATAACGCCGCGCGAAAAGTCGTCCGGCGTGGTCGAGGCCTTTGCCGTCCAAACTTTGCCCGCGTCATCCAGGACGACGACGTCGGTAAACGTGCCCCCGGTATCGACGCCGATGATGTAATTTTTTTTGCCCGCCATAAATTCCCTTCCGTGAGTGAACTCCATGCAGAAATATGAGAGGGAGGGTTGCTTGTCAAGTACGGCAATGGCTGAAGATCATCGTGTTCGTGTTCGGATTTATTCCGCAGTCACGTTTCACGGACACGATCACGAATGAGGTTTAACCGCCAAGATATGCTTGTCGCACCCGTTCGTTGCCGGCCAGATCACTGGATTTGCCCTGGAGAATCACTTCCCCTGTTTCCAAAACATAAGCCCGATGCGAGATCGCCAACGCCATCGCCGCGTTTTGTTCCACCAGCAGCACCGTGACGCCGGAGCGGTTGATGGCGCAAATATTTTCCAAGATCTGCTCGACGATTTTCGGCGCCAGCCCCATGGACGGCTCATCGAGCAGAAGCAACTTCGGCTGCGCCATCAGCGCCCGGCCGATGGCGAGCAT
>WHTF01000016.1:0-12441 GCA_009379725.1 Deltaproteobacteria bacterium
ATGAGACAGCGACACTTCAGGGTCGAGAAAGCCGATCTTCTTGAGCAGCTCGATGGGCGTGCAACGTTCACGCGCCATGACGGTGTGAAATTCAAAGAGATTGATGGTCGCGTGAATTTGAATACGGACGCCAGCTTCTTTGGACGCTTTTTTGGTTTGTTTGAGCAATTCCGGTGTGCAGGAATCGACGTGGCCGGGGAAGAGCATCGCGGTCATGCGGCCGTTGCAAGCGCCGTTGAATTTCTTGGCAAACTCGGCGGCGGCTTTGAGGCCTTTGCTGCCGCGCTCGTCGTCCCAGTCGTACTCCAAACGGCCCTGACGGTCGTGAAAAAAGCTGACGTTTTTGTAACTCGGTCCGGCGACGCAGCGGATACCGACTTGATCGATCATGTCCACGTACCGCTCCGGTTCACCGCCAGCGCCGCCGATGTCGAAGGTCGTCGTCACGCCGCTTTTTAATACATGGATCAAAGAAAACCGTTGCCCGACGTCCACGTCTTTGAGGTGGGCGGCATGGGCTCCTTCACGTGTCGGACCGCCGTGCGCCAAATAGTTAGACGCGAAGAAATCGACCTTTGTGGAATCGTTCAGAATATAATCGCTGGCGTTGATTCCGGAGTGGAAATGAGTGTCGATGAAACCGGGCGAAACCAGGCAACCTTTGGCGTCGATCTTCTTGTCTACCGCGTCGGAGTATTCTTTGCCGACAAACTCGATTCGATTGCCGGCGTACACGACCACACCGTCTTTGATAATTTCATGTTGCTTGCCATCAAAGCCGACGACGAATCCGCCTTGGATGAGAGTTTTCATTCACTTGAGCCTTTCAAATTAGGATGTGGACACGGGCAGGACTAACAAAAGAAGCTATCTAAGACAAGCTTTGGAACGGCATTTTGCCATGCTAGTCTCGGAGTCAAAGCTTACGGGACGAGCGTATAATGAAAGGCTTACCGCCGATCACTGACAAACTGAGTTCGCTAAACGGCAAAGCGAAAGTGGGCGATATCTGCGTCCTTTACGACGTAGTCTTTGCCTTCGAGCCGGAGCTTACCCGCTTCTTTGCACTTCGCCTCGCTTCCGAGAACGATAAAATCCTCATAAGCAATTACTTCGGCGCGAATAAAGCCCCGTTCGATGTCGCTGTGGATTTTGCCCGCGGCTTTGCGGGCCACGGTTCCTTGGGTGATCGTCCAGGCCCGAACTTCGTCGTCTCCGGCGGTAAAGAAACTGATCAGATCGAGCAAACTGTAAGATGCCCGAATAAACCGGTCGCGCGCCGGTTCATCAATGCCGATTTCTTTGAGAAAGGTCGCCCGGTCCGCTTCGTCCAACTGGGCGATCTCCGTCTCTGCTTTGGCCGCCAGAGCCAGACCGTCCAAGCCTCGCCGCTTCAATTCTTTCAGGTAGGCGGCATCCAGAGCCTGACCGGCCTTACCTTCAGGCTGATTTAACAGAACAAGCAAAGGTTTACGGCTCAAAAACCCAAAACCCGCAAGCAGACCTTCCTCATCCGGGTTAAATGCCAGGTTTCGTAGGCTCTCTTCGTTCTCCAGGGCAATAGAGCAACGCTCCAATAAATTTTCTTCAAGTGGACGCGCTTTTTCCTTCTTGAGACGCGAACGGCGATTTTCCACGACAGTGAGATCCGCCAGAATCATTTCAGTGAGAAGATCGTTTAGATCCTTGAGAGGCTTAGCGTCGGCCTCAAAGTCGCCGATCACTAGGGCAATGGCGTCTACTTCCCGCATCTGCGAAACCACCGTGTTGTTGGACTTAAGATTGTCTTCGCCCTGAGTCGGCGGAAAGTCGGTGAAACGGATCTCCGCATAAGTGGTTTTTTTCGGCTTATAAATCTGCGAAAGTTTCCCGATGCGCGCATCGGGAACTTTGATGACCCCTAAGTGCACTTCTTCTTTGCCACCGAAGCCCCCGACCTGCGCTCGCAAACCGGTAAGCATGTTGAAAATTGTCGTCTTGCCGGCGCCTCGATGGCCGATTAAACCTATTTTCATAAAGGTTAAATACTCTAGCTGGCGGCGCGCTTTTGAGGTTCGCTATCATTTGGCTTTTGCGTCGCCTTTTGTTTCCAGCGCATCACTCCCTGCCTCAAATAACCGGCGTCGAAGCCCAGCGCTTCGCAGATATTCTCGAATGAAAATAGATAAGATTTGTCTTCGACGAGGAACCATTCCTCGGCTTCACTGAAAAGCGCGCGTTTTCGCTTGCATGTGGTCGCGATATTTTCTTGGAAACAAGTCACGGCGTCTTGTAAAACAGCCAGCATCAGCACCTTCTCGGGGTCGAGACGAAAGGTTCTTTGATAGGTTGCGAGAAACTGCTCAGGAATGAGTATGTCGGATTGGAAGACTGCAAACGCCTTTTCTTCTGAAGCGGCGCTGGATTGAGCCGCACTCTTAATCCAAAAAGGTGAACGACCTTGGCCATTGTTATTGGACACCTGTGCCTCGAATCGTTTTTTTGTGATCACGGAAAACTCCTCCATAATTTAAAAAACTCCGCAGCTTTGACTGCTGCTAATGAAAAACAGTCGGGTAATGCACAAAACCCTTCAGCTTCGTCTGCAGGCACGCAGTCATCGTTGAACTGCGGACCGAGCGAAGACGAACAATCAGGAGAAAAGGGTCAAAGTATGAGAACTGACTGGAGTATTTGAAGGGATACCTTGCGCACGTGAACCTGTACAAAAGCCGGCGTAGTTACCGGGTCGACGATGCGCAAGCAAGTGAAGCGAGACGGTTGGAAATCCGGTCTCGCCATTCTTGGGACATCCCCGCTTGCGCAATTTAAAGCTATTTTACGAGCGTACGTGTCGGATTGGACGAGATCGTCGTTTGAAACATAAGTAATCGCGTCCAGTGGTCCATCCAAGGAGGAGTCATACCCCCAACTCATCGCAACGGCGCCGAACAGAAAGACAATCAGCAGGGCCGAAGCGACGATGGTTTTCTTGATGCGGGTCATGAAAGTCACAGCTTTAACTCAATTACGCTAACATCCATCGACGGAAAGTCAACACCGCCTGCGGCTGTTGAGTGTTTGTGCAAACTACCTAATCGCGCTGCGAAAAATCTTTAGTAACACTCAAGGAGGATCAAAACATGCGAGAAGAGCGATCGTTGAAGATCCGCCGGTGCTCTTCGAGACCGCCTAAGTCGTCACGGGATTTTTAAGATCGGCATGACCGTCACTCAAGTATGAGTGTTTGACGCAGTGAGTTAAGATGGTAAAGTACCGGCCCTATGCCATTGGCAACTATCGAAGAAGCTATCAACGCGATTCGTCGTGGGGATATGGTCATCCTGATGGATGACAAAGACCGCGAGAATGAAGGTGACTTGTGCATGGCGGCGGAAAAGGTCACTCCCCAGACGATCAATTTTATGGCGACCCACGGGCGAGGACTTATTTGCCTGACACTGACCGAGGAAAGAGTCAGATTGCTGAACCTTTCTATGATGGTTTCAGAAAATACGTCGCCATTCGGGACGGCATTTACCGTATCCATTGATTCAGTTTCGGGCATCACTACCGGGATATCGGCCGCCGATCGGGCGAAAACAATTCTCGATGCCATCGATGACAACGCTACACCCCACGATCTCGTCACGCCAGGCCATATTTTCCCATTGCGCGCACGAAATGGCGGTGTTTTAGTGCGGGCAGGCCAAACTGAGGGCTCGGTTGACTTAGCTCGTTTAGCGGGTCTCAAACCGGCCGGTGTTATCTGCGAAATCATGAAAGATGACGGCACGATGGCGCGCCAACCTGATCTCATGAAATTCGCGCGCAAGCACAAACTCAAAGTGGTTACGATCGCCGATCTCATTCAACACCGGCTCAACTATGATTCGCTGGTATTCCAGGCAGCGTCATCGCCGTTGCCAACCCGTATCGGCGGAGAGTTTCAGGCCATTGTCTACAATACCCACGTCGATCAGAGCGAACACCTCGCCTTAATCAAAGGCAAGATTTCTCCCAGGGAAGAGACTTTAGTTCGAGTTCACACCAAATATGTCCCGGGCGATGTCTTCGGCTTTGAGCTGCTCAATACCGGCAGGGTGATCCAAAGCTCCATGGAAATCATCGCAAAAGAAGGCAAGGGAGTCATTCTCTATCTGCAACCCGAGCACAAAGGATTAACTCCTACGATGGTTACGTATCCGCGAGTCGAAGGAAAGCAGCAGAAGGACATGAATCTCTCCTTCGTCTATCGTGCTGACTTCAAAGAGTATGGCATCGGGGCGCAAATCCTGCGCGACTTAGGAGTGCGAAAGATGAGGCTGCTTACCAATAACAAGAAACACCTGGTAGGACTGCGTGGATATGGACTGGAGGTTACTTCACTCGTCCCGATTCCCCGGGACAATCCCTTGCGAGAAGCAGCAAAGCAGAAAAAAACCAAGGCAAGAACGGCCTAGCAGCGAGTTTCGATCACGACATCTGAATCTTGCGGCTGCCCCTTAATCTTCAGCTTTTTTCAGATACCTGGGCAGGTCGGACCTAATTCTTTTAAGCGCCTCGCCAACATTCGAGAAAACCCGCTCCTGCACCAAAACCCCATTGACCCAATAGTCCAGCGCCGGCGCGTCGGTAAAATTGATATCGACGTACCGTTGGCCCACGGGATCGCCGGTAATCACCACTCGAACTGAATAACCGGCATCGACAATCAGCCCACGGGCGCCCGCTGGCAGAGGGAGCCCATTTTTAATCTTGGCCAACTTTTCCACCGGATAGATTCCCACATCCATTGAAAAATAACCCCATTCTCCCGCGGTCACCGACAGCTCCTTGAGCAACCTTGAATTAATATCAACGAGATTTTTCGCCGCCTGATCCTGATTGTAGCCCCTGAGTAATTCGTATGCCCACTTCTCGATGATTCCCGGCACCGGAGCGACCGGCTTCTCCCGATCCTTGACCGGTCCCCGATCAATCCACCACTTGGTTTCTTCCAGTGTCTCTGTTTTTTCGTCGGCCATATACGTAAATATATCTTAGTTACTGACCGTCGGCGGGTTAAATCTTGAAATCCTCGAGTGTGCTATTGGCAAACAGCGAGTTAACATCGAGACGCTTGCCGATCAAACCCTGCTCGTGCGTATACTGAACCAGCGTTTCCAATACATGGCGGTTGGCTTCTAAACCATAAGCCCAAGGGTCATCGCCGAGAATCTCGCGCTCCTTTTCCATCTCATCAATGGACCAAGCCATCATATATTTGAGCGCGGAAAACTCGTACATGGCTTCCTGGCATAGTCTTTTCGATTCATTAAACGCCTTGAATAGACTCTGGGCAATCCACGGATTTTTTTCGTAGACCTCTTCGCGAATCGCCACGGTATGCATGATCGGAAAAATTTTGGTTCGCCCGAAGTAGTCTTGTTCCACTTCACGAAAATTTGGAATCAGCCGCTGAACCTTAGGATGACGGCGCACGAACGGCGACGGCATATGCGCCGAAATCATGGCATCGATCTCGCCTTTCTCTAGCATCCCGGAGAGCGTCTTATCCGGAGGAACCGGTTGAATATCGATGTTGGCTGGCAGATTATGCTTGATCTTATCCTCTCGACCCGGGTGTTCCTCGCCTCCGGTAAACCACTTCATTTTCTCCGGGGGAACACCATACTCGTGCTGTAGAATACCTCGCGCCCAGGTCGCCATCGTGATCTGATATTCGGGGACTCCGACTCTTTTCCCGGCCATATCCGCAGGCTTTTGGATACCTGAATCGGCGTTGATATAGATGCATGAGTGACGGAAGGTCTTGGACGGAAAAACCGGAATAGCGATCAATTTAGGCACGCCTTTGTCGCGCGCCATGAGATAAGAGCCCGTGGAAATTTCCGCGGCATCGAATTCGCCGTAACGCAGCATCCGCCAAAAAGTCTCTTCGACTCGCAGCGGCAGATAGTTCAAATCCACGCCTTCGACCTCCACCCTGCCGTCTTGCAACGCCCGGGTGCGGTCGTAGTCCCAACAGGCCAATGTCAAACGGATTTTTCCCATGCTGTTCTCCCTATTGATTAAGTTGATTGCTTTGTGCGCGCTCGTTCACTTGACACCGGCCAGAAACTGCACGGCACCGACGACGAACTGTTCTTTCTCGCCCTGCAGCACGATGGCGGCCTCGCCGGAAGCAAGGGTGGTCCGACGCTGAACAATATAACGTTTGCCCTTGAACGTTACCTGCTGCCCGGGACCGAACTGTTGAAGGCCCAAATGGTCTTGTTGCGGGTCGATCTTTTCCATAGCAGACTTTTCCATAGCATATCCTTGATAAAACCGTAAATCACCCAATGCCCAAGATCGAACGGGGTGAAATTGACATCGTTCCGAGCCGCGACTACAGTCGAACACCGAGGAAAGGGAAATGATGCGGATTGCGGTAATGGGCACCGGAGCAGTCGGCGGTTACTTCGGCGCGAAACTCGCCGCCGCCGGTCATCATGTCGTATTTATCGCGCGCGGAAGCCATTTGTCCGCAATGCGCTCCGAGGGATTGCGCGTCGAGAGTCCGGCGGGCAATTTACACGTTCAAAAGTCCCTTTTCACCGCCTCGTCTGCCGAAGCCGGCGCCGTCGATTTGGTTCTCTTCTGCGTCAAGTCCTACGATACCGCCGAGGCGGCGGCGGCGATTGCGCCCATGATCTCCGCACAAACGACGCTTCTTTCCCTGCAAAACGGGATCGACAATGCCGACAAAATCGCTCAGCTGTGGGGAACCGAAAGAACTCTGACCGGCGTGGTATACGTTGGCGCGCAAATTTCGGCGCCGGGGCTGATTACACATTCGACCGGCGGCAGAATTATTCTGGGCCAGCCGAACCGCCAGGTTGTTGACACAACCCGTGCAATCGAGCAACTGCTCTTGGGAGCAGAAATTGTGTGTGAAATCAGCACCGCCATCGAACAAGTTCAATGGACCAAGTTGCTCTGGAATGCGCCTTTTTGCGCTATCTCATGCCTGACACGCTCCACCCTAAGGGAGATCGTCGAGTCCGAACCTTTGACAGAACTTGCGCTCGACTGCATGATCGAAGTGCAAGCGGCAGCGCGCACCCGCGGCATAAATTTGACGCCGGAACTTTTTGACCAGACATTGAATTTCTCCAGAACCTTGGGGGAATTCAAACCTTCGATGCTGCAAGATCTTGAAGCAAGTAAGCCGCTGGAATACGAAGCCTTCAATGGCATAGTCATCAAGTTGCTCAAAGAAGCGGGTAAGGAGGCACCGGTTAACCAGGTCTTCTATGCGACCTTAAAATATTTCGATAAAAAAATTCGTGAGGAGGCATCAGGCTGATACCATGCAACCAGGACTACGAAGGGAAATAATGGGAAGAATTCTGTTGCTTACGATCGGCGCAGTATGTTTGGCAAATACGGCGCTTCACGCCCAAGCTGCTGAGAAAGATCTCGTCGCCAAAGGCCAATATATTTTCGCCATCGCCGGCGGTTGCGCATGTCATACGGTGCCCAAAGAAACCTACCATACGGGCGGCCGGGCTTTTCCTATTCCTTTGGGAACAGTCTACAGCACCAACATTACTCAGGACAAGGAAACGGGCCTGGGTAACTGGACCGACGAGCAGATTCACGACGCTCTGGTAAAAGGCACTCGCCAAGACGGTAGCCGGATTTTACCCGTGATGCCCTACGTAGGTTACTCAGGGATGGCCCAGGAAGATCTCAAAGCATTGATTGCCTACATGAGAACACTAAAGCCCGTGAAGAAACCGACCCCTGAGCTGAATACCTGGGTGCCCTGGGTGCGTAGTGTAGGCATCCCGCTCTATCTTAGAGTCTTTGTTCGCTTCTCTAATTCGCCGGAACAAGCGCCTAAGAGCGGGATTGAGCGCGGGCGTTATCTGGTGAATCACGTTTCTCTCTGCGGTGACTGCCACACGCCGCGAAATTCGCTAGGCGTGCCGAATCGTTCCCTCTATCTTGCCGGCGCCAGCGCCAAAAGCGGGCCGTTGGGCGAGGAAGTGCCGAACATAACGCCGGATAAGGAAACCGGCATCGGCGAATGGACACGGGAAGATATCGCGGAGGTATTGATCAGTGGAACCAAGCCCGACTTCGACAATGTCCAAGGACTTATGTACGAAGTTATCCAGGGAACGCCGCACGGTTATAAAGACATGAAGCGGGAAGATGCCCTTGCTATCGCGGAATATTTGAAATCGGTGCCGCCGATCAAGAACAGGATCGAATGATCTGCCATGTGGCTTTTCGTCTCATGCGCGGCGGCTTGAGGCGAGGACAAATCCTCGAAGCTGTCGCAGCATGCCATGGCCGTGTCGCAACTTCCCTACGTCCGTTTAGAGATGCAAGGGCAGGCATGGGCGGCAAAACTAATTCCTCTGCACCTGTTTCACAACCTCAGCCATGATTTGATCTGCTGTGACGTTTTCTGCTTCAGCTTGGAAATTGAGTATGATGCGGTGGCGCAGTGCCGGATAGAGAATCTTCTCGACGTCTTCATAGCTCACATGAACTCTGCCTTCGGCCAACGCATTGCCTTTGGCGCCCAAGATGACCGATTGCGCACCGCGCGGACTTGAACCAAAGCGCAGGTATTGTTTCACCGGAGCATTCACTGCGCCGTTCTGCGGCTGCGTGGCGTACACAAGCCGAACGACATAATCTTCAATCGGCGGGGCAATTAAAACCTGCCGCAATAGCTCTTTCATTTCTTTAATCAGCTTCCCGCCATCTTCGGGCAGAACCTTGTCCATCTTGGCAACGTCGGTTCCCGTGGTCCGCTTGAGTATTTCCCTCAGTTCAGATGGCGTCGGCGACATCACCAGCAGTTTAAAAAAGAAGCGATCGAGCTGAGCCTCAGGGAGCGGATAGGTGCCCTCCAGTTCAATGGGATTCTGCGTCGCCAGAACCATAAATGGCGATTGCAGAGTATGCGACTCGCCGAAAACGGTGACTTGCTTTTCTTCCATCGCTTCCAAAACCGCCGACTGTGTTTTCGGCGTGGCGCGGTTGATCTCGTCGGCAAGCACGACATGAGCAAAGATGGGTCCTTGTTTAAACTGGAATTCTCTGCGGCCGTTACTTTCCGCCAAAACCTGCGTACCGACAATATCCGAAGGCATGAGATCCGGCGTAAATTGAATGCGCTTAAAAGAGATCCCGAGCGCATGACTCAGTGTTTTGACGAGCAAGGTTTTGCCCAAACCCGGCACACCCTCCAACAAAACATGCCCGCCCGCAAAAAAAGCGATCAGCACTTTGCGAATGATATCGTCGTGGCCGACGATGATCTTTCGCACCTCCCCTTCCAAACGTATAAATGTCTCCTGAAACTTCTCCGGCTCCATTAATTAAATAGACTCCCTCTCTGCTAGCGAATAATGCCGCGGTACTCCAATGGCATCCGCTGCTTCTCTGCCGCCGCGTCCGGCACATGAGCGGGTAACGGTATATTACTGACCGGGAGCTTCGGCCGATTTTTTGTTTCTTTTCCGTCCTTGCTTGCGGTGGCGGCACCGTTGCTGTCAGCGGCCAATTCTTCGGGCAATTGCACGGTGACGTAGCCTGCGCCTTTGATCCCTTGGTTACCTTGCTCACCGGGCTGATAATACCGCTCGGCGGGCGGCCCATCCTTAGGTACTTCTTCTGATCTGTTCTTTGCCGATTTATTTTCCGAAGACCCCTGGGTTTTCCCCCCAGACTCCTGGCTATTAGCCTTCTCCGGCGTGCCGGGATCGGGTTGGTTGCCGTTCGCTTCGTTCTGAGCGCGCGGGTTTTTCTCTTGTCCCGGACCCTGGAGATTTTCCTGGCTGGATTTTCCTTCTCCCATCTCTTTGTTCACTTGAGCGGTGATTTCGCCCTTGCTGTCACCGCCATTCCCCTGACTCTGCTTGCCTTCGCCTTGTCGTTTCTCAGAAGCATTGCTCGCCGCTCCGCCACCTTCTTGTTGCTCTTGCGGGTTCTGACTGCCGGCCTCCTGCTCGAGACTTTTCAGGGTACTGCTGACGTCGCTTAATAGATCGCGGTTATCCTGCTGCTCTTGACTTTTTTGCTGCTGTGCAATTTGTTTTTGCATTTCCTGAATTATGGATTGCTGCTCTTGCGGTGAAACTTGCGTATCTTCGAGCTTAGTCGCTAGAGACTGCAGGGCACGGGCAATCTCCGCTAACGGCTGCCTTTGCGCCATCTGTTCCGCGAGATCGCGAATTTGCTGCTGCGGCGATAGGGTAGGCGCCGTGAATTCGCTGCTGATCAAAAGCAAATAAAACAGGACGACTGAAAAAACCGACCCGGTTACAGACCACAAAAAAGATCGTTTGATCCTATAAGGAAAATCGCGTCTGATTTCGACACGACTCAGCAGTCCAGCCGCTTCCCGACGCAAACGATGAACGAGGACCTCGGATGACGGCTTTGTGCTTAAGGTGGCCAGGGTTACGAAACGGTCTTTCGCTCCTACCTTGTCATCCACCAAGCGAGCCGCTGAAGACAGCGTCGGCACTAACGGTCGAAAGCGAAGCACCACCGCCAGCAGCCCCATACCAGTCACCGCGATGACCAGCAAAAGCACGCCAGCCGCGGGGATCCAAGCGATACTGTAGAAAAACGCGATCAGGAAGAGGATCGCCAAAAGCGGTGGAGAAAAGATAAGCAGAGAATCCCACAGCGCGTGATTGCGCAGCCGATGCGCGACGCGGCCGATGAGATTTTCTGGAGATTCACGATCTTGGTGACCGGCGTAACCCTGCATACCGTTGGACTATAACACGTCGTCAATGACGCATAAACGTATCGCTATCGGAGCGGTGTGGGCCGTTTCCGATTCGCCCGCCGCACTTCGCGGACAGGTTGATGAGTCCTTACCGCCTGGTTATGGGTTTCGAGATCTTTTGAGAATTGATGGGTACCATCGTTCTTCGAAACAAAAAACAGGTACGGAACATCAGCCGGTCGCAATGCAGCCTTGATCGATGCCAAGCTCGGGTTACAAATCGGCCCGGGCGGAAGGCCCGAAATTTGGTAGGTATTGTAAGGATGAAAATCTCTTAAAGCTTTACGCGTCAAATTGCCGTCGAACTCTTTCAAGCCATAGATGACGGTAGGATCACTTTGCAGCGGCATTTTACGGTTAAGGCGATTGTGGAAGACCGCCGAAATCAACGGCCGTTCAGCGTCGACAGCGGTTTCTTTCTCGATAATCGAAGCTAAAGTGATAATCTCGTGAGAACTTAATTCGAGGGTTCCATCATGTTGGCTCAAAATAGGCTCGGATACCTTGCGAAACTCCTCCGCCATCATCAAGATGATCTCCTTTTCCGACGTCATAGGCGTAAATTGATAAGTGTTGGGAAATAGGTATCCTTCTACGCCCTTGTCTTGTAATTTTAACGATGCAAGTAATTCCGGATCGGCAGCCGCGGCGAGAAACTTTTCCCTGTCGGCGATCTGCATTTTTGCCAGCAAGTCCGCGATATCCTTGGTTGTAAAACCTTCAGGAATCGTGACGGTTAAGAACATTTGTTTGCCCATGACGAGACGATGCAAAACCTCTCGCGGCGGCAAGGGAGCATCGAAACGATAGACACCCCAATGAATTTTCTTTTCCGCACCTGTTAATTTGGCCCAAAGCAGGAAAAGTCTTTCGTCCGGGATGACTTTGCGTTCGCTTAGTTTGCGAACCACCGATGCGAACGGCTCACCCTGCTCAACGCGCACGTCAACGGTTTCGGGAGTATCCGAGGTGGCGAAGAAGACATGCGAAACCAAGAATCCCGCCAACAACAGGGCAGAAACTACCAGGGCGAGGACGGTTGTAAAAAGCCACTTCACGATTGAGATATAAATTGGGGGAGGCTAGAGGCCTAAATTGACGCGAGTTAATTTTCGGTCACGTTAACCTTTATCCAACCGTCCACCTGCCGCAGAAAACCCGCAAAAGGATCCTCCCCTGGTTGGGCGGCAAAATAGGCCTTCCGCGCGTAATCGAGCGCCCCGGAATAATATTCGAATTTCTTCGAGAGTTCTTGGAATAGGATAAAACCGGTGCGGTAAAGAGATACGTCTAGTTCGGAAACCGTCCAATACGAGCGACTACCCTCCTTAATATAATAATCGAGAAATCCCTGCCCTTGGACGTAACCCCGAAACATACCGCTCATGAAAAGAGCGTAATCGCCGACGTATTTTCGGGTCTCTCGTTCATGCAAGAGTTGATTTTCATTAGCTGGAACATTGATTTCTTGAGAAAGCATTTCAACCACGCTTTCAACTTTGCGACCCGCGGCGGAGCGGATACGATAAAGGCTATCGGTTCTGGCGAAATCAGTCAAAACATCGGCAACATAGGTCGCTACGGTCGCATCGTAGATGCCCAATTGCCAGAAACTCTGCCGAACTGCATTGACGAAGAAACTATGCAGTTTA
>WHTF01000016.1:12538-50432 GCA_009379725.1 Deltaproteobacteria bacterium
TGCTGGAAGCTTATGATATCAAAGTTACCCTACCTTGAAAAGAATATCGTTCAACGAGTTTGAAACGATAATTCGATCGTACAAGCTCATAATGAGCGCCTGTATATCAAAACGTCACGGGGCGCTCTCCAAGCATGTCCAAGATCAGACGGCCTAATCATTTTTGACCTCGTTGTTATTGGTTATAATGATGACGCACATGCATATTGGCCATACGAGGATTTACTAAGGCATTACTTCGGTGCAGGGATTTTTTATCGAGGCGCGAGATTTAAAGGAAGTTTTTTGTCTCGATGGTGCCTGGGCTTTTTTCGAGCTTCCAGCTGCGATATTTTCCGATGGACAAGACCGTTGGGGAACGGTGGGTGTGGCGGCAGACATCCTCCAAGCCAGTGTTGAGTGTATCATCGACGGTTTGGAATGGACGCTCAGAGGCGAGCAGAAACATTAAAAATATTTTGACCCCAGGCCCAATTAACTACGACATCGCGGCTTATAACGCCGTTGATAGGCACATGAGATTTTCTTGGCAGGGCTCGCGGTTTTGCTGTTTCATTGTGCTAGCGATTATTCTCGGCGGTTGCAGGATCGAGAACAATTTTATCTTTCATCCCAATCGCGTGATTAGCCGCGCTCCAAGCGATGTCGGACTGGCTTTCGAGGAAGTTTTCTTTACCACACAAGACGGCTTGCTATTGCACGGCTGGTTCATTCCCCACCAAGAAGCCCGCGCGACTTTTGTCTGGTTTCATGGCAATGCGGGCAACATCAGTGATCGCTTACTGAATCTCAAACTCCTGCACGACAACATCAAGAGTCATATTTTTATTTTCGATTACCGCGGCTACGGTCGAAGCGAGGGTATGGCATCGGAGGAAGGGACTTATCTCGACGGCGATGCCGCGATTCGTTATCTGCTTCAACGCCAGGAAGCCGGCGCCCGTCAACTGGTGCTGTTCGGCCGGTCTTTGGGCGCAGCCGTTGCGGCCGAGATGGCCACGCGATTCGATATTTTGGGGCTGATCCTGGAAAGTCCCTTCGTCTCGATTCCGGAGATGGCACGGGTGATATTTCCGTGGATGCCTTTCATGTCGCTATTGCGAACTCGTTATGACGTCGTGGAGAAGGTTCGCAAAATTAACACGCGTCTTCTAGTCTTACACGGAGATCGCGACGAAATCGTCCCATTTACGCAAGGAAAAAAGGTCTTTGAAGCCGCCCTCGAGCCCAAAATGTTCCAGCCTATCTTAGGCGCCGCGCACAATGATACCTTCGTCGTGGGTGGCGAGAATTATTTTCGCACTTTACGAGACTTTATTGAAATAGCGATTGCGACTGGAATTAAAAAATGAAGCGGCAACGGCAGACGCCGGCGTGACCCTATGGGTCGCCAGATTTACGCGTGGTTTCTTAAAGTAATGACTGTCGGGCCTTGGACCACGCCGGAAGGTAGGCATTGCGTATATACTGAAACATCATACGCTGGGTGTTGAAAAAAGATCCATTGAATGCAACGGCCGAGCGCATCATTTGGGCAAATTTTTCAGGGGTCTTGTAATAGAGCGGCAAAATCACTTCTTCCAGCTTCTCGTAAAGAGAATTCACCTCGGCAGTTGTGTCGTTCTCGGCGCCATTCAGTTCGCCGATGGACCAACCGGTCACACCCTCGATATGCCCTTCGATCCACCACCCGTCCAGAACACTTAAGCTCGGCACGCCGTTGAGCGCGGCTTTCATACCGCTAGTGCCTGAAGCTTCCTGGGGCCGGAGCGGAGTATTCAGCCAGACGTCGACGCCGGCACATATCATTTTCCCCAATGCCATGTCGTAGTTTTCCAAATAAACGACGCGAACATCGTTGGCCAGAGATGCCGACGCCTCAAAAATTCGACGGATAATAGCTTTGCCGCCGTCGTCACGCGGGTGAGCTTTGCCGGCATAGATCAACTGCAGCGGTCCAACCTGTTTAGCAATATTCTTTAATCGCTCTAAGTCCGAAAAAAGTAAATCACCGCGCTTGTATGCGGTGGCGCGCCGCGCGAAGCCCAGGGTAAACACGGAAACATCCAGCTGGTTTCCAGTAAGCCAACGCACCTGCTGCAGGAGTTCCTTCTTGCCCTGGATATGAGCCTCTTGAAAATCCTGCAGGGAGAATCCGATCGCGTGGCGGAGATAGGAATTATCGCGGCGCCAATCGGGGATGCGCCGGTCGTACAAAGCGCACAATGCCGTGGATGTCCAAGACTGGGCGTGAACCCCGTTGGTAATGGCTTTCACGCCGTGGCCGGGGAACATCTCGCGCGACACTTCGCCGTGGCGCATGGAGACGCCATTAACGTAACCGGACAGCCGCAGGGCTAGCTCCGTCATATTGAGAGAACCGTCCATCACCCCTATCTGGCGCAGCAGCGTACCCCGGGCTTCGCCCAAGACATGATAAACGAGCTCCGCGGGAAAACGGTCATGACCAGCCGGCACGGGGGTGTGGGTGGTAAAAACGCACTGCCGCCGGACCGCCTCCACCTCGTTCTCAGAAAATTCCGGGGCTGACTGAATGCCTAATGATCGCTCTATTAAGGCAATAGTCGCGAGCGCGGAGTGTCCTTCGTTCATGTGGTAGATCTTCACCCCGGGGTAATCTAATGCCTGAAGCATTTGCACGCCGCCCAGTCCTAATACTGCTTCCTGACAGAGGCGATAGCGATCATCGCCGCCGTACAGGTGGTCCGTCAGAACACGATCCCGCGAATCATTCTCGTCCAAGTCAGTATCAAGCAACAGAAGCGGCACGGTATGACCGGTGACGCCGTGAAATTGATACTGCCAAGCGCGTATTTTAACTTCCCGGCCTTCGATGATCACTGAAACTCGCGGCGGCAACGGTTCGAGATGGTTCTCGGGCGACCACTGCGAGGGGCTCTCCATTTGGTTACCTAGCGCATCAAGCCGCTGATCGAAGTAGCCTTTTCGGTGCAGCAACGTGAATGCCACCATCGGCACGCTTAGATCGGCGGCCGAGCGCAATGTGTCGCCGGCTAGGATGCCCAAACCCCCGCTGTAGGTCGGGATAGCGGAATCGATAGCCACGTCCATCGAGAAATACGCGATCGTAGCGGGAACCGAAAATGGAGTTGGTTGAGTCATTGTTGTATTTAAGGTTGTTTTAGATCCATGCTCAGGAATGGGTCGAGGTGAGTTAAGCGCTGGCTTCCTACCTACACAAATATTCCGCTGATATTAACACGGGCGTCGACACACGGCAATTCTAGCCCGTCTATTTTGCCGGTCAAAACGCTCTTTTCGTAACGAGCCTACAAGCCCAATCCATAAGCAGATCTTAGATTTCGCCATGACTTCTGCTCGGCAAGTGTGCGTAGGGCGATCAGAGTGGGTGGCATCATTGGCAAGCGACCGGACTCCGATTGTTCTAACGCTTCTTGCGGTGTGAGCCAAACACTCTCGGCAACTTCCTCAGAAAAGGCCAGAGGAATTTGCCCCTCAGGTAAGGCGGTCACGTAGAAACGGGTATCAAAACGCACAGGATGGTGATCCGGAGTAATGCGGTGAAATAGATAAGTGATTCGGCCAACATCACAACAGAGCTGCTCGGACTCCAACAAAGTCGCAAAGCCTAGCCGTCCCTGGGATAATGCCTCGCGTTTCTTCGCCAATCGTTCTACTAAGCATTCCGAGGCCAGCGCGGCATGCGAATCTCTTTCGCTGACAAAGAAATGTATTCCGGCCTCTTCGAATAGCTCTCGCACCGCCGCCACCCAGTGACCCATCGACTGCTCGGGAGTCATGGTCGTGGCGAGAATCTGTTGGGCCTCGATTGGCGATAAACCCCGGCAGCGCGCTAACATGTTCTCTGAGCAGTCTTCCTGCTCTACGCCTCCGCCGGGAAATACCAAGAAGCCACCCAGCACCCTCATCTCCGGCGAGCGACGGGTCATAAGCACTTCAAACCCCTCGCTGGCGTCCGGCCTCGTCACAATAATGGTTGAAGCTTTGCCTGGAACCGCAACTTTGATCATAAGACTCCCCACTCACTACTTCGCACGAGCGCGTCTCTGTGATCGAATCGTGGGCGATCATCGGTTTAGCCCATTGGCCGTAAGCGCTTACCGGCAAGTTTCGACCAAAGCTCCGGAAGATCTACTCACCTTGGAGCTAATCTTCTCGTGATGATTCGATTCTTCGCTCACGCGTGAGCTTCCGCCCAATTTAGGCCAACATGCACATCGACGACGAGGCCGCAGCGAAGTTCCGCGGCCCTGGTCATGCCCTCTTCGATCAGCGCGCGAGCACGCTCTAATTGTTCAACGGGAACCTCGAATACGAGTTCGTCGTGCACGGTCAACAGCATCTTGGCGGCCGGTTCTGTGCGTAGAGCTGCATCAACGGCGATCATTGCCTTCTTCATGATATCGGCGGCGCTGCCCTGGATGGGAGTATTGAGCGCCATGCGCTCGCCCAGCGCCCGCAAGCGGAAATTGGACGAGCGCAGCTCCGGCAGATAACGGCGCCGGCCGAACATGGTGGTCGTAAAGCCGTCGATTTTCGCCTGCTCCACTTGGGCCGCGAGAAACTTTTTCACTTTCGGAAACTGTGCATAGTACGCTTCGACAAAATTCGCCGCCTCCTCCATCTCGACGCCGAGCCGTTGCGAGACTCCGAAAGTCGACATGCCATAGGCAATTCCGTAAGAGAATTGCTTAACCTGGTTTCGCATCTGGGAGGTGACATCAGCCAAAGCGATACCATAGACTTTCGCGGCAATGGTGGCATGAAAATCATGGCCCTGAGCAAAGGCTTGGAGAAATGTTTCGTCTTGTGACAGGTGCGCGAGCACACGCAGCTCGATCTGTGAATAATCGGCCGACAACAACACATAGCCCGGCGGCGCAATAAAGGCGCGCCGGATTTGGCGTCCGAGCTCACCACGAATCGGAATGTTTTGCAGGTTAGGTGCCGTCGACGATAATCGTCCGGTGGCGGCCGTCGTCTGCTCGTAGGTGGTTTGGATTCGACTAGTCTTGGGATCGACAAGCTCCAGCAGCATCTCGGTAAAGCCGTTCTTGAGCTTCGACACTTCACGATACTCGAGTAGAGCTGGGATGACCGGATGCGTACCGGCGAGTTTCTCCAGCTCCGCAGCATCCGTGGAGTAACCCGTTTTTATTTTCCTCGTCTTTGGCAGAGCCAGCTTTTCGAAAAGAATGCGCTGCAGCTGCGGCTGCGAGTTGACTTTGAACTCTTCTCCCGCGAACTCTTTGATAACGCGCTCGAGCGCCATCACCTTCTCTCCCAGATCGGCGTCGAATCTTTCGAGATACCCACGGTCAACGAGAATGCCGTTATGCTCCATGCTCGCGAGTACGCCGACGAGTGGGAACTCCAAACTCGTAGCAAGTTCCCAAATGCCCTGATCGCTCAACTGCTGTTCCAGTACCGGAACCATGGCCTGAATGGCTACCGCTTGGTAAGCAACCGCGCGTTTTTGATCCGCGCCGAACGCAAGAGCGGTTTGCTCGCCGATTTGCGGCTCGGGCTCATTCCCGTCGAGAGAAGCTCCGAGGTAACGTCCGACCGCGTCCTTGAGCGTATAGCCGGAGGCGGAACCCGGTTCCAGGAGATACGCGGCGACCTTCGTGTCGCAATAAAGACCTCTGATTTCAACGCCGGCAGCCAGGGCCAAACGATACATCGTTTTGGCATCGTGGGCCGTTTTTTGTCGCGTCGAATCTTGAAGGAAAGCCGCGAGTTGGTCCATTGCCGCAGATAAAGGCAGCGTCCGTACCTTGCCGGGACTATCACAGAGAGCGAGCCGGTCGTCACTCCAAGCCAGCGCCACGACACTGTCTTGACGAATTTCTTCCGCGGAAATCAATTCAGAAATAACTTCTAATTCGAGAGCTGGAGTAGCCACCCCAACGTGCATGTTAAGCGCTTTCAGACGCTCGTGCAGCGTGCGGAACTCGAGGGAAGTGAAAAGTTTGCGAACTTCTTCGTCATCCCACGGCTGGAGACAAAGGCTCGCCGAATCCATCTCAAGCGCGACGTCACTGAGTAATCGTCCCAACTCTTTGTTGATCCGCACCTGATCGGCGTGCGCTTTGACGGCGTCGCGGAGTTTAGGTTTGAGCTCATCGGCATGCGCGATGATTTGCTCGATGTCGCCGTATTTTCTAACCAGCTGAGCGGCGGTCTTATCGCCGACACCCGGAATGCCGGGCAAATTGTCCGATGGTTCGCCTTTAAGCGCCACAAAATCAAGCCATTGATCGGGCGTTACACCATAACGTTCGAGCACCGTCGCTCCGTCGTAACGGATGACATCGGAGATCCCACGGCGAGTCATGATGACCGAGACGCCATCGCCGACAAGCTGGAGGATGTCACGGTCGCCGGTGACAACAATGACTTCGCAACCTCCCGTACGGCAATTTTTTGTTAATGTCGCGAGAAGGTCGTCGGCTTCATAACCTTCGAACTCAACCATTGGGATCCGCAAAGCTTGGAGTACTTCGCGGATCAACGGCAACTGCTGACGGAACAGATCGGGAGTCTCGGCTCTTCCGGCCTTGTATTGCGCATAGCGGTCAAGCCGGAATTGCGGCGCACCCTTATCGAAACAAACAACTACCGCCTGCGGCCGTTCATCCGCCAACAACTTAATCAGCATCGAGGTGAAACCGTAGACGGCATTGGTCACCTGTCCGGAGGATGTGATCAACGTGTCGGGCAAGGCAAAAAAGGCACGGTAAGCGAGCGAATGGCCGTCCAGCAACACCACCTTACGCGCATCGTTTTGCGACGGCGTATCGTTGTTGCGAGCGGCCTTCTTAGAGGATTGATTTCTCGTTCTGGCGTTCACGACCGCAGTCTACCCGTTGGCTTTAACTGGAGCAAACGTGGCGTATGGCAGGCCGGAAAGAGACGGTTGCCCCATCCTGTGGAGGCAGGCGACTTTTTTAACCTGCCTTATCTAGTAATTACTTGCCGCCACTCGCTCATGGAACCGATCCTCAGTCGGACAACAACATGTCGGCGTCGCGAAGGATCTTTCCCGATGAGGTACGCGGGAGCGATTCGCGGATCGCGATCTTTTGCGGCACTTTGAAGTTCGCGAGATTACCGCGCAGAAAAGCCAGCAGCTCTTTCTCGGCAATCGTCTGACCCGGCCGCGGCACTACGGCGGCGCCGATGACCTGACCGCGTTTGGGATCAGGGATGGCGAAGACAATCGTCTCCTGCACTCCAGGATAAGTGTAGATCAAATTTTCCACCTCAGCGGGATAGATGTTAAGCCCGCCGCTAATAACCATGTCGTCGCGGCGGCCTAAATGAAAAAAATAACCGTCTGCGCCACACTTGCCCACATCGCCGGTGTATAGCCAACCGTCGCGAATGCGTGCCGCCGTGGCTTCCGCCTTGCGAAAGTAGCCTTTCATGACATGCGGTCCTCGGGTAATGATTTCTCCCGGTTCGCCGACGGGTAATTCTTGGCCCGCGTCGTCGATGATCTTAACCTCGATGCCGGGCACGGCACGGCCGATACTGCCCATTCTGGCCTCGGCCTGATCGGGATCGACCAGGGTGATCATCGGCGATGTCTCGGTCAGACCGTAGCCTTGGATGACTTTGATATGCGGCTGAGCGGATTGGAATGCTCGCAACAGCGGCAACGGAATAGTTGTGCCCATCATGGCGGCAATCTTTACGCTGCTGGTATCGTAGCTGGACAGATTGCGCACGCCCAATAAAAGTTGAAAAACAATTGGCACACTTTCGAACACCGTAACTCGATGTTTCTGAATGCCTTCCAATAGAGTAAACGGATTGATTTGATCGAAGATAATTAAAGTGAATCCTTTATCGGCCACTTCGTTACACACGATGGGACCGACGATATGCGACATCGGCAGGATACAACCTCGAATGGTGGTGGAATCAGTGATGCCCATTTGATCCATCACGCGCGGATACTGCGCCAGATTACGGTAGGTAAGAACCACGCCTTTCGGTTCGCCGGTGGTTCCCGAAGTATAAAGGATCAGCGCATCATCGTCGACGCTGAATTGCGGCGGCACCGCCGCTCTGGCCGGCGCCACATAGCGTTTCTCGAAGCTCTGTTGCCCTTCTTCGCCAACAATCCAGGCAGGAACGGTCGAAATCCCTCCCAAAGCACCGGCCACCTCAGCAAAGAGCTGCTGATGGACGACCAAAAGCTTGAGATCGGCATCCTCCAACACGCCCTGTAACTCCTTGCCCTTCAAGCGCGCATCGAGGATAACGGTAACAGCACCGATTTTCTGTGTCGCGAAATAAATCAGCGGAATTGCCACGCAGTTGGGTAACAACACGCCAACCCGATCGCCCCGTTTGATGCATTCATTCTGTAAATGACCGGCCAGGGCATGCACCCGCTGGTTGAGAACCGAGAAATTCAGCTCTTCTTCTTTGGCGATGATGGCGGTCTTATCGGGATGCTTTCGCGAGGTTTGGTCGAGCACTTCGGCGGCGAAAAAGCCTACTGGATGGGTATGGTTTGCCATATTGAAAAAGCCCTCTGAAAAGGTCTGTACCAGCGCGACAAATGCGACAGCTCGCCACGTTTGAGTTTTAGCTTACCCTGCTGGGTGGCGAGAAACGGGTCGATGCGGGCACGAAACACCGCGCTCCACCATTCTTGTTGGCCGCTGATCATGAACTCGCCGCTGTCGCCTTGACTAAGGTGAGTAATCTCACCATTGGCAAAATGAACCGTCCAAGCGGCTTCGCTCTCGTCGAGAGATAACGTCAGGGAGGTCGAAAGACCGGTTTCTTCTCCCCGAGATCTGAAATCGGAATCTCGGTTGGCGCTGTCCACCAAGGCCGTCATGTGCTCTTTTGAAAACATCGCATAGCGTTCACCGGTTGACGGCGCGACGCCGGCTGCTTGCGCGGATTGTAAATCGGTCGGCGAAACATCGGCGTTCCCCATGGGTTCGGTAAAAAACCGGCAGCGCACGGCTTCTTCTAGCAAATCAGTGAGAAGAAACGCCTCTTGAAAGCTTTTTCCGATCGCCACCGTTCCGTGGCCCTTGATAATGACGACCGGATGATATCTGAGTTCTTCGACGACCTTCTCAGGCTCTGTTACCGTCGGAGTGTCTTGGGCGATGATCGGAACTTCGCCGATCGTGTACTTTTCCTCAAAACTGACCGGAACGAAACGATCGTGAGTCAATGAAAATGCCAGCACCAGGGGCGGGTGAACATGAATAATCACTTGCGTTTCCGTACCCGTATAAACGGCCATGTGCATGAGTGTTTCGCTCGACGCCCGTTGGCTCTTGTTTACTGGCTGTCCGGCGTTGTTTATCCGCACCAAATCTTCCGGCGTAAGAAATCCCAGGGGCGCATGCTGCCCCGTAACCAAAAAGTCATTCTCACCCATGCGGCAACTGATGTTTCCGCCCCAGCCACTGATGAGGCGCCGCTCAAAAAGCAGCTTGCCCCACTGGATCATCTCCTGTTCATACTTTTGCATCGGTCGTTCTCTTAGACTCTTTAAACAGCGCCCAGGGCACAACTTCGGTCTCGACGGGCCGTATGAATACTCCGGTTGGACAGATGCCTGTTCCCATAAAAGTCGAAACATCGGAGTCGACGGTCAAATCGGTCTGTGGTTCCGACGCCAGCAGTTCGATGGCTACGCCATGATTCTGCGCGAGCCGAACCGACAAAAGCGAGCCACAGATGCCGCTCGGTCCCTGCTCATCGAGGCCGCTGTAGTAAAGGTAGAGCTTACGAATTTCGCCCTGGGCGAAAAGCGTTCCCATCATGTTGTCCGAGATCAGTGTCGTTGGCGCATTGCGCCGCAGCAATGCCGGCGCGACGGCGTGAACACCCCAGAGCTGCGGGCGCATTTCCGGAACCAGCAGGCAGTTAGCTTGTTCGGCTTTAAGCGCGCTTATCAGATAATCGTATTGGTTTTGCGGCGGCACTCCGTATATCAGCAGGTACTTGCTGTCGCGCTTCGCTGGCCTGGTTTCTGTGATGTTCTGCGGTTGATGTTTCCTGCGGAAACTCTCCGGGGTATAAAGATCGTCAAAGCCGATGAGATGAGTGATCAAAGCGGCCGGTGTGACATCAAAGGCTGGATAGCGCGACGCGATCTTATCATCGGCAATTAATCGCTGTCCGTGAAAAGTTAGCAGTTCCGAGGCCGGGCGTTCTTCAATCGGCACATCGCTGCCTCGGGTCAACGAGCGCGGATCTTGAATCAGAGCATGAAACGGAATGTCATATTCTTTGGCCATCAACGCCAATGGGTATGTGCCGACCTTGTTAATGATATCGCCATTCTGCGCCGCCCGATCCGAACCGACGATCACGGCATTGACCTCGCCTTTGGCCATGACTTGGGCGATGGCGCAATCGGGAATGAGTGAAACCGCGACGCCTGCCCGCGCGAGTTCCCACGCGGTCAGTCGCGCGCCTTGCAGATAGGGCCGGGTTTCCGTGGCAATGACGGCAAATTCTTTGCCCAAGCTTTGACAATGCTGCGCCACGGCCACGAGTTCTCCGCTGACATTGCAATGGGTCAAAACCCTAGCCGGATCCGGCAAGATCTCGGCAGTTCTCTTTGCTCGCCGAACCCGGGCGCAAACGATTTGCGCGGCCAAATCACGAGCCTGGCTTGTGATCCACTCACCGGCGTTAACGTCCTCTGGTAGCTTGTCAAACCAATCCTCGAAATATTGACCCAGACCGCGGAAATCGAAAGTCGGCCGTGCTTGACAAAATTGCTGGGTCAACCGCCTCACCGAATGGCGCAGAGGCTCAACTTCTTTGCCTTGGTAGTTCTCTGCAATGAGTGCGCCGCTATAGAGAAACGTGAGCACCTGGCCGAAAGCCCGCGTTCTCATATCGTGCACCGCATCGAGGGCCTGCCAAGCATGTTTAACGCTGATGTATTCGATTCTCTCCGGCAGTAAGATCTCGTCAAGAATTCGGAAACCGTTCTGTTCCCAGAAAACCGGTTCAAACAGAGGACTGTGTGCCGCGGTCATGATTGTGTTCCCCCAATGATGATCGTAGCTAAAGATAATTGAGAGCTTCGCGAGCAACCGCGATAATTTTCTCTTCGGCCGCGAGAAACAGGGGATCACGAAAGCCGAACGTGCCGTGTAAACATTCATCGGAAACGGCAAGAATAGCGCCCGCCTTTTTCTTTCGGACCTGAGCAATGGTCAAAAAAGTCGAGGTAACCATGTCGATGCTCGAGACGTTTTGCTGGTTGAGTTGCTGAATCAGTTCCCGCGTTTCTTGGAACAAAGCATCGGTGGTAAAGATCCAACCCAGATGGTAACGCACCTTCAGCCGTTCCGACGCCTGCTTCAGCGCCTGGACGATGTCGGGGTGGGCCACTGTCGAAAAGTTTTGCGGGACGTAGTAGGACGATGTGCCCTCGCCGCGCAGGGCTCCAGTGACGATGACCAGATCGCCGATTTTCACATGTTCCTGTAATGAACCGCAACTTCCCACCCGGATCAGCGACTGAGCGCCGGCGCCGCAGAGAATCTCAGTGGTAATCGCGGTATCCGGGGCATAGCGCCCGCCGTTGCCGACGGTCACTCTTTTTCCTTCCAGGCTGCCGGTATGCATCTCGTAATCCAAAAACGTAAAGTTCTTTTGCGGGTTGTCCAGGAGCTCCAACAACAAATGACTGCGCTCCTTGGGACCGGGAATCAAGGCAAAGGGACCGAGAGAATCGGGCTTGAGCCCAAGCATCGAAAGCATTCTTTGCGGTGTGAAGTGAGCTTCTTTAAGCATGGATTAAAGAGCCTGACAGACGAATTCGAGCAGATCCTGAGTCGGCAGGGCGGTCTGTTGAAGGGCGGCGAAAGACCGCTGGCAAAGCGCGCTCGATGTCAGTACCAGTTCGGCGCCGGTCTCTTTGGCCTCACGCATGCGATCCACTGCGCTCCATCGAGCGAGGTCCGGATCCGCTTCGGGAACGCCACCACCCCCGCCGCAACACCACGCCCAACGTTGATTGCGTTCCATTTCCACCAGCTCGATCCCGGGGATTGCGCGCAAAATACTCCGAGGTGCTTGGTAGACTCCACAACCTCGACCCAAATGGCAAGAATCATGATAGGTCACTTTTTTACGAATCTGCTTGGTAAATTTCAGTCGATCCAAGAGCACGGCTTGATCGATATATTCCACGCCGTGCATCACTTCGAAGTCCGCGCCGGCAACCTTGGCGTATTCGCGCCAGATACGCTGGCAACTGCCACAGGCAACGACCACTTTTCGGATGCCGGCATTGGCGAGGGTCGCTAGATTATTTTGTCGCAAGCGCTCGTACTCGTCGCGAAAGCCGAGATCGAAGGCATAAAGGCCGCAACATTTTTCTTCGTCGCCAAGAATGGTGAACTCCTCGCCGGCCTTCTGCATCAGCCTGGCCAGCGCAACAGCGCTACTGCGCCCAGTCGCTTGATCGGCAGAGCAGCCGGCGAACAATAGCGTCGTTGCCGCTTTATCGCCAAGCTTCAAGAGTCCTAATCCGTCTGCCCAAGCCCCGCGTGCCGACTTCGGTTGCGACCACGGATTGTCATGCTGCTGCAGGCCTTGATAGAGGTGCCGATGCGCCTCGATGGGACCCTCTTTTTTAGTTATCTCCTCTCGCATGGCGACTGTAATATCCCACGGACCATAACCGTCATCGCGGACGCCGCAGAGCTCCTGGCACATCAGACAGTTCGTACAGCTATAGATGACTTCTTTGAGTTCGGGAGTGATCGGATCCAGACCATGGAAGACGCGTTGCGCCATCAGCCAACGCGACTTCGGCGTGTGGCGCTGAAACCGGTAGAATTCATACGGAGGACATTTCGTTTTGGGGCCAGGGATATCTTCCATGGGGTTGGCCGGGCCATGCCCGTAACAAGAGCCGCACAAAACACAGCCGCTACTGCGCTCAGCGAGGCCTTTGGCGTAAAGCCATTTTTTGACCCGTTCGAGCCCCACCGGTTTATTTGATTCGTCTTTCACGGGATTCAATGAAAAGTATTTTAGACCTTAACTGTATAACTACGAATTAACTCGTGTCAACAAACGAGCTACTTTGTCAGGTGGCGTGATTCAGGTTCCGCAGAAGCGCGGAGAGCTTTTTCTGTCGCGGCATATCGAGGGAAGCAAAAATCTGCGCGATGCTTTTCTCAAACAGCGGGATTGTGCTCTTGTAGAGTTTCGTGCCTTTTTCCGTCAATAACACATGAACGACGCGACGGTCTGTTTCATCGCGTTTCCGCGCAACGAGCTTCTTGTCTTCCAAGCGGTCGACGATGCCGGTGAGATTACTCACCGTTACCATCATTTTGGCGCCGATTTCTCCGAACGGCAAACTTCCGGCATAACCGATCGTTGCAAGTACGTAAAACTGCGGTGGTGTCAGGCCAACTTTTGCGAGGTCGTATTCCAATTTCTTGTGCGACGAGAGATTAAATCTTAAAAATCGCACCCAAAGACTCGTGCTGTAGGAAGTAAAAACAGGGCGTTTCTGGACTGACACGTCGATTAATTTAATCGCCCGGACTTGAAAAAGCAACTAATTTACTTGTCCAGGGCATGTTCTCCATTGACTCGGGGTGCTCCAGAGGATTAATTAATACAAACCTCTTCGGTGTACTCTAATGAAACTTCATGTACTTGGCTGCGGCGATGCATTCGGCAGCGGCGGCCGCAATCACAGCGGTTATTTGGTCGAAGCTTCGGATCGATTGTTTTTGTTGGACTGCGGCCCAACGTCGTTGTTAGCGATGAAGAAACTTGGACTCGATTCCCGTCGCTTGGATGTCATCTTCTTAAGCCACCTGCACGGCGATCATTTTGGCGGTCTACCGTTTTTCTTCATTGAATACATGTACCAAAAGAAACGTGAAAAGCCGTTACACGTGGCAGGGCCCGTTGGCGCCGAAGAAAAAGTCCGTGGTTTATTCAACCTGATGTATGGCCGTGACATGGGGGAGTCTAAAGACCTGCCACCCAGCCAATTTCACGTGTTGCAGCCCGATACGTCCACAGATATCGAGGGCATCGGGGTGTTTTCATTTCGAGTGCCGCACCAGGTAAACGAGGTGTCTCTCGCTCTTAAGGTCAGCTACGAAGGCAGGCAAATTCTGTTTTCAGGGGATTCTGCATGGACAGATCAATTTCGCGCGCACGCCCGTAACGTTAACCTCTTCCTCTGTGAATGTTCGTCGTACGACCGGCAAACGTCCAATCACATGAATTATCGCCAACTGCAAAAACAGCTATCGACATTGCAGTGCGGCAAGATCATGCTGACCCATATGGGCGACGACATGCTTGTTCGCAAAGCGGAGATCGCCTACCCCACAGCGCAAGATGGCATTGCCATTGAGGTTTAGCGGAATTACATTGGGGGTTCTTGCGGGTTCCCGCTACCTTCAACATTTGGCAGCATGGGAAGAGGAAAGATGAGAGCCCGTTGACCGCTTTGGTTGAACACTTCCTGGACTATTTCTTGCGCTTCCAAGAGCTGTCGATAGGGACCTAACCTCACGCGATAGGTAGTTTCGCCGCCGCTGTCATCCAACGCCGCGGTTTCAACAAAAACTTCGAAGCCTTTCTCCGAAAACGCCTTTAGCAAAGATTCTGCTCGTTGCCGCTCGCGAAATGAACCGACCTGTATAACGTAACCGTCAGCAAAAGCATCAGGCTCGGTGTCCTCTTGGGAAGTCGCAATCGGTGCAGACGATTTTGCCTGACGAGGAGCCGCTCGTTCCGCAGTTGTGGAGCGAGCGAAGGTAGGCATCGGATCATTAAGCGCTTCGTAGTTGTCGAATCCATATTCGAGAAGCCGTTTGGTATCACCCCAGAGGTCCCGCGATCCCAGCAGGGAAACAATCAGAGTCACACCATTTCGCTCCACCGCCCCGACAAAGCATTTCTGAGCCGCAAAAGTATAGCCTGTTTTGCCGCCAAGGGCGCCGTCAAAGTTCCATAACAGACGGTTATGATTGCGCACGGAAATGAGTCGCGCCTTGGTACGTTTTTTCCCGGGTGAAAGTGATCTCACCGAGCTAATTTTGGTATGTACGATTTCTCGGAAGGTCGGATTTTTCATGGCGTATCTAAAGATCAACGCCAAATCGCGCGCCGTTGAATAATGATCCACTGCGGTGAGTCCATGAGGGTTCGTAAAATGGCTATTCGTTGCCCCGAGGTGGTGTGCCTTTTTAGTCATCATATCGGCAAATTTTTCCACCGTTCCGCCAATCCCCTCGGCCAACACGACACTCGCGTCGTTGGCCGAGGATAGCAGCAGAGCATAGAGCAAATCTTCGATACTAATAGTTTGTCCCGGCTTCAAGTAAAGCTTGGAAGCGGGAACGCGTGTAGCGGCCTTAGATACGGGCAGGAGATTTCTTGGCTTCTTAGCACTTTCCAGAGCGAGAATGGCAGTCAAGACTTTCGTAGTGCTGGCCGGAGGAAGTCGAAGATCAGCGTCTTTCTGATACAAAATCTTGCCCGTCTTGGCATTCATCAACAGGAAGGCACGCGCCGATAGATCTTTTTCCGGAGTGAACGCCCAGAGCGGGGAAATTGCTAGCAACAGGTAAGTAAAAACCAGGCCGGCGAAAACCACCCGTGAGTTAAATCTTTTCAGCTTCTTGGCCTCTCTTTCGGTGCGTCTTCACTGAATGCCTAGACCTTGCCTAGAAGCATTCTAATACAGGTGCTTTTATATCATGTTAGATGATTGGGTGGTAGCTTTTTGTCCCAAAACCAGTAACCCATGACTGGTATGCCCGATGTTCCGATATTGCGGTCATGCACAAACAAGCTGAGCTGAATTTTTCCGGATTGTTTCACTGATAAACCGCGACCCGACAGGCCTTCGGCAGGCATTTCACAGGCCAACAGAGTTATTTTAGAATCTTAATTTGTAGGGGACTTTCCAAAATTACTTCCAATCCATATTGCGGATGATCCTTAACCTGGCCGTGTAGCTCGACCTCCCTGCCATCGAAGCCTCTCGGCGGTTGGTTATTCTTTTCGAAAAGATCCACGGCAGACGCAAATATGACCGCCGTGAGCGCTGCGCGGGAAGGGCCGAAATTGAGAAAGTAAGTGTTGCTCTTGGCGGAATGGCTAACACGAAAAATCCTACCGCGAATCCGCGCTTGTTTACCTGCTAAGCCTCGGATCTTTTCCACATCGATTGCTTGTAAGACCGGCAGCTCGCCGGGCTCTTCGGTAGAGATTGTCAACGGCGCAAAGCCGACCCGAAAGCTTTGGAGTTCACCGCTGGCGATTTGAACCTGCGAAGTTTGGTTAACTTCTTGAAATTGCGGAACCGAGGAATTCCATTGTTGATAGAGAAAATGCGCAAAGATCCCGGCCGAGAAGGCGGTGAGGACAAGGATCGCGTTGTGCGCTGAGAAGCCTTTCAAAAATTCCTCTCCCATAGACGGACAAAGGTTTTTCGATACTCCTCTGCCAGAGGGGCAGCATCGTGAAAAAGCAGGAGATTTTCATCATTGAGACTATCTGCGGATTGAGTCCAATTGTAAGAACCAGTGACAACGATTCGACGGTCCACTATGGCAAATTTCTGGTGCATCAGCCCCGTATCTCTGTTCGAATTAGCGGGTTTGCTTCCGGAAATACGGCGAACCGAAATTTTCTGAGCCTCTAAAAACTTTCCCTTGGAACTTACATTGCGCGATTCGAATTCTCGGTCGATTATGACTTGGACGATGACACCCCGCTTCTTCGCCTGCACTAACGCTCTGGCTAAATCATCGCTGGTAAAAGCGTAAACCGCGACCAGAAGCTCCTTTTTAGCCTTATCAATTTCTCGCAAAATATGGGTGGAGCACTTTACTTGAGGGCTGAAACAAACCTGAACAGCCATATCCGCATCGACCGGGGCAACAAATCGTGCGCAGATCAACAACGAGAGCACGGTATAAGTTGGCAAATATCTCATCTTCTGGTCGTGCGCGCGGCCGCTTCCTTGCCTCGACGAGCTCCCATACACATGTGCAAAATCAGCCTTTCCATGACCAACCGCGGGTTAGTCCCATTCGATTTTAAACACAGATCCGCATCATGAATACCGCGCAAATAGGACAGCAGTTCTCTCAGCGAAAAACTTTCAGCTCTTTGAAAACACATGTAATCCGCGTACGGATTGCGTGTCAGTAATGTCGTTTCTTCACTCAGCACCGCCTGCTGAAATTGGTTATAGGTCATGCCGCGTTTCCAACGCCCGCGCAGCTCACCCTCTATCAACTGGCGCGCTGATAAAAGCTTGCGAACTTCAGCGGCGATTGTGCCGAGTAACTTGAGGGGGTGATCGCCTTGGGCCACCAGACGGTGCAGTTGGTGAAGGGCCGCGGTGACTTCGCGCGCAGCAAGCAAACGCGTGAGGTCGAAGATCCAACCTTCCCCGTGATCACCAAAGATCGCTTCAACGTCCCGGGCACGTACCGTGGGCTGATCGCCGACGTAAAGCAGCAGCTTTTCCAACTCTTGCTCAAGCGTCCGCAGCTCATCGCCGGCACGAAACAAGATGAGTTCGCGCGCTTTTGGCTCAACGCTCTTACCCGATCGCGTCAATCGCTGGTCAACAAATTGCCGCAGACTATCGCGGCTGACTTTGCCACTGCGATCGCGCTCCAGTCCGAGGTGAAAAACCGAGCCGGTTTCTTCGAATCGCTTGTAAATCCGTGTCCGCCGGTCAACCTGCGGCGGAGTAAGGAGAAGAAAATCCCAGGGTGGCAAACCCTGATCGAGCAGCTCAAGGAGTCCGTGTTCCTCAGCTTCGTGGCGCTGTTTGAGCTCGACTCTTTTGCTCTTGCAGTATGAAACCAGCGCGCCTGCTGCTTCACGAGTGTCCTGATCTTCTAGGTTCAAAAGATCGATCAATGGCTCCATCGAAGACCGTGGCTCAAGCTGCTCCCATTGTTCAGGGGTCCAACCCTCCAGCGCCAACAAATCGAGTAAAAGTTTGCCTGCTTCGTCCCTTTTCCCTTCGCTCCATAGTTGCAAAACTTTCTCACCGGCTTCGCCTTTGTGTTCACGCGAAACGAGGTAGGGCGCGTTTTCCACCCAGACCAATTTCTTTCCAGGAAAAAGCGGCGGCGTCATCAGCGATGATTCGATTTGCTCCCATGCTGCGGAACGCCCGTCGAACCGCTCAAGATTGAATCCGCGCTGCTCTTGAGGAACCAGAAGATCGATAATCGACTTGCAAGCTGACTGTACTTGCAGATCGTCGCCCAAGATAGCGGCAAAGGCGGGGCCTTCGCCGTTTCGAAGATGAGTCAGGAAAGTGGCAAAATTGCGTTTCATGGTCATCGAGGATCGCTTACCGAGGATGTTCGCCGCTAGCTTGCATCCTGAGCGTGTGCAGCTGCTTAACTGGGATCCGGTGAAGATGACTTAGCGACAGAATGAGCACAAACCAACCCCCCAAAGCCGGCGGTTCAATTATTGTTTGGGAACCCACATCTGATTTTTCTCGCTCCAGGCATAGTCCGATTTCCAGACTTTGAGTCCCATCGTGTATTTTCCACCCGATTTTGATACAAAAATCCGTTCGCTGGAATGAGGAATTTCGACCCGCGCAATAATGAAAACTTTTTTGGAGATCCCCTTGTTGATCAGAATGCGATCTCCCTCACGCATTGTGGCCCGATTGTCTTTCCGCGATTTCATGGATAGAAGCTACCACCGCTGGATTCTTCAGGCAATTTGTTTCCGATCAGAGGCGCGGTTTCTGATCTCATTCGTTGAGCACGGAACCATTAAATGGCCCCTCGCTTGATTCTTTCCAACAGCTTCGCCTTTGCTCATACCGGAGCTTCTGTTAAAAGCGCTCGCTTTATCTCATGCCGATGTCGATTGTCTATCATGTCTAGTAAACTTGACAATCTCCTGCCCCTCTCCTATAGCTGATTCCGTTTATATGCATGCGTTACGATTACTATGATTATCGATACCCTCACGGGCAGCGAAATGACGCTAGAGGACCTGGTCGTAAGTTTTCATGCCGACCGCGTCCTACTTGGGAGCGATTATCCATACGATATGGGTGATCCCGAACCAGTGGAGTCCCTGAGAAAAACAAACATTTCCACAAAAGACAAGGAGAGAATCTGCAGCGAAAACGCCGGCAGAGTTCTCGGCACCACCACTTAATACTTCTAATAGTTCAATTTTCCCAACTGGAGGATACCATGCGTTTGGTGACTTTTACTCGGAAAAACCAGCAACGGATCGGCGTCATGGGGGCACAAGATGAAATCATCGATTTGGCGGAAATTAATCGCCGCTATTTAAAAGGCGGCAATGCGCCGTTTTTGAACAGCATGCAAGCGTTCATTGAGGCCGGCTCCAAGGCGCTTCAGGTCGCCCGTAAGGCTGAAAAATACGTCGGCGCTAAGAATTTGACGGACCGAAAAAAACTGTCTGGCGCGGGTGCCTTGTTAAAACTCAATCAGGCCAAACTTATGGCGCCCATTCCGTTGCCGAAGAAAAACGTCGTCATGCTCGGCATCAATTACAGGGAACATGTGGAAGAAGGCGCCAAAGCACGGTCGCTGGAGATCAAGTATCCTGATTACCCGGTCTTCTTTAGTAAACCTGCCACCAGCGTCATTGGCCATCTGGGTAAAGTGATTAACCATAAAATTACGGATAAGCTCGATTGGGAAGTCGAACTCGCCGTCGTGATCGGAAAACGCGGCCGCGATATTCCCAAAGAAAAAGCTTACGACTACGTTTTCGGCTATACCGTCTGTCTCGATATGACGGCACGCGAACTACAACGGCGGCATGGCCAATGGTTCAAAGGGAAATCGTTGGATACCTTTTGCCCGATGGGACCATGGATTGTCCACAAGAGCGCTCTTAAAGACCCGCAACAAGTGCGACTCATCTGTCGGGTCAATGGTGAAGTCATGCAAGACGGCAACACCCGCGACATGATTTTCGACATCCCCACCACCATCGAGTCGCTGTCGCAAGGTCTGACACTTGAACCCGGAGATATGATTAGCACTGGAACGCCGTCGGGTGTCGGATTTGCCCGCGTGCCGCCAGTGTTCTTGAAGCCGGGCGATAAAGTCGAAGGAGAAGTGGAAGGCATCGGAGTAATCGAGGTAGACATCACCGGGCACGAATAAGGGGCGCGAAAAAGCAACGGCTCAATCGTCGAGGTTATCGCAAGCTCCCTTTTGTCTGATTGCTTTTTTGATCGAAAACAACTCGGCTTTTTTGGGCAAATGATTTGCCAGGGGAGAAGTTGCGGGTATCCAAAGCGAATTCCCGATTAAGAGCCGCTTTGTTTCGGTCAAGCTAATTTGACTTGGCCCAATCGCTCTGTTAAGGGTGCAATCAAAGCTAGGGGTGTCTGCCCAAGGCAGACTGAGAGCCTGCGCGATTGGCAGGTAACCCTTCGAACCTGATCCGGTTCGCGCCGGCGTAGGGAAGCGTGAGAGTCACAGTCCCTTCTTCTGTTTATCTATAAGGGCGGGACGAACTTGAGACCGTATTCCCTGGCCACCTTGTGGTGGTGAAGTGAATACGGTTTTTTTATGAAAGTACTAGTAAACGGAGAAGAAAAGGAAGTTCCAGAAGGACTTAACATTGCCGGGCTCCTGGAGGAACTACAAATCCGCGCCGGCCGCGTTGTTGTAGAACTGAACCGCGATATCGTATCGCGTGAAGCACATGACTCGACGTCTCTGCAAGAGGGAGACAGGCTCGAAATTGTCCACTTTGTCGGTGGAGGATAAATATATGCAGGATGTTTTCAAATTGGCTGACAAGAACTATCGCTCACGGCTTATCGTGGGAACTGGAAAATACCGGGATTTTGAGCAAACCAGGAGAGCTATTGAGGCCTCCGGCGCTGAAATCGTCACTGTCGCCGTCAGACGCGTGAATATTACAGACCCTAATAAAGAAAACTTGCTCGATTACTTGGATCCGGAGAAATATACCATCTTACCGAATACCGCCGGCTGTTACACCGCTGACGATGCGGTTCGGACCTGCCGGCTGGCCCGCGAGGCCGGCGTTGGCAAATTGGTCAAATTGGAAGTGATCGGTGACGATAAGACGCTGTTTCCGGACGTTCCCGCCACTCTAGAGGCGGCGGCGATTTTAGTGAAGGAAGGATTTATCGTGCTTCCTTACATCACCGATGACCCCATCACAGCCAAAAAACTCGAAGATATCGGCTGCGCTGCTGTCATGCCCCTGGCGGCACCCATTGGATCAGGTCTAGGGATCCGCAATCCTTACAATATTTGCATCATTCTTGAGCAAGCCACGGTTCCCGTCATTGTTGATGCGGGTGTGGGAACCGCATCGGATGCCGCCATTGCTATGGAAATGGGCTGTCAGGGCGTTTTGATGAACACCGCAATTGCCGGTGCTAGAGATCCGATACTCATGGCAGAAGCGATGCGGCTCGGGGTGGAAGCCGGACGCAAAGCATTCCTCGCCGGCCGTATCGGCAAGAAGCTTTACGCCACAGCTTCCAGTCCCATCGAAGGCATTTTGGCTTGAGACATTCCACGTGCCCAAGCCCGACTTCAATCTTTTAGTGGTTACCGACCGAACGCAGACAAGAGGGCGCAGTTTACTCTGGATCGTAGAACAAGCTCTCGACGGTGGCGTCAGAGCTATCCAGCTAAGAGAGAAAGATCTCGGCGGCAGGAATTTATTTTTGCTGGCCGAAAAAGTGAGCAAGCTATGCCAAACTTATCAAGCGGCATTGTTTATCAATGAACGGATCGATATCGCTCTAGCCGTTGACGCCGCCGGAGTACAGTTGGGCAACGCATCGGTGCATGCCGAAATAGCTCGACAGCTGCTGGGCGCGGACAAGATGATCGGTTTGTCGACTCATTCGCTCGGCGAAGCGTTGGAAGCACAAGGGTGTGGCGCTGACTTCGTCTTGTTTGGCCCCGTTTACTTCACGCCGTCTAAAGCCGTTTATGGAGCGCCTCAAGGATTGAACACGTTAAAAGAAATAGTAGAAAAAATTGAACTACCCGTTTATGCTATAGGCGGAATTAAGGCGGAAAATATTCTGGACGCGAAGCACGCCGGCGTTTTTGGCGTCGCCCTGATTTCGGCGATAGTCAATGCCGATGACCCTAAAGCTGCAACGAAAGACCTGTTGAAATCGATGGTGAACGGGTGAAAGAGTTAGCGCAACATGTTTTTGATTATCTGCTAGAAAGTCCTCTGATCACTCTAGGCGTGGCGTTGATAGCCGGTTTCGCCGCCAGTAAAACCGCCGCCGCCGAAAGGCGATCGGGCGTTATCTCATGGCTGCTTGTGGGTATGACCGGTTTGTTCTTGAGCCAATTCGTGATACTTGTTTCTGGTCTGCAGGAATACTTCGATAGTTTGCCTCAATTCCGAATCCTGTTCGATGTCATCGCCGCTTACGTTGGTGCCTTTTTCGTGGCGGCTCTGATCCATTTTATAAGGCCGCTGTGAGCCACCCTAGCTCAGTCGGCAGAGCAACTGATTCGTAATCAGTAGGTCGCCGGTTCGACTCCGGCGGGTGGCTCCAATATTCAACAGCTAGAAACACCGGCAGTTCGCCGTGCACAGATCATCCGAAATCGTGGCAAGCACCTAAGGGTTGGCCTTTTGCGCTCCCCGCTTGGCCAAATTCTTCAGAAGATTTTCCCGATCCTCTCCCGCAGTATCCGGTCGCGTCTGGCGTTGGAGAGGCGCTCAATTTTGGCTCGCAACGGCGGCAAATAGTAGGCTACTCGCCCCCCCCTGAAGCGATGCAAAGGCTTGCGCGCTCACCGAATCACGGGAAGGGCACATCTAAGCCTTTGCGCGGACCGGGATGAAATGTCTATTGACGAACAACCGAGGGAGAAATAAAACAAATCAGCTCTCTGAAGCGACTGCCGATTGTTCTAATGAAGACTAGCGAGAATCCGCTCGGCCTAAAAACAGCCGAGAGCGACACGATCATCCTCTGCTCCACGAGCCAAGGCTACACCGTTCGAGCTACGCCACTGCGCATCACACGCGATGTGGTCGTTTTTGAAGTTTACAATCCCTACAGTATCCTCCAGCTCTCCGAGATTCTGACAACGTTCAAAATTATCGTTAATGAACAGTTGATCTATTCAGGTCGCGCTACCGTAAGTAACCTTGTGAATACGGGTATTATGCTGGTTTGCGAAGCAACCCTCGAAGAAGCCTGGCTTGATGTGGATCTCCTTGGCCTAGCTTCTCAGCCAAAAAAACTGCGTGCGGATTTCACTAATTTTCTCCGGCAGTGGGAGCGAATTCACAGCATTCAGCCTCAATACAAAGTGGTTGTGGCAGACCTGCAAAACTATTTGACGGAACTCAAGCGTTGGCTTGAGCACGTAGAGTTAGGGATTCGCTCCCTGTCATCCGCTGACCGTTTAAAAACCGAACTCGCGGTGATCCATGAATTGGCCCCGAGTCTTCTCCCCTCGATTGATTCCCTCTTTGGTCGGTTTGAAGAGATAGCCGCCGATGTACCGGATCCACTTTTGCCGAGTCATAGGAACTACGCCAAACGGCAGCTCCATCCACATCTGCTATGTTCTCCGTTCGCTTACCGAACGTACCACAAACCCCTAGGTTATGCGGGTGATTATGAAATGGTCAACATGATCCTGCGGGATCCGATGGAAGGCAGTTCTCTTTTCTCCAAAATTATCAATGCGTGGTTCCTGAGTCAGTGCCCTGCAGGTGCGCACCGAAATCGCATCAGCTACTTAACCGATGTTTTAGCACAAGAAACTCACCGGGTAACGCAAAACCGTAAATCCGCAAGGATCTTCAATCTAGGATGTGGACCGGCCAGAGAGGTCCAAAATTTTCTCATGCGTGATGACGTGAGCAATAATGCCGATTTTGTCTTGCTCGATTTTAACGAGGAAACCATTCAGCATACCAGCAGAGTCCTCGAAGAACTCAAAATTAAATTTAGCCGTAAAACCAAGATTGAAGTACTCAAAAAGTCTGTCCACCAAGTCCTTAAAGAGACGCATTTCTCAGCGCAGGGATACGATATGGTTTATTGCGCTGGAATTTTCGACTATCTATCAGATCGTATATGCAAACATCTCATGAACATCTTTTATGAGATGCTTGAACCTGGAGGACTACTCGTCGCAACCAATGTGGAAACTTCGAATCCCTCGCGCAACGGGATGGAATATCTTCTTGAATGGCATTTGGTCTACCGCAGTTCTGTACAACTGAACAGCTTGATCCCGGACCGCGTTTCTCCCACGAGCGCCCGTCTCAAATCCGATGATACCGGCATCAATATTTTTATCGAGGTAAGGAAACCCCCATGAGCGCTGATGGACCGGCTCGGCGCGAGGAGGAATTCGAGCAGGCTTTTATCGCCAGCGAGCGTCAGGAGCGTATTCGTAGCGGAAAAGTAGCCTGCGCTCTGGTTATGGTTCTCATGCCGGCCGGAATCATCTTGGATCTTTTCGTTTATCCTGGGCGTGTGTTGGAGTTTTTCCAGCTCCGCCTATTGTGTTCTGTCTTAGCCGGAGCCTGGTGGGCGCTGCACAAGACCTCTTTCGGCCAGCGTCACTACCAATTGCTTGGAATCCCAATAGCCATCCTTCCGGCCTTCTTCATCTCGTGGATGATTGCCGTGACCGAGGGGCCGGCGTCTCCTTACTACGCCGGGCTGATTCTCATACTTCTTGCGGTCAATGCAATCGTGCATTGGACGACGGGCGAGTCCCTGTTAGCGCTGGCCGTGCTTCATCTTTTTTATTTTGTCGCTTGTTCGCCTTGGCCGATCGCGCAAGAAAAGGGGATATTCTTCAATAACGTCTATTTTTTGGTCCTCACGGGAATCATCGTCGTTACCGGCAACTACCTTTACAATCAGCTTCATTTTCGCGAATTCGTCCTTCGTTTCGAGTTGGGTCAAAACAGAAGAGCACTCGAGGCAACCAATCAAAAACTGGTGGAGCTTGACCGAATCAAGAGCCGCTTTTTCGCTAATATCAGCCACGAGCTACGCACCCCTCTCACTCTGCTATTGACGCCGCTGCAAAGCCTGATTCAAGAGCGTGGCTCCGCATCGGAACCAGAGGTACGCCAACTACTTCTGATGATGCAGAGCAACGGCATGCGGCTTCTAAAGCTTATCAATGATCTTTTGGACCTGGTTCGGCTGGAATCCGGGAAAATGGAGATCAATGCGGAGCCCGTAGAGGTCAATCGCCTCTTACATGGTGTGGTTAACGCAGTCAAAAAAACCGCTGAAGACCGCGCCATAAGGCTGGAAGCAATGGCCGACCCTACCATCACTACGGTTGTCACCGATGGCGATAAACTTGAAAGAATTTTACTCAATCTGCTGTTCAACGCCCTTAAGTTCACGCCTGCCGGCGGGATGGTTCAAGTTACCGCGGCGCGCGACAAGAGCGAGTTGGTGCTGGAAATTTCCGACACAGGTACAGGTATCAGTCAAGAACAGCTCCCCTTTATCTTCGACCGCTTCTGGCAAGCAGACAACTCGTCCCAACGAAAAAATCAAGGTGTCGGCATAGGGCTGGCGCTGGTGAAAGAACTTGTCGAGATCCAAGGTGGAAAAGTCGCGGTCACGAGCGAGGTTGGGGAGGGAACACAATTTTCGATTCGCTTGCCGTATCAAGAGTTGGAGCATCGATCATCGGACCGGCCGGAGGAAACCGACAGCTCCGCCCGCATAGACTTGGCTTTGGTGTCAACCGATGTAAACGCCGGCGCGGACAAATGGCTTGAAAATCTTAACCGGCAGGCAGAGCTCTACCCTTCCCTGAGCTTATTGAGGGAAACCATTCGACCGGTGGAGACTTCGATCCGTAGCGGGCAACCTCGAGTTCTCATCGCTGACGACGAACCGGACATGCTCAAGTATCTGAAATCTCAGCTGAGCCTGAATTTTCAAGTAATCGAGGCGGTCGACGGTCAGCAGGCGATTGAAAAAGCCAGTCAATTTTTGCCTGACGTGATCGTGTGCGATATGATGATGCCTGAAAAAAGCGGCCTCGAGGTTTGCCGTGAGATCAGGGCACGGACTTCCACTCAATCGGTTCCCCTTTTAATGCTCACCGCCCGAGCCGATGAGGAAACCAAGCTCGCCGTATTATCGGCAGGCGCAAATGATTTTATCACCAAGCCATTTTCTACGACTGAGCTGAGGGTGCGATTAAAAAACCTCGTCGATACATTTCATTTGCAGCAGCAACTCGCGCGTCAGAATCAAATCCTTGAGGCCACAATCGAACAATTGAAAGAGACCGAAGTACAATTGGTTCACACGGAAAAATTAGCGTCTCTCGGTCGAATGAGCGCCGGTCTTATTCATGAGATTAACAATCCTCTCAACTATGCCAAAACCGGCCTTTACATACTCCGAAAAATGATCGAGTCGCCGGGGCAAGAGGAGAAGGCGGATTCCCTAGAGGTCCTTCAAGATGTGCAAGAAGGTTTTGACCGAATCGATCGAATCGTATCCGATCTCCGCACCTTCACTCACCCCAACGTGACACAAATCGAGAAAATTCCCGTGACGGAGGTCGTCATCTCCGCGCTCCGTTTGTTAAGCCATGAATGGCAGAACAGAGTGAGAATCGAAAAGGAAATTCCCAAAGACCAGATCATTTGGGCTAATCGCAACCAGATCACTCAAGTATTGGTAAACCTGCTGCAAAACGCTCTTTACACGCTAGAAAAAAAACGTACTTTTGAAACCGCCGCTACCATCTGGATTCGAGGCGTGCAGGAATACAGTGACAGCCTCGTTATTGTCCGCGACAATGGCGAAGGAATCTCTCCGGAAAATTTGCCAAAAATTTTTGATCCGTTTTTTACCAGTAAGGAAGTTGGAGAGGGTATGGGACTTGGGCTTAGCATTTGTTATCGTATCATGCAGCAGCACGGGGGATGTATTGAGGTCCAGAGCGAATTCGGCCTGTACTCTGAATTTACACTACGATTTCCACAGACGCCAAAATGCTTCACGGCTGCTTGAGGAGAGATTATGGAAACCGTTTACGACTACCAAACGTGCACCATTCTTTATGTCGATGACGAGGAGATGGCGCTCAAATATTTTACCCGGGCCTTCGAAAACAAGTTTCCGATTTTGAGCGCGCTCAACGCCACCGAAGGTTACCGGCTCCTGGAGCAACATCGAGAGCAGATTGGGCTTATCATTACCGACCAACGTATGCCGGGAGAAAAAGGGGTACAATTTTTAGAGCGTGCCCGTCAGCTCCATCCCAAAGCCATTCGGATTCTGACCACCGCTTATTCCGACCTTAATGTCGCTATTGAAGCGGTGAATTCAGGGGCCATTTACAAATATGTGACAAAACCCTGGGATATCCCTCAACTTGAGATGACTTTACAGCGAGCCGTGGAATTCTTCCTTGTCCAGCGCGAGCGCGATTTACTTCTAAAAGAAAAACTTTCGGTGCTGCAGAGGATGATGATCACCGATCGTGTGCTGAGTCTGGGGATTTTGGCCGCCCGATTAGGCCACTACGTTCGTAACTCTCTGGTAGCGGTCCGAACCTTTATGGATCTTGCGCCGGAGAAACTTGTGGAAGAAAAGATGAACGCAGAACAGCTTCGCAATCCCAATTTCTGGAAGGAGTTCTATGAACAAGCTCAGATCCAGATCCGACGCATTACCGAGTTATTGACCGATCTTATAATTGCAACCGAAACCAGCGGCTCCCCTCGACTCGAGCAAGTGGAACTGGGGAAGACCGTTGCACGTAGCGTGCAAAACTTAAGCGAAGCATCACTCCAACATGGCATTACGATCGTAAATCTAATTCCGGAGGGGCTTCCACCCTTACTGGTGGAGAGAGGACGGTTTGAACGCCTATTCGACCTGTTGCTGAAGGACGAGATCATCAGCTTACCTGCTCGCAGCCATGTTTTTCTCAGCGCATGCCCCCGTTTCGGGGAAGATCAAGAATTGGAGATTGAAATAAGAGACGACGGTCCTGGATTGCCCAGGGAAGCGCTTCGTTCTGTTTTTGATCCTTTTTTCCTGCGCATAGAGAATTTCCAAGAATTCGGGATTAATCTGATGGCGTGTTATTTCATCGTTTATCATCATGGCGGTCGGATCAATGTCCGGAACCTGGAAGGTCAGGGTGTTACGTTCACGCTCACTTTCCCGGTGCGACCCAGGATAGTTTCACCTGAGGCGGAGGAGGAAGCGTTTATAACCAAAGTCCTAATGAATGACGGGTTCTGGGAAAAGCTAATTTCAGGCCAACATCACTAGCCCGGAATTTCGCTCATCAATGCACTTCAGGACCTTAGTAGTTCTATTTGACAACCGCACCGGGGAATTGCTAACACCGGGAGTAACAGAGAGTAGCTGATTCTGTGTGTTACTAACAAAACATTCATAAAGACTAAATTCGAAAGGGAGGTATTCGATGATAACTGCAAATGAATTCGGTGGAGTTCTTGGCATGATGCCCGCTTTTGCTACGCCCGATGCTGTCGATGTCCGGGCGACCCAGACAATTGCCGTGGAAAATTTAAAGGAAGGCGTCGACAAGATTATCAAGGACGGTATCAACAACATCGCTACTACCGGCACCTATGGCGAGTGTTACAATTTACTTTTTGATGAATTCAAAGCCTTAGCGGTGGCCACCGTGGAAGCGGTGAAAAAAAGAGTGCCGCTGTTTATCGGCTGCACAAGCCCCAACCCAAGGGAAGTCGTTCAGAAGATGGACTTTGTAAAAGATCTGGGAGCTGACGGTGTTCTTCTCGGAGTGCCCTATTACGAAACGCTTCATGTCCAAGACGCGATCAAGTTTTACCACGATATCGCCGACATGTTCCCCAATCTGAATATTGTTATTTACCATAATCCGGGAAATCACAAGTTTACGATTCCCGTCTCCGCCTTCAGAGAACTTGTCAAGAAACCCAACATTATCGGCATGAAGGACAGTCATAGAACCACGCAGGCTTTTATGAATTTGCAGAAGATCGTCAAGGGCAAGATCAGTGTATTTGTAAATCAGACTCAACTTTATCCCTACTTCAAAATGGGGGCGGCGGGCTGTTGGTCCACCGAAGTTTGGATGGGGCCATGGCCAGTTCTTTATTTGTTGGACCTGATAAAAAAAGGCGAAGATCAAAAGGCAATCGAAGTTATAGATGACCTCATCGGCGACGGTAGCGGCGGTAAACCCGTGCCTGGCGCCGGCAACAAGCGGCCTGCCGAATATGCCGACTACTGCAAAGTGGGCCCGACACGGATTCCTTTCGTCACCTTTCCAGATGTCGAACTTGCTAAGGCAAAAAGACGCGCCGAGCATTGGATGAAGCTCAACGCAAAATATCGACCGTTAGTGGAGGCGGCGAGGAATCGCTCGGCGGCATAGCTCGGTCAGGGTAATAAGCGCAAAAAATCGTCTCTGGGAAAACCCAGGGGCGATTTTTTCTGCGTGGTGACACCTTTCACGGCCATACTGTTCTGGTCGCTTCCATAGCGGTGCCAGCTCTATGCCTTGCCAGCCTTGCCAAAAGACTCAGTCGCCTTTATCATATGAACCCACATCAAGCCTAAGACTTAGGAGGAGCAATGGGACTTTATGGGGACGCATGGTTACGCGAAGCTCGAGAGAAAATAAGACTATCGGCCGGACAACCGTTGGAAGCTCAATATTGCACTCCCACAGAACTTGATCAGCTAGCGGAGGCTGTGGAAAAGGCCATTAAAGCAGCTTTGATCGAAAACCACGGCAGCATACCCACCAAGTACGATCATAAAAATCTCGTCGCGATTTGTCAGAGTACGGGTGTCTGGGACGTCCTGCCCCCGGCGCTACAAACCCTGGTACAGGAAGTTGAATCTTATCGTTCGGCGGCGGGGATAGAGCAACAAAACTCAGTCAACGCTGCTTCTACGCCTCAAGCGCTTCAACGATATTTCAGCGTCGCCCGCCGACTGATCGATTACATGGAGTATCATGTCATCGGAAATGACTCAGTACTGCGGCGTCTTAGAGTAGCCTAGCAAGGCGACATTTCTGCTAACCATTAGCAGCGCAAGAAGCTTGTCACAGAAGGATCTAGGCAGCCTTCCTAACCCGCAGCGGTTATTACTTTCGAGCCGCTTGTTCTCGCACATCCGTTGATTTCACCCAGCCGATGGTACCTTTCTGAGTCTTTACCATATACCAACTGATAGCGCCGCTGGTGCCCTGGATCATTGGGACCAGAATGGCGCCTTGAGAGAGCTCCTCAATCTTTTGAGTCTCATCGTCCTGTCGCGGGTAAAGCGGTGCGGAGTTCGAGGTCACCACGAGTTGTGTTTGGAGAGGTTGCACGCCCACGTCTCCGATGCCTTGACCTCTTCCTTTTCCTTTTTCTTTCAGACCAACCCCGCTAGGCCCTTTTGGACCCACGCTGCCCTGCCTCTTCGTCGCGCCACCGACAGCCCTGCCGTACTCACCAAACGCCTGTGAAAAGGCAGAGGGTAGATAAGCGTATAAATAAAGCCCAATCAATCCAATTGTGAGAAGGGTGCGCTTCATAATGGTAGCTCCTTATCGTCATTTTAAACCATCAACGTTGCGCGAACTATCATTTTCAAAACAAGCGGATTATCGCGATCAGCCACCTTGGGGAGCACTTCCCGCATCTTCCTCAAAACCCGATAAATGCCCCTTAATAGACTTAGAATCTGCATCCCTGAACCATGCCGAAACGAGTACTTGGATCCTAAAGGAAATGGTTGGGCGCAATACAGATATCGTCCCTTGCCCTTGAAACATCATTACTAAAAAACAAAAACTTTCATTTTATGATAATCTAGCTTGAACTTTTGTGGCCTTGGCGCACATCTCGGGATTTATAAAGTGCATGTGTGATACGCGGCTTGGTTCGATATAATATTTCCCATCTTTTAATGAGGCAGGGACTCTAATGACCGGTGAAGAGACTCGTGACGAGAGGCTCGTCATTCTAATGCCCGTCTATAACGATTGGAAGGCGCTTGATCTTATTTTGCCCATGTTGGATCGGGAGCTGACTGCCAACGGGCTCAGAGCGGATATTTTGATCGTCGATGACGCGTCAACCCAATCTAGTCCTTTAATCTCGTGGCAAGTCTCGTTTCATGCGATCGAAGCGGTTGATATCCTTTCGGTACGCCGTAACGTCGGTCACCAACGGGCTATCGCCGTCGGATTGTCGTATTTAGAGGCGAACCAAATCTGCCTTCCTGTGGTCGTCATGGACTGTGATGGTGAAGATGATCCGCGCGATGTACCTCGCCTGGTTCAGGAGTGTAGAGCGCATCGGGGCCAAAAGATTATCTTCGCGGCGCGGACTCGGCGCTCGGAAAGTATGTCTTTTAAAGTCTTCTACCACCTGTATCGCCTCGTTCACTTCATTTTAACGGGCGTGCCGGTTAGGGTCGGTAATTTTAGCATCGTACCGATGGCTGCTCTCAACCGTCTTGTGGCGGTTTCAGAATTGTGGAACCACTACGCTGCAGCAGTACATAAGGCAAGGCTACCGCTGGCGCTCATTCCGGCGCAGCGTGGTTGCCGGCTTGAGGGTTCATCGCGCATGAATCTGGTTGCTCTCGTGGTACACGGATTGAGTGCCATGGCTGTTTTTGGCGATCGCATCGGAGTACGCCTCCTGATCGTTGTTTCCGTGGCCATGGGATTAGCCAGTGGAGCGTTAGTCACTGTCATAGGAATTCGATTGTTAACGACTCTCGCCGTACCCGGTTGGGCCACCTACGTCACCGGGATACTACTATTGATGTTGATTCAGATGCTGATAGTGGTGCTCGTCTTTGCCTTCGTCATACTGGCGGGGCGCGACACATTCAGCATCATTCCAAGTCGGGATTTTGTTCACATAACAGGTGGAATACGGCGGATGTATGGCCACAGCCGGTGAAAGTTCCTATATCGGCGGGGAGCTCGATCTTTTTTTTCTGGCCACGAATTGGAAGCGTTATATAAGGGCTGAGGTCGGAACCTATCTGATGGGCGATGTGTTGGAGGTCGGCGCTGGCATCGGTGGTACAACAACGGCGTTGCACGACGGTAGTGCGCGGCGTTGGGTGTGCCTGGAGCCAGACGCCGGCAACGCTCAACAACTAGCAACTCTGGTCGCAGAAAGATGGGGGCGCAACAAAACCCATGTGATCGCGGGCACGTTGAGCGCTTTTGTCGAACGCACCTCTTTCGACTGTGTCTTGTACATCGACGTGCTCGAACATATTCAAGACGATCGTCTACAGATCGAAACAGCGGCTCGGCTCGTACGGAGCGGTGGGCACATCGTGGTATTGTCTCCGGCCCATCAGTGGCTGTTCAGCGAATTCGACAAGAGCATCGGCCATCTGCGCCGTTACAACAAACATCACTTGCGCTCGCTGATGCCTTCGGGGTGGATAGAGAAAAAAATGACGTACCTTGATTCTGTGGGAATGCTCCTGTCGGCAGCAAACGTAGTAGCGCTTCGACAAGCCATGCCATCGCGCTTCCAAATCTTCATATGGGATTGGTTCTGCGTGCCGCTCTCACGGATTATGGACCAGGTATTAATGAAAAAATTTGGCAAGTCCGTTTTAGCAGTGTGGCACAAGACGGAGTCACTCTGACTTACCACCGCAGCCCTGATGATTTGACTGCACGGCAATGTACCGGTAGAGCGATTTGGATGCCTCTTTTAGTGCGTTGGACGATTCCTGCCGGCTTTTTCCTCGGCGCCTTGCTCCTAATTGGAGTGACCTTGAAAGATTACGGCATTGCTTGGGATGAACCGTCCTATTTCCATGCTGCCGACCTCCACATAGCCTGGATTGCCGAGCTAGGAACAAACATTAATCAGGGAACTATTCAACAAAGTCTCACCGATCAAAACATCAAGGCCGCTTGGCACTGGGACCCGTACCATGTCCCCCATCCCCCTTTTTCTCGAATCGTTTCCGGAATCACCCGGTCGGTATTTTCTGTGTGGCTAGATAAGGTTTCAGGATATCGGCTTGCTCCGGCGCTTTTCTTCGCCCTTTTGGTGACGGTGATGTTTCTTTGGATGAAGGAACTTTTTGGCCGCGCAACAGGTCTATTTTCGGCGCTCGCCTTGATCGTCATGCCCAATATCTTCGGCTTTGCTCACATTGCAGTTACCGACTTGCCGCTAGCGTCGCTGTGGTTTCTAACCGCCTATTGCTTCTGGAAAGGTCTGGAAGATTGGAAATGGAGCGCGGTTTGCGGCGTAATCTGGGGGTTGGCGCTGGCGACAAAATTTCCCGCGCTTCTCATTCCCATTCCGCTAATCGTATGGGGTCATGTCTTTCATCGGAAAAGTTACGCGAATAACATTTTTGCGATGCTTTTTCTGGGACCCTTGATCATGATCGCGACTCAACCCTACTTGTGGCATCAATCTGGGCTTCGAATTTTGGAGTTTCTGTACGAGGGACTGAGCCGTGGATATCGGGCGGATACAAATTTCGCCATCTACTTCTTTGGCCAACTCTATTCTACGCATCAGCTCCCTTGGCATTACCCCTTCTTTTTAGTAGGCGTAACGACCCCAGAGCCGATTTTATTGCTGGCGATCATTGGAATACTATCGATTACTTGGCTTCGAGAACGCATGTCACTCATAATGTTCTTTACGCTTAACGCCGTTTTCGTCCTGGTACTGGGGCTCTTACCAGGAGCAGTACTGCACGATGGCGTAAGGCAGATGCTACCTGCTTTGCCCTTTCTCGCGGCGCTGGCCGGAGGAGGCTTTTACTTCTCGCTTCTCTCTTTGATAAATCTAGGCACACAGCTGAACCCATTGAAAAAAATCAGCCACTATACTTTCAAAGTGACCGCCACTCTGGCCGTTTTGTTTCTGTTTACTCCTGCTTTAGATACTTTCCTTTGCCACCCTTACCAGCTGAGCTACTATAACCGCCTGGTCGGCGGCATCCGCGGGGCCTATGCTCGCGGGTTCGACATCACCTACTTTATGGAAGCCTTTACCCCTGACTTACTCCGAACTCTAAATGACAGGTTGCCTCAAAATGCGGTGATTAACGCCTCCTTCGCCAATTTCATGTTTCATTATTACAAGAAAGAAGGACAACTACGTAGCGACATAGAGATATCTGACAACCAATCTTTCGATTACTACATCTTGCTAAACCGTCGCAGTGCTCTATCGATTAAAGAACGGTCTTTGATAACCGGCCCTTTCGACACGTACCTCGCTCTACGTTTAGCTGGTGTCCCATTGGTGGCTATCTTTGAATTCAAAAAGCCCAGATCGTAATCGTTACGTTCTCGTTTTACTCAGAGACCGGAGGAGCTTGTGGCTTAATCCAAATCGATATCTTTGAGCGGTTTGGTAATCGGCTCTTCTTTAGCTTTCTTGAACAGCTTTTGGAATTTCGCCTCGAGTACCTTGGACCTGTTTTTTTCCGCCTCGGCAATCTGCTGATACTTTTCATCGCGCTTGGTCGCTTCCGCTTTGACAAACTGTACGGCATCCTTCAGGTGGTCGACGATCTGAGGTTTGGGCGGCATCTTATGATCGAGAACGGCAGATAGACCAGGATCGATCGTTAACATTGCGCTGCAGCAAGGGCAGGTGACTTGGATGGTTTTAGATACTTCATCAGGCATTATAGACTCCTTTAAGCCGACGACTTCATGTGTTCAATAAGTTCAGATTACTCGAACCGTTCAATGGACGATTCGCTCGCGGTTATCGGCTCCATTCATCCTCGTAATTCGATCTGTTCTCCGTCCGGCCCGGCAAAGACGACGCGGCGCCAGCCTTGTTCTCTCGGCTCCCGCGCGGCCGTATCATGTGGCGGCCGGACGAGTCGCACGCCCTGTTTTTGCAGCGTGTCGACCGTTTCGTTGAAATCGTCCGTTTCCAAACAGAAATGAAAGCCTGTCATGGTACCGTCTGATTTATGAGTCAGCTCCAATACCGTGTCCGCCAATTTGAGATAAGCGATCTGCATTCCGCCCGATGCGGCATGTTGAAAATAGTGCTGGAAGCCGAAGTGCTTCTCGTAAAATTCGACGGAACGGCGGAGATCGCTGACATGGATGGCCACATGATCAATGCGCTTGAACATAATGTGCTCCTTGCCCAAAGGATAGGCTCCGAAGCCGCGTTTTTGCAAGTCTTCGACGGCAATGTGAAAAAGCCGGAGCGAGGGAGTAAAATAGCGGTAGCAAGACAAGTTTCTTTATTTACCGCTCTTCTTAAGGATTAATATGCTGCCCAAAACGTCTCAGACGCACACGATGCTTAAGATGAATTATGGGGGAGGAATGACCACAAATCTCCAGTTCGGAAGTCATATTCATCTTTCCGTTTTCACCTGTCATCTTCTAAGCGCGAGTCTTTTTCAGCAGCCCTGAGATAACTGTTTCGATGCCCATCTTTCGACTTGTGGACGAGCCGGTTTTCCCGCCACCGGACTATGCCGATCCAAGCGGATTGCTTGCGGTCGGCGGCGATCTCTCCAGCGAGCGGCTGCTGGAGGCTTACCGGCTGGGAATTTTCCCCTGGTATTCGGAAGACCAGCCGATTCTTTGGTGGTCACCGGACCCGCGCTTTGTCCTCGAAATGGGAGAATTTCATATTTCCAGGAGCTTACGAAAAACTCTCAAGAGAGGCATTTTTCAGGTCACCGTGGATCGTGTCTTTGAAGACGTAATCACAGCCTGCGCTGCCGTGGCGCGCGACGGCCAGAACGGCACTTGGATCACGCCGGAGATGCAGGAAGCCTATATCAATTTGCACGGCCTGGGATATGCCCATTCTGTGGAGACCTGGTTTGAAGGCAAATTAGTCGGCGGCATCTACGGAGTGTCGCTCGGCAAAGCGTTTTTCGGCGAATCGATGTTCCACCGTAAGACCGATGCGTCAAAGGTTGCCCTGGCGGCGCTCGTGGAGAAATTAAAAAGCTGGGGTTTTCACTTTGTCGATGCTCAAATGGCTACTGAACATATGATGACTCTGGGCGCCAAAGAAGTCTCCAGACGTATTTTCCTAAAGCAACTTCACTCAGCCTTGGCCCATTCGACCAAACGCGGCAAGTGGCGTTTTAAAGATTAGCATGTTCGCTCGAATACCATTTTCTATACTCCGGAACTAATGGGATTCTTCGACTCTGCCAAGAACCGTCATAAAAGACTTCTCGGAAGGAAACTCAAGAATCAAAAGAATCAAGGCTAGAGCAGATAATAAGTAGTGATCGAGCAGAAAGCCACCCACCAGCGCCAGCACGAGACCGTACACCGCGATCGCTTCAATAATCGCGAATAGCACGATCTTTCGCGTGATATAAATGGAAACCACCGCGGCGGCGCGTTCTTCGACTCTGCCTTTATGTCCCTCCAAAGCGCGCAGAAGTTTGCTCGTCTTTGCGTCCCTCGATATCGCTTCCAACGTGAGGTAGTTTCTCTTCCAATAATAATAGTAACCCAGGTCGATCAACGTGAGTATCCAAAACATAGCCCTGGCGATTGCCGCGTAAGAGAAACTGCGCGCGAAGTCTGGATTGCTCAAAATATGGCGGGCGATGACCAGATAGATGGCGATTGAGATCGTAAAGCAACTCCACAAAATCACAGCCGCGCCGCGCTGGTCCGTTAAGAGCGTTCTGAACTCGGGACGAATCATTCTTAGTGTTATCCTCCAGGGTTTTTAGCATAATCGTTATTGTTCTGTCTTGTGCTGGCCTCGGCACCTCGAGCGGATCGCGCAATCTTGTCGGATGGAGTCCACGGTGGTATAGCGGCATTAATGATTTTTTACAGGAGGCGAAATGGCTGAATTCGATATCGTGGTTCACGGCGGTCGGTTGATCGATGGCACTGGAAACCCATGGTTCTACGGGAACGTTGCAATCAAAGACGGTAAGATCGCCGGCATCGGCAAGATCAATCCCGAGTCGGGCCAGCGCGCTATTTCGGCCAAGGGCTCTGTGGTTACTCCGGGATATATCGACATGCACACCCATAGCGACCAGCCCCTCGTTGCCGACGGCAACGCCGAGAGTAAAGTGCGCCAGGGGGTGACCCTCGACATTATCGGCGAGAGCCAGACGGTGGCGCCGCTCGAAGGCGCGATTTTGGAAGAGTACCGCCTGGAACATCGCAAGCGCAACGGTATCGAGACCGACTGGACGACGTTCAGCGGCTATTTCAACACCGTCATGAGAGGCGGTACTTCGATCAATGTGGCATCCGGCGTATCGCCGCAGCAAGTAAAGCGTGTCGTATGCGGCTTTGAGGAGCGGCCCGCCAGTGCGGCTGAGCAGGAGAAGATGAACCGGCTGGTGGCGCAGGCCATGGAGGAAGGCGCGCTGGGTCTTACCGCCGCCTGGCACGCCAAGGGACCGGAGAGCCCGGAGGAAGTTGTCGAGATGGCGCGGGTCGTCAGACGCTATGGTGGCTACTACGGCGTGCACGTCGGCAGCGAAGGCTTCGACATGCTGGAAGAGCTGGCGAAGACGCTGCGCATCGCCCGCGAATCCGGCATTCCGGTCCATGTCTATCATTTGAAGATGCGGGCTAAAGCCAACTGGGGGCGCATCTGCCAGGTGATCGAGCAGCTCGAAGAGGCGCGCCGCGAAGGCCTCGACATCACCGCCAATCAGTATCCCTACACCGCCATGCAGCATCCATGGCGACGCTTGTTCCCGCGCTGGGTGCAGGACGCGCCGGTCAACGAGACGATCTCGCAATTCAAAAGCCCGGACTTCCGCGCGCGCGTGATCAAAGATAAAGAGTTC
>WHTF01000170.1:0-3625 GCA_009379725.1 Deltaproteobacteria bacterium
CACAAGCGCGCAACCTGCAAAGCTGTCCAATGCGTCTTCAAGCGCGCGCAACGTGTTCACATCCAGGTCATTCGTAGGCTCGTCGAGCAACAAAACGTTGGCGCCCTCTTTCAACATCTTCGCCAGATGGACGCGATTGCGTTCGCCGCCCGACAATGTGCCGACCTTCTTTTGTTGATCCGAGCCTGAAATGTTGAAACGCGCCACGTAGGCGCGCGAGTTGACCTCGCGACTGCCGAGCTTCAGTAAATCCGCGCCGCCGGTGATTTCTTCCCAAATCGATTTCTCCGGATTGAGCGTGCGGCTCTGATCGACATAGGCCAGTGCGACCGTGTCACCGGTTCGAATTGTTCCGCTGTCGGGTTTCTCCTGCCCCGTAATCATGCGAAACAAAGTCGTCTTACCGGCGCCGTTGGGACCGATCACGCCAACGATGCCGCCGGGAGGCAGCGCGAACGTCATGTCCTCGATCAGCAGGCGATCGCCGTATGTTTTGCTTACCCCTTGCGCGTCGATCACGATGTCGCCCAGGCGCGGCCCCGGTGGGATGTGAATTTCCATATCTTCGCGGCGCTTCTGTGACTCCTGGTCGAGCAATGCTTCATACGCATGGATGCGCGCCTTGCCCTTGGCAGCGCGTGCTTTCGGCGACATGCGAATCCATTCGAGCTCGCGCTGCAACGTCTTCTGTCTTTCACTGTCAGACTTTTCCTGGCGACGCAGACGCTCCTGTTTCTGTTCCAGCCAGGACGTGTAGTTTCCTTTCCACGGGATGCCCTCGCCCCGATCAAGTTCCAGGATCCAACCTGCGACGTTGTCAAGGAAATATCGATCGTGGGTCACCGCGATGACCGTTCCTGGATAACTCTGCAGATGATGTTCGAGCCACGCGACCGACTCCGCGTCGAGGTGGTTCGTAGGCTCGTCAAGCAGAAGAATATCGGGCTTCTGCAAGAGCAAACGACACAACGCAACCCGGCGACGTTCGCCGCCGGACAACACCTTTACCGGCGTGTCCGGCGACGGACACCGCAGCGCATCCATGGCCATCTCAAGCCTGGCATCCAGATCCCAGGCATCCTGATGGTCCAGCTTCTCCTGCACCCGGCCTTGCCGTTCGAGCAGCGCGTTCATTTCGTCATCGGACATCGGTTCGCCGAACTTGACCGCAATCTCTTCAAACTCTTTCAGCAGTTGTACGGTCTCTGTTACGGCTTCTTCGACAACGACACGCACAGTTCGTGTGTCGTCTAATAACGGTTCCTGCTCCAGATAGCCGACAGTATAGCCCGGCGAAATGACGGTCTCGCCGTTAAACTCTTTGTCCACGCCCGCCAATATGCGCAACAGCGACGATTTGCCCGATCCGTTGAGACCTATCACGCCGATTTTGGCTCCGTAGAAATAGGAGAGATAGATGTCTTTGAGGACGGCCTTCTTGTCGAAGTATTTAGTGACGCCGACCATCGAATAGATAACTTTGTTGGGTTCAGTGCTCATGAATTGAAAATCGTCTACCTCGGAATTGGAATTTTCTGACGCTAACCTGTCAGGTTGGATTAAATTCTGCAAGGAAGGGAGCAGTCTCGCTCTTTCCGTTTCTGAGATCTTGTAAAAGGATGAGGACTAACGATGAGGGCTCGGATCCGAGCCTTCCCAACAGCTTTTGTAAACGCGTTCTAACTCCCCAGCCTCGCGTTCTATCGAAAAGTGATTAACCACATGGGCCCGACCGCATTGCCCCATGGCGAGCGTGAGCTGCGGGTCGCGCATCAAAATTCCGAGCCGATGCACCAAGGCTTCGAGGTCTCCCGGAGACACGAGATAACCGGTATGCTCGTCGGCTATGACGTGGTGAGCGGCGCCGACCCGAGTGGCCACCACGGCACCGCCACTCGCCATTGCTTCCAACGGGACTAGGCCGAAACCCTCCCAACGCTGCGGTGCGACAACGATGCTGACGCGTCGGAACCATAGCGGGATCTCAGCCGCCGGCCTTTCCCCGAGAAAGCGGATGCGGTCTGAAAGACCAGCGGCCGCGATGATGCTTTTGAGTTGGCTTGCGAATCGATATTTGTCCGCTGTCATGGCGCCAATGATGACCGCTGTGAAGTCGGGAGATTGAGGGAGTAGGCGGCACATCGCTTGGATGAAAAGATCAGTTCCTTTTTGGTGCCGCACACGTCCAAAAACAGCGATACCGAAGCGGCCGGGAAGTCCGCTAGCGCGCCATTCCCGTTCGCGGTCTTCCGCAGGGGAAAAACGCGCCGTATCGACACCATGGAAGATGATCTTAGCGGGTACGGGAAGGTAATTTGCGGTTTCGGGTGAGGTGGCGACAACGGCGTCCATTTGCCGCAACAGCCATTGCGTCCAACGACTGTGATGGCGTTGCGCCGCGGATGTGAACACTAGTTTAAGTGGCATGCCTAGTAAGGAACGGAGGATGATGCCTGTGAGCGCCTCCAAATTTCGGCGCGCATGCCAAATTCGCAACCTTTTCCCACGCGGTGGTCTAAATCCATGTCTTAGGAGATCACTCCAAGTGATTCGTGGCCATTGCGCTGGCAGCTTGGGGCCCAGCGCGGCGATTTGTAATCGCTTCGTCTGTTCTGGTAACAGAGCCATGATGGTTGAGGTTACGCCGGTGTGCCTTCGCTTAAGATTCGCGACAATGACTTCGATTTCCTGCAGATTTCTTAACGCGCGATCCATAAAAGACTTCCTGGAGAACATCTTAGGGGGCAAGTCCCAGGATTGAATAGTGCTCTACTCCCGCGCCTTCTCTGCCTGCCATTGGTCGAGAATTGCCCGCGCGCCATTGGTTTTAGGATCCATTGCCTGATCGTGGCCAGGCCTTTTTGCCGTCAGCTCAATCACGTATCCATTCGGGTCTCTAAAGTAGATCGAGTGGACCATGCCGTGATCAGCGACGCCGCGTGTCTCAATCCCTCGTTCTTTTCCCTTGGCAAACATTGACAGTAGGGTAGGCTCATCTACCTCTAAGGCAATGTGCAAGTCGAAATCGGCCTGGCGCTTGAATTCAAAAGGCATGTTGGGTGCCTCAAAGAAGGCAAGGTAGGAACTATTGCCGAGTTCGTAGAAGGTATGCAGCGCGTTGGCTTCCTTGATACCAAGGCTGCTGGCAAGCGGGAGGCCGAGAAAGTCTTCGTAGAACTCACGCGTCTCTTCCGAGTCGCGGCATCGATAGGCGTTGTGATGAAGTCCTTTGATCATGGTCCAGTCCTCCTGTAAATGCTCATCCGTTCTATATAGTCCTACGCAGGGACTGTCAAAAAACATTTGCAGTATTTCACTACGGAAGATACTAAGCGCGCGAGGTAAGAATGCAAGTCGACCACCGTGCCGAAGACATCGAAAGCGAGAATCTTTATGGAAGCGGCGCTAGGAGCAATCATGGGCCTTCCGAACCAATTCTTGTGGAAACATTCTTATCCGATTATTTAAATAATGATAGGTGTATCAATAAATCACGAAGCTGGAGAAACGAAAAACTAGCGCAAAGTGAAGGATTTACCGAATTTCGTTTTTTGTGGCGGATATGAAAAAGCAGTTCTGTGATCGACAGGATGATTTCAGAGGCTGTACGAGGTATGGTTATAAT
>WHTF01000170.1:3721-7653 GCA_009379725.1 Deltaproteobacteria bacterium
AACCAAGTCGGGTGACTTGTTTTCTTCGGCTCGAATTATTCTATGATTTCGGCTGATGAAAGCAGTTGCAGGACGGCCCCAAGGGAATTGCCTGAGATTCTGTCGCTGCTTGGCGCGCATGTACAACCTGCGAACAGCAAAACCGAGATGAAATCATTGCGAGGAACATCGAGAAGGCCTGAACTCTGGTGCTCCTCTATTCCCCCTGCGGGGTGGTATTATGAAAATGCATCTCATACTGTCACGGGCTCACCTAAAGTGTCCCGACTGTTCTAGCGACAATGTGCGGCGTTCTCATCGAAGGGTGTTGGACCGTATCCTTGAATTTGTTCGCATCCGGCCTTTCCGCTGCAATGCGTGTGGCTATCGATTTTGGAAAATGTGTTAATTGTCCGCTTTTTTGGTCAAAATTAAAGTAGATGTTGAGGTTGTTGGTGCTTACGCGCACGCGATTTTTTTGAGTAGGGGGCGAAAAGGAGATGAATGCGGCGGTTGTGGTAAAAAGGTATTCTGCTGATCGTGTGGACGAGTGCGTATCGGTCCTAGCTGATGCATTCGTCTCAAGTCCTCTTCACCTGTCGGCCTTCGGCAATGGACGCATCGACCAGAATCGCTTGTTTTTTCGAATCGGCCTGCGCCACATGTTCATCGGTCCGGCCTTGATCGCACTGGTTGACGGCGCCGTGTGTGGCTATGTGCATTTTAACCCCTGGCCCTATTGTCTCCCGGCACCGGTTGAGATTCCTAATGTTGCTGCGACATTGTTGAAGCCGCTCGGCGAAGCGATTCCGCAAATCGTCGAATGGTTCGCCAGATGGTGTCATCTCGATCCCGAAGCGCCGCACGTGCATCTTGGACCCATCGGCGTCGCTCCCGGAATGCAGGGGAAAGGAATTGGCAGGGCGTTGATGAACCATTATATCGAATATCTGAAGAGGGAAAGAACCGCCGGTTACCTTGAAACGGACCGGCTGGAGAATGTCGAGTTCTATAAAAAGTTTGGCTTTATCGTTAAGCGCGAGGAAATGATCATCGGCACGCCGACGTGGTACATGTGGCGGCCCATAGGATAAAGAGACCCTGAAGAAATCACGCCGATCATTAGGTTTGGCAGCTGGGTCCTGCACCATAATTTTACCCGACGCTCAAGCAAAAGCATAGCCCAAAGCCGATCTGGAAGAATTGCTGCTATTGGAACGACACTGATACTGTGGCATCATCAATCCATGGGAACACAAGAAAATAGTAAGAAAGATGACGTTATGGAATGGGCTATAGGCCAGCCTTTGGTGATGCAAACCAAATCGGAGAAGGAGAAAAGAAGACGGGTTCAAACCCTGTCGGATTTAGCAACTCCCAAAGGGAGTCGCCCGCTGGCCGGGAAGCTAAGTCCACGTACCGGCAAGAAACCAGCAAAAACCAAAGCGCAATCGCCGAGGAAAAGCCGACCTAAGGTTTAAAAATGCCCTAACCCGTGTGAGTGAGCCCGTGGGCGCCTGCGAAATCAGAGCCCCTTCACGGCTTCTTGTGCTTGCCGCTTATTCTCCGCTTCTTTGGTCGCGCGCCACGTCACCGTGGAATAAAAAGCTAGACCTTCATTGGCTTTATCACCGCGTTCTTGAAGCACAATGTTAACGTTTTTCCCAACCCACTTCATCACGTTGCTCGAAAGGGTTGCGCCGGCTTGAAACTTCCGGGTCTCGGTCTTGGTTGTGCTCGGTTTGCCGTAGCGCTCTAAAAAGAGGCTGCTTATTTCGCTGTAGCGATCGCTGGGAAAAACAACTGTGATCTGCTCTAGGCGATTTGAAATTTGTCTCGCGTACACAATGCCAAGCTTTCGATCGCCGACATAAACGTTCTTTATCTCAAATGTGTCTTTCACCATATCTTCTATGCAAGGTGTGCGTGATGAAATCCAATTAGGAGAACAAGTTGACAATTGAGCTCTGAGATTCTCACCAAATTTCCAACCCATAAAACTATCCGGCTCGCTCCAGCCGGCCGTTTCGGTGGAATTCAAAAGTGGCTCGCTCTTTAAAGCACCAGTGACCGCCGAGCCGCTGCCGCTCCTGTACCCCAGCCAGGCGATACCGGCAAACAACGCGACGCCTAGCAAAAATGTGAGAAAAAAAGCTCTAAACACCACCCTCCTTCACCCACGAGCGGCGATGCGGGTCTTGGGCCACATCCTTGTGGACTATCACCGGCACTTCGTGAGATGGGGCGACGATGATACAGCGGAGTGCGAGCAGCGGAGGATCGTGTCGGCTATTCCGAAGCACCTTGATCTCACGGAGCTCAAGACCAGCGGTGAAACGTGCGTACATAAGCCGATTTGATAGCGCAGAGAATGAAAAGCGTCAACAGCTGGAAAGGGGAGATACGAGGCGAGGCCATCGGTCCGACCGTCATCATGTTCACTGGCTTGCTTCTTATGCGGGCGTGCTCATGTACAGCGGATCGCTACGGTTTATTCTCTTTTTATCAACAAAAGTAAGCAAAACTGGGCGATCGAGAAAGCGTGACTCGTGTTGGCTGGACTGCACAAGAAGATCTGCGGTCAAGAGGGATTTGGGAGCTCGCATACGGCAGCCGGAACACAAATCACTTGCTTAGCGCCATGTCGCGCAGATAGTCCACTCCGGCTTTATAATCTTCGAAGAGTTTTTTTACACCGTCCTTGACGATTCGATCCGCCTGTTTTCCAATAACCGCATCCGGAGCTTCGCCGAGCGCCTTTTCGAAATCTGCGCGAAACTCTGGGTCCTGGGTCATTTTCGCGAATGCTTGGCTCAGAATCGTGATTCGATCCTGCGGTGTGGCCGGATGCAAACCGACCGAGTATTGAAAAGCCTGCGGGATGACCGCCGCTTTCCAGGCTTGCCAGCGCGCTCCATGTTTTTTGTCTTTGGGAAGAACCTCATCGAGTGTCGGCACATGCGGCAACAGTTGCGATCGCCTAAAGCTTTCATCGGTACCGATGATTCCGGTCTGCCAGAGAACGACCGCGATACCCCTTTTCTCCCTGGGCTGAATGTTCGATTGGTAACCATCCTGCGGATCCTCGAACATGTGGATCTCGCCTTTTTCAAATGCCAATAGCAGATCCGACGATCCCTTGTAACCGGTTACCCAGGTATGGTCCACGCCAAACAATTCCAGGGCGAGTTTGGGTCTTAAGCTTCTCAAGCTAGAGACTCCGGAGCCGCCGACACGCAATTGAATCGACGCTTTGGCAAGATCGTCTGCCTTCTTTAGACCCGTCGTATTGGCGTTTGATACGGTCAGCCAGCTATCGGAACCGAGCCATATGATAGGGATCCGGCGGATGTCGTATTTGACATTGGCGCTGCTGGTCAAAAAAGTGTTCATCACCGTGCTTGACGGAAAGTGTAGCAGCGTAGCCCGTCGGGTTTGGCCACGCTAAAAACATGATTGGCCGCGACGAGCCCGCCAGCTCCGACTTGATTTTGAACCACAATGGATGGATTTCCCGCAATGTACTTCGACAAGTGGCGTGCAAAAAGGCGCGCGCGCATATCGATTGTGCCGCCAGACGCAAAGCCGGCTATTATGGTTACGGTCTTTCCCTCGTAAAACGGCCGCTCGGCGGCGGACAGGGATTGTATCGATAACCCAAAAATCAGGAAAAATTTAACTGCGGTGTAAGCTATTCTCAGTTCAGTATTTGAGTCTTTCATTGGCTTGATCTCCTATTCTTGAGTCGATAAACGATGAATGTTTGCTTGAGTTAATTAATGATGCCACCATCCTAATTTGGAGCCGGTTCATTTCTATGGAGTGGCGGCAATCAAGAAACGAACCCGCGTCAGCAGAAAACTTTGCGACCTGGGACTGGAACGGTCGAAAAAGTTAAGACAAACCATACATGATATCGACGAGCGCAATTCCGCTGACAACGTGTTGCTGCT
>WHTF01000171.1 GCA_009379725.1 Deltaproteobacteria bacterium
ATGGCTGCATCCCGACCAAGACGCTGGTCGCCAGCGCGCGCGCAGCTCATATCGCCCGACGCGCCGCTGAGTATGGAGTGATGATCGAAAGCTCGATCACTGTCGATATGAAGAAGGTCAAAGAGCGCAAAGACGCCGTGGTGCGCCGCTCCAACGAAGGCGTCGAGAAGTGGCTGAAGAGCGCTGAGAACCTGACGGTCTATGAAGGTCATGCGCGCTTTGCAGACAGCCATCAGGTTCGGATTGGCGATGACCTGTTCGAAGCGGATAAAATTTTCATCAACGTCGGCGGGCGCGCGTCCACTCCGCCGCTGCCCGGCCTCGATCAGGTGCGCTATCTCACTAACTCAACCATGATGGATGTCGACTACCTGCCGGAGCATCTGATCGTCGTCGGCGGCAGCTATGTGGGCTTGGAATTTGGCCAGATGGTCCGACGCTTCGGCAGCGAGGTCACCATCGTCGAGATGGGACCGCGCCTGATTAAGCGCGAAGACGAGGATATTTCCGAAGCCGTGACGAAAATCCTCGAAAACGAAGGCATCCACATCCGACTCAATGCCGAATGCATTGGCGTGGAAAAGCACGGCGACAAGGTCGCGATCGATGTCGATTGCAGCACCGGCGATAAGAGAGTCTTTGGCTCGCACCTGCTTCTCGCAGTCGGCCGCGTGCCGAACACCGATGATCTCGGCCTGGAAAACGCCGGCGTCGCAGTGGACCAGCGCGGTTATATTCAGGTGGACGATCAGCTCCGCACCAACGTGCCTGGCATCTATGCGCTGGGCGATTGCAATGGGCGAGGAGCTTTCACGCACACATCCTACAACGACTACGAGATCGTTGCCGCCAATCTTCTGGACAACGACCCGCGACGCGTGAGCGACCGCATCATGGCCTACGCGCTCTATACGGATCCGCCGCTCGGGCGAGCCGGGATGACTGAAGCGGAAGCACGCAAGTCGGGGCGGAAAGCTTTGCTGGCGACACGCCCGATGACGCGGGTTGGCCGCGCGGTGGAGAAAGGCGAGACCCAGGGATTCATGAAAATCCTGGTGGATGCGGAAACTAAAAAAATCCTCGGAGCATCGCTCCTGGGCATCGAATGCGATGAGGTGATTCATTCAATCCTGGATGTGATGTACGCCAAAGCGCCCTATACAGTAATCCAGCGCGCCATGCACATCCACCCTACCGTTACAGAGTTGATACCGACCATGCTCGGCGAGCTCAAGCCGTTGGACCTATGAACAGGAGGAGAAAAGCCATGGGAGCGATAAGCGGACGAGACCAACCAATGTCTGAAGAGATGATCGACGCGACGCTCGCGGATAGTTTTCCAGCAAGCGATCCGCCTTCTTGGACATTGGGCCGCGATACTTTTCAAGAGAAAGAGCCGGCTGCCGCAACAATCAAAACATCAAAAACAAATAGCCAGGAGAGATCTATGATGAAACCAAATATCGCTCTTTCGCAGGAGCAATGCGAAGGGGTTGTGAAGATCCTCAACCTGTTGCTGTCCGATGAGTATCTTCTCTACACCAAGACACGAAACTACCACTGGAACGTCACCGGACCGCAATTCAACGACCTGCACAAGTTCTTTGAGGAGCAATATACCGAGCTCAATGAAGTCGTCGATGCGGTTGCCGAACGCGCGCGCTCTCTTGGCGGGTGGGCGTTCGGAACATTAAAGGAATTTTCCCAGCACGCCAGACTCTCCGAGCATCCCGATCAATATCCTAGTGCCCGGCAGATGATTGCCAACCTTTTAGCCGATCACGAAACCATCGTGCGACAGCTGCGCATCGATTTGGAGGCCGCTGAGAAGCACCACGACATGGGGACAAACGATTTCCTTACAGGTTTGATGGAAAAGCATGAAAAGATGGCCTGGATGCTAAGAGCATTTCTGCAGGGCGAGTCGGTTTAAAGCGGGAGGGACCGGTCGCCACCGGAAAGGAACAGATGAAAACGGCTGCGAAACCGTAAATGTCCTGACTGATGAAAGCCTTTTTCGAAAAGGGGAGTACCGCGATGGGCATACTGGTTGACGGAGTCTGGAAGGTCGAATGGTACGACACCAAAAGCACCGGTGGCCGGTTCGTCCGTTGGGAATCGCATTATCGTAATTGGATCACCCCGGATGGGGCTCGGGGGCCTACGGGGGAAGGCGGCTTCGCGGCCGAGCCCGGGCGTTATCATCTCTACGTCTCTTTTGTTTGTCCATGGGCGCACCGCACCTTGATCATGCGCGCGCTGAAAGCGCTGGGAGGGGGATGGATACCGTGAGTCGATGAACCCGTGATCGTGATCGTGAAAAAAGCGAAAACGGAAACAATCAAAGACCGTTCAAACGCGCACAAAAACTTTTAAAGAATCCAGCAGTTGACATTAGCCAATCAACCAAGGTCTGCCGCCGTGCTATTCCCACAAAACTCAAATTTGGATCGCCGTGTCGGTTTACGTGCTGATTGAAAAAGCACCAGTTAAACCAATCAATAGCTTTAATCTCTAGTGGCCAAGGTATGAAAATCTGTCCGGGGGCCGTTGCGAGTGGCGGTTGGGGCTGGCAGTTTAGAGATATGGTGATCGGCGTGCCGAAAGAATCGTACCCCGGGGAGCGTCGGGTCGCGCTGACGCCAGCGGTTCTGCCGAGTCTCAATCAGGCCGGCTTGAGGGTCCTGGTCGAGGCCGGCTCTGGAGCGGACGCGGGATATTTAGATGAAGATTTCAAACAAGCGGGCGCCGAAATCATCGGGTCGCGCCGGGAGATATTTTCGGCGGCGGATATCATCGTTCAGGTCCTGGCGCTTAACGCCAATCCGGTCGCCGGGTTGTCCGATCTGGGTCTCATGCGTCCTCATCAAGCGCTGATCGCTTTCCTCCGACCGCTCGCCACCCACGACAACCACATCAGCGCTTTGGCCGAGGCTCGGGTCACCGGCTTTGCCGTGGAGCTGATCCCGAGAATTACCCGGGCGCAATCCATGGACGCGCTCTCTTCCATGTCCACGGTGGTCGGCTACAAAGCGGTTCTTGCCGCCGCCGAGGCGTTGCCGAAGATGTTTCCCATGTTGATGACCGCCGCCGGCACCATCAAGCCGGCGCGGATTTTTGTGATTGGGGCCGGCATTGTCGGTTTGCAGGCCATCGCTACAGCGCGACGGCTTGGGGCGGTCGTGAAGGCCTATGACGTACGGCCGGCCGTAAGGCAGGAGGTCGAAAGCTTGGGAGCGAGATTCGTCGAGATTCCGCTGGAGACAGGCGAAGAGGAGAAGGCCGGCGGTTACGCCAAAGCCAAAGACGAAAGTTTTTACCGCCGCCAGCAAGAACTTCTAACCGGCGTCATCGGCGAAAGCGACGTTGTTATTACCGCGGCTGTGGTCCCTGGCCGCAAGGCTCCGGTGCTGATTACCGAAGCGATGGTAAGGGAAATGGCTCCCGGATCGGTGATCGTCGATTTGGCCGCAGAGCAGGGAGGCAACTGCGCCTTCAGTAGCGCCGGCGAGAACGTGGTTCGCGACGGCGTCACGATTATGTCGCCGATCAATATCGCATCGACGGTGCCGTTTCATGCGAGCCAGCTGTACGCCAAAAATCTTTCGACCTTGCTCCTTTATCTCATCAAGGACGGGCAGCTCAAGCTCGACGGCGAGGACCCGATCATTACAGACACGCTCATTACCTACGACGGCGCGGTCGTCAATGCGCGCATTCGTGAATTTTTGCAGCTCCCGCTCGTGGAGCCCGGCGGTAAAGAATAGGAGGCTCGATGGAATCCCTCGTAACGGCTGTGACTATCTTCGTGTTGGCGATCTTTGTCGGTTTCGAGATCATCACCAAGATTCCTCCGACCTTACATACGCCGCTGATGTCGGGGTCTAACGCCATCTCCGGCGTTACTTTGATCGGCGCCCTGCTTTCCGCCGGCACGCAGCATTCTACTTTGACCGCCACTTTAGGCTTGATCGCCGTCATCTTCGCGACGATCAATGTGGTGGGAGGATTCCTCGTGACCCATCGCATGCTGAAGATGTTCCGCAGGAAGGATTAAGGGCGTGCCTCAAGTCATCGTCAACCTCGCGTATCTTGTCGCTTCCATCCTGTTTATTTTGAGCCTCAAGGGGCTGACCCATCCGCGAACCGCTGTCCGGGGAAATCTCATGGGGGCCGCCGGCATGCTTCTGGCCATAGTGGTCACTCTGCTGGACCGAGCCATCGTTAGTTACGATTTGATCATCGCCGGGCTGGTTGTCGGCAGCGCTGCCGGTATCCCGATGGCGCTCAAGGTCCCGATGACCGCGATGCCCCAGCTTATCGCTCTGTTCAACGGATTCGGTGGTGGAGCATCGGTATTGGTGGCGGGAGCCGCAGTGACCGAGACGATTTTGATTGCGTCGGGTTTTTCAACCCAGGTCACCGTCTCTATCGCAGCCTCGGGCATCGTCGGCGCAGTGACGTTTTGGGGCAGCTTGGTGGCCTTCGGTAAACTCCAAGGATTCATTTCCGAGAAGTCCAGGTCGCTTCCGGCACACCAGCTTTGGAACGGCTTGCTCGGAGCGGCTTGTCTCGCTCTTGCCGCATGGCTGGTCGTCGATCCGACGGCAACGTTGAGTTACTGGGGTCTGGTATTGGCGTCCTCTCTATTGGGGGTCATGCTGGTCATGCCGATCGGAGGAGCCGACATGCCGGTGGTGATCTCCCTGCTTAACTCCTACTCGGGGATCGCCGCCGCGGCGACGGGATTCGTGCTTTCCAATAACGCGTTGATCATTGCCGGTGCTTTGGTAGGAGCTTCCGGGATCATTCTGACGCGGATCATGTGCCGGGCGATGAACCGGTCTTTGACGAATGTTTTGTTCGGCGTGATGGCGCCGGCCGAGCGAACCTCCGCTGCAGGGGAAGATATCTACGCCGGCAAAGTCAAAGCCACCTCTCCCGAAGAAGTCGCGATGCTATTCGACACCGCACGCAGAGTAGTCGTTGTGCCCGGCTATGGGCTGGCGGTCGCTCAGGCACAGCATGCGGTAAGGGATCTGGCCAGCGCGCTCGAATCCAGAGGGGTGATTGTCGAGTACGGCATTCACCCGGTCGCGGGCCGCATGCCCGGCCATATGAATGTCCTGCTGGCCGACGCCAATGTTCCCTATGAGAAGCTGAAAGACATGGACGAGATCAATTCGACTTTCGCGCAGACCGACGTGGTATTGGTGATCGGCGCCAATGATGTGGTCAATCCCTTGGCGCGAACGGACGCTTCCAGTCCGATTGCCGGCATGCCGATCTTAGAGGTGGACAAGGCAAAGACGGTCGTGGTGATGAAACGAAGCTTAAGCCCGGGCTTCGCAGGCATTCCCAACCCCTTATTCGCCGCCGATAACACGCTGATGCTGTTTGCCGATGGCAAGAAAGGCGTTTTGGAGCTGATCGCGGCGCTCAAAGAAACCTGATTGCCGCGATCAAGCGTGATTGAGGAAGATCATTCCGCCCCACCCGAGCAGCGCGACGCCGATCGGAGCGCTCAATTTGCGGCCCCACGGCAAGTTCTTCTCCGCCGCCATCACCGCTCCGAGCACCAACATCCAGGTGACATTCCCGACCCCGATGGCGAACATCAAGAGCATCAATGCCCAGCAGCAGCCGACGCAAAACAGGCCGTGATGAATGCCCAGCATCAAGGCGTTGCGCCGCTCACAGCGGCCGCGCCAGTACTCGGTCACGAAACTCAGGGGCGCGCGGCACTTGTCGAGACAGCGGTATTTCAAGCGGCTGAATTGAAAGGCGCCGGCTACGAGCAGCGTGGCCGCGCCGATCAGCCATGCGTTCGCTTCGACCCAGGAAATGCGCTCGACGATTTCGTGCACCATCCAATCGGCCCCGTGAGCAAAGATACCGAAGCCCAGCCATACCCCGAGATAACCCGCAATCACCAGGGCCAGGAGTTGAAACCGATCCCGGCGTTGCGCGATCAGACGCCGGAAGATCTCGAGCAGCGGCAGCGCCGTCGGCAACATCATCGCCAGCGTCATCAGCGTCCAACCGATCAGATACAAAGTAATCGGGAGCAGGAGAGAGCCGGCGCCGATCGCGCCGATCTGCCCGTGCCCGAGGTAGCGGCCATAGGGCGAGCGATCCCAGATCCACAGAGCGCACCATGCCAAGCCAACCAGCGAAGCCATCAACCCTAAGAAAGTTCTACGGTCGGCCATAGGTCCGCCCAAAACGGTTGTCTCACTCCAGAGGGGGAGAAAAACCTAGCTCTGGAAAATGAATTTTCCCTGGATCGCGTTGTGATCCTTGAGGTCAATGTTTTGCCCCAACGCAGGATTATTCATCTTGTACTTGGTCGCCCTGGCCACATACGCCGGCGAGCCGGGAATGGTCGTGAATATCGAATCGCGGAGCGTTGTCACTTCACCGTTGGGGCCGCGAAAAGGCTCCATCTCGCAGTCGGCCACGCTGCCGATGCGCAGGGTTCCTTTGCCTTCGGAAACTTGAAACGTGATCGGCGAGCGCTCTACCGAGACCACCTCGCCGATCAGCTTCACAAGGTCGGCGACGGGACCGCCCTGCGTGCCGGTGTACACCGTAAGAAGCGCCTCTTCCTGTTGTTTCGTGGCGCGCTCATCGATGTGGACCACGACGCGCCAGTTCCCTTGCAAGATGTTTCCGGGAACATGCGCGGTGAAGCCCATCGTGAGGCCCGACACATCCACGCCGTCAATGTCGCCTTTTTCGAAATGGTGCGCCAACGCCGTATCGCAAGTTCCGTTGTCCGGGTCCATGCCGACCCAGCAGGGACATAGCACGTCGCAATTGCACACTTCCAAAAGGCTGCCTTCGAGTTTGTATGCCATAAATCCCTCCCTTTTCTCGTGGTTCCGCGTTCTCAAGAACTGCGACTGCGCGAAGCTGAAGGACGTGCCGCAGGGCGATTTATCGAACAGAAAGAAAAAGATGTCAACCAGAAATATCGAGTCGTCGTAACTCGAATTTAATCGGCTCGAAGCGATGATTCGCCGGTTTGATGCCGTTGAAATATGATCTATTTCGGCAGCGCGCGATTGCGGAAGTGCTGCGCGAAGACCGTGTCGATGATCACTCGCGGCGCTCCTCGAGGAGGGTGAGAACACGCGCGACTAGCTATCCTGTCTTTGATGAACTCTGCAGAAGTTGGCTAAGGCAAAGAGCATGGAGCTAAGCGCCGGGAACGAGGACGCTTTGCTTAGCGCTTTGCAAGTAGTACGTTGACGTGAGGCGATTGAGCGCAACGATGGATATAAGTTTTTTTCAGCAGCCCGCTAGCTCTTCAAAAACGGCACGCCCAAGCGCATCAGGTCGTCGAAGGCATCCCAATGCACCATGTGCTTGCAGCCATTGACGATGTGGAGGTTGATCTGTGGTTGCATTTTTTTCAGCAATTCGGCGCGTTCACCGGCGTGTGCACGGTCTTCGCGGCCAAATATCATCAAT
>WHTF01000172.1 GCA_009379725.1 Deltaproteobacteria bacterium
AATGTACTCTAAATGACCGTTCACCGCAAGGGACTCATCATTTAGACTCAAGCGATGCGAAAACAGGAATCACCCATTCTCAACACGAGCGGCCTCTTTCTCCATGCCACCAACTCCCCTGCTTGACGATTGACCCAGCGGAATTCATCGAGTTCGAGGTGATGACATCTGCATTCTTTTTGAGTAGAGTCCTCGAAAGGCGTTCGAAACCTTTTAGATCGGGTGAAGAACCGCTTTTCTTCGTTTCCTGGAGGTATTCTTTTGGATACAGCGTCTCGTGAATTTCAGATCATGGTCAAGACCGTCGGTGCGATCTGCAATCTTGACTGCCACTATTGCTACTACCTGAAGAAAGAAGACCTGTACCCTAAAGGTTCTGACTTCCGTTTGAGCGATGAAACTCTCGAACGGTATATCATCCAGCACATCCAGGCGACGCCCGGGGAAATCGTCAGTTTCTCCTGGCATGGCGGCGAGCCGACATTACTCGGCGTCGACTTTTTTCGCCAGGCTGTAGAGCTTCAGAAAAAGCATCTACCGCCGGACAAGAAGGTTATCAATGGCATCCAGACCAACGGCACGACCATCGATGAACAGTGGTGCGAGTTTTTTGCCAAAGAGACCTTTTACATCGGACTGAGCCTGGACGGGCCGAAGGATTTGCACGATCACTACCGCGTCACCAAGGGGCAGAAGCCGACCCATAAACAAGTCGTGCAAGCCTTTCAGATGTTGCGGCGTCACAAGGTTCACGTCGATCTGCTCTGCGTCGTCCACGACGTCAACGTAAAGCATCCCATCGCTGTGTACCGTTTCTTAAAGGAGATCGGCGGGCAGTATTTGCAGTTTCTCCCGCTGGTAGAAAAGCCGGAGAAGCCCGGCGATGCCGCCGGATCGCGCTCGGTGCCGGCGGCCGCCTACGGCGAATTTCTCTCGGCGATCTTCGACGAATGGGTGCGCAAGGACATCGGCAAAATCTTCATCCAGCTCTTTGACGAGTCGGTGCGCCCATTTCTCGGCATGGAACATGCGCTGTGCATTTACCGCGAGACCTGCGGCGATGTGCCGGTCATCGAGCACAACGGCGACTTCTACTCCTGCGACCATTATGTCGAACCGGAACACAAGATCGGCAATATTTACCAACAGACTCTGGCATCGATGATCGATCACCCCGCGCAACAGGAATTCGGCAGGAAGAAGTGGACGACCCTGCCGCGATACTGTATGGAATGTGAAGTCCGCAACATGTGCAACGGCGGCTGCCCTAAGGACCGTTTCATCAAAACTCCGGACGGCGAAGAAGGACTGAACTACCTCTGTGCCGGGCTGAAGGGCTTTTTCACCCATAGCAAGCCCTACTTGAAAAAATTCGCCGAGCTGGTCGACGCCGGGGAACCGGGAGAGAAGCTAATGCAAATCGTCCGCGCCGCCGACGCCAAAAGCTCTGTGCGCCACGCCGGCCGCAACGATCCCTGCCCCTGCGGCAGCGCCAAGAAATACAAGCGCTGTTGCGGGATGGCCAAAGCCAAATCTCAGGTGACGGGATCGCTGTAACCTATGAGCGTATACGACGAAATGATCGAAGGCGCTATCGACGTTCATTGCCATATCGACTTTGAATTCTCCGCCAAAGAACGCAAGCGCGAACCGGAATTTCTCTGGCTCCCCAAAGCCGAGGCCATGGGCATCCGCGGTGTGGTTCTCAAATCCCATTGGTGGCCGACCCTCAACGTCGTTCCTTACATTCTAGCTTCCGTACAGACGAAGGTTTCACTGTGGTCGAGCGTCGCGCTCAACATCACCGCCGGCGGTCCGAACCCGTGCATTATCGAATCTTGTGCCGAATTGGGCGGCAAAATGGTCTTTCTACCGACCTGGAGCGCGCGCAACGACGTCGAGCGCAAAGGTTTCAGCAATCGGATCAAATCCTACTACAAAAGCCACGCTCAGTTAGACAACCCGAACTATTATTTCCTCGACGACAAAGGCAAGCTTATTCCCAGAGGCTATGAAATCATCGAGTGCTGTAAAGCGCACGATCTGACCCTCGGCATGGGCCATGTGTCCTGGCAAGAATCGCTGGCTTTCATCGAAGCCGCGCGCGACATGGGATACAGCCACAGGATCGTCGTCAATCACGTTCAGAGCCACATCATCGCCATGCCCATGGACGCAATGAAGCGCGCGGCCGAGATGGGCGCTTTCCTCGAGGCTTGCTGGAATGCTCTGGCTCCGGGGCGAATGGATTCGCCCGAACTGGTGCAGCAGTTTCGTCAAGTCGGATTGCGCCAGATCATTGCCAGCACGGACTATTTTCGTCCCTACAGTCCGAACCCGGTGGAACTCTTTCGCATGTACCTCGGCATGCTGCACGAAGGCGGGCTCAGCAAAGACGAAGTCAAACAGGTTGCCTGCGCCAACCCCGCCAAGGTAATGGGGCTGGAGTAAGTCTCCGACAGCCTAACGCTTGTCCGATATCGAAAGCTTTATTTAACTTCCAGGTTTTTAAGCGTCGCCCATTTTTCCTCATCCGGCACGATGTCGGTGACCAGATCGCGAATCAACGGGCGTTTGGGCAGCGGTTCGACAGTAACGGTTTTGGGAGCCAGTTTGGCGATGCAGGTGTATTCGACTTCACCGTCCACCAGCGCCATGCAGGTCTTGCAGGCGTTGGCGTTGATGCAGCTATAGCGAATTGCCAATGTACTGTCGAGATGAACGCGAATCCAGCGCAGCGCATCGAGCACCGACATGCCGTCTTCGTAGGGCACTTCGAAGTCGTCGAAGTGCGACGCTGCCCCGGCGCCGCCGCGGCGAATATGGAGAGTAGCCTTTTTAATCGGGGAATCAGCCATTATTTCTGCCGGCGACTTAGTTGAACCGGCGGGAGCCAGCTGGCAACCAATGCGCGATCTTTAAGTTCGAGCGCCTGGTTCTTGAGCAACGCTTCGTCGGCGTCCGGATAGTCCTCTCGCTGATGCGCGCCTCTGCTTTCCGTTCGAGCCAACGCTGATTTGACGACCGCTTCCGCCGTGGCCAGCATTGCACGCAGCTCAAACCAGTCCTGCAGGTCCATGTCGTAACTATTTCCGTCCGCGATGGTCAGACGCGGCAGTTCTTCTTCACACATCTCGCGAATGCGCGCCAACGCCTCCGCGAGCTTATCGCCGGTGCGAAACGGTCCAGCCTTATCCCACATGATCTTCTGTAGTTGAGTTTGCAGTGCGATCGGACTGACTCCGTCTTTGGCGCGCTGTTCTTTCACAGCCTTGATTCGCTGGAGGGCAGCCGCAACCGGTTTCGCGTCCCCATCGGCCGAGCCACGCTTGCCTCGTTCACCGGCGCATGCGCCGGCACGCTCACCGAATACCAGCGCTTCCGTGATGGCATTACCGGACAAACGATTGGCGCCGTTGGCGCCGCCCACGGCTTCGCCCGCGGCGTAAAGCCCCTGGATGCGAGTTTCCATGCGCGCGTTCACCCGAATGCCGCCCATGTGATAGTGCGCGGTCGGTCCTACTTCGACGGGCGTCTGGGTGAGATCTATCCCATTGGTAAGCAAGCGATCGATTACCGGGCCGAACGCTGCGCGCAATTGCCTCTCCGGAATGTGGCGAAAGTCGAGATACGCTCCGCCATGCGGGGTTCCCCTGCCCGCTTCGACTTCCTTGAGAATGGCGTAGGCGGCAATGTCACGAGTCGCCGTGTATTTCCCGAAATCGATGCCGCCGTAACGATCGATGAATTCTTCGAAGCTGCCGTTGAGGAGTTTTCCGCCGAGCTTATAACGGAACGGATCCCACATAATCGGGTCCATGCCGACCAACCTCGGCGCAAGATGTCCGATAGGAAAAAACTGCACGAACTCCATATCGACGAGCTCGGCGCCCGCCCATAAAGCCAGCGCGTAGGCTTCGCCGCCCATGTTGGCCGAAGCGCTATTGCGCTGGTAGAGCTTGGTCAACCCGCCGGCGGCAAGGATGATTGCCGGAGCTTGGAAAGTGACCCACTCACCATTGACCAGATTGAGTCCGATCGCGCCGATTGCGCGTCCATCTTTAACCAGGATGTCGACAATGGCGACGTTGCTGATCCGCCGGATTTCGGCAACCTCACTCACCTTGCGGCGCAGAGTAGCCGCGACCGCGGGTCCTGTATTCAGAAAGTCAACATAGCAACAGCGCTTGCGACTATGCCCGGGTGCCATCTCCTGCTTGATATGGCCGTTCTCCCGAGCCCAGCGGGTACCCCATTGTTCCATCTCCAAGACACGCTTCGGCCCCTCATAGCACAGCAACGCCGACAGTTCTTCATTACAGAGACCACGGCCCGCGTCGAGAGTGTCTTTAAGATGGATCGCGCAGTCGTCCGGCTCTTGGTGCCCTAGCGCCGCAGCCACGGTCATTTGCGCCATGACTGTGGCGCCGCCGCGGCCGATTAAGCTTTTATCGAGTAACAGAACAGATGCGCCGCTACGCGCCGCTGAGATCGCCGCGTACATGCCCGCGCCGCCGGCGCCGACAATCAGGACATCAGTGGAAATATCGGACATGATGCTGTCGAGCGGCCGTCCCTTCCGGCGGATCGGCAAACGATGCGGTTACTAAGGCGCGGCCCTGCCATCGCTTTTCTGCAGTTCATTCAACGCTTTCTTGGCCGCTTCTTGTTCAGCCTGTTTTTTCGACTTCCCTTCTCCCGTGCCGAGCACCTTGCCACCCAGGGTGATTTCGGTCGTGAAGCACTTCTCGTGATCCGGACCGGTTTCGGAAACCAGGCGGTAAGTGGGCGGCGCTCGGAAGAGCAGCTGGCTGATTTCTTGGAGTCGGGTTTTATAATCCTGCTGGCCCAGTGTTCTTTCGATGATGTCGTCTGCGAAGTAACGCTCGACGATGCGCTGCGCCGGTTCGTATCCGCCGTCCTGATAAACTGCGCCCAAAAGAGCTTCGAAAGCACCGGCAAGAATCGACGCTTTGCTGCGCCCGGCGCTGCGCTCCTCGCCCTTGCCAAGAAGCAGCAGCGACCCGAGATCGAGCGCGCTCGCCTTCTCCGCCAGCACAACCGAGTTCACCAACCCTGCGCGCATACGCGACAGATCGCCTTCAGTCCTTTCAGGAAAGCGGCGGATGAGAAGATCGCTGATCGCCAGATCCAGCACCGCGTCGCCGAGAAATTCAAGAACTTCGTTGTTGCTGCCGGTCTTCTTACGGTCGAATGAGACGTGCGTTAAAGCACGCGCTAGAAGCGCCGCATCTGTGAAACTGTAGCCCAGCTCTTTCTCGAGCCGTTCTAGTTGCGATTTGTCCTTCAAGGTAGCCTGTTATGCGCCGGCCCCGCCTTGGCTTTCGCGCTCGACCCGGCCGATGCGCTTCTCGACCACAGTCCCGGTCAACCAGCCGCCATCGAAGCGGTCGATTTGTACTTCCACTTCTTGGTTCACCCGGTCACTTCCGCCGCTCACGACGACGGGCAAATAATTTCTGCTGAAGCCACGGCGGCAACCGCTGTTCTTGTCGACCTTCGCCTCGATCAATACCGGCATGCGGCGGCCGCGAAAGCGCAGGCAGAATTGTTTTTTCTTTTCGATTCCCAATTGCCGCATGGTTTGCGCCCGCAGCTTCTTAACCGGAGCAGACACCGGCTCCGGCAAGGACGCAGCGGCGGTGCCGCGGCGTTCCGAATACGGAAATACATGAAAATAAGTCAGCGGCAACGAAGCGAAGTATTCCAATGATCTCTCGAACTGGTCAGCGCTCTCGCCGGGAAAGCCGACGATAATATCGCTGCCCAGAGCCGCCTCGGGCGACCGCTCGCGGATTTTATTGAGCAAGTCGCGGTAATAGGCCGTATCGTAGTTGCGCCGCATCTGTTTGAGAATGCGGTCATCGCCCGCCTGGGCGCAGATGTGCAGGTGCGGGCAAACGATGGCCGAACCGGCGATAAGATCCAAAAGCCGGTCCGGCACCTCGCGCGGGTCGAGAGAGCTCAGGCGAATGCGCTCAACCAGCCGGCTCTGCACGAGCAGTTCCAGGAGTGCCGTCAAATCCATCTTTGGCGCTAAATCTTGGCCATAACCGCCAAGATGAATTCCCGTCAGCACGATTTCGGCATACCCCGCGTCCGCGAGCAATCGAACCTGGTCCAAAACCTGCCGAGGCGAGACACTGCGGCTCAGCCCCCGGGCGGTTGGAATAATGCAGTAGGTACAGGTATAGTTGCAGCCCTCCTGAATCTTCAGAAAGGCGCGCGTGTGTCCCGGCAAAGCCCGCGTTCCGAGCACCGGCACGCCACGCTCTCTTTTGACATCGCTCACGAACACGCGTGGGATCGATTCAGAGTCCGTGGTTTCGACCAGACGCAGCAAATCCTCCAGGCGATTGAGGCCGACGACGAAATCGACGCCGTGAACTCGCGCCACCTCTTGCGGACTTACCTGGGCGTAACACCCGGTCATCAGCACCTTGGCGCGCGGGCTTAATCGTTTAACCCGCCGCACGAGCTGGCGCGCCTCGCCTTCAGCACGTTCGGTCACCGTGCAGGTATTGATGATGTAACAGTCCGCTTGCATATCGAAAGGAACAAATGAATGCTTCTCTTCCAGGCGGGATCGGATTACCGCCGAATCGTATTGGTTGATTTTACAACCAAGGGTTGTGATGGCTACACGCATATGTCTTCGCTACGCTCAGAATTTCAAATTTCACATCTCAATCCGCTAATCCTGAATTGCTGTTTTTATCCACCCTCCACCCAACAGCCGGTCTCCCTGATAGATGACTGCCGCCTGCCCCGGCGTCACGGCCGGGCAACCCCCGGTGAAGCGCACTTCGCAGGCGTCATTTTCCGCCGGACGCACGACGCATGGAATCGCCGGCGAACGATAGCGAATTTGCACCTCGGCTTCAATCGGATTGCCGGCCGGCCGCTCGATCCAGTTCATCCGTTCTGCTATGAGACCACGACAGCCAAGTTCATCTTTTCCGCCGACAACGACACGCTTGGATCGCTCCTCTAGTGCTAGAACATAGAGCGGTTCCGGCGCGGCAATCCCCAGCCCGCGCCTCTGCCCGACGGTGAGACCATGAATGCCGTCATGCCTGCCCAACACTTTCCCGGCGCGATCGACAATGTCGCCGCCGAGTTCGTCGTCACCCGCATAGGACTGCACCAACGCTTTGTAGTCGCCGAAACAAATGTCCTGGCTTTCCGGCCGATCGGCGATCGCCAATCCTAAATGACGCGCCTTTTCACGAACATCGTCCTTGCGCATTTCACCCAGAGGAAAGATGGCATGGGCCAATTGATCCTGGGAAAGAGCAAACAGGAAGTACGACTGATCTTTTCCCTGATCGACGCCCCGAAGGAGCGAATTTTGTCGCGTCCGGCCGTTGCGCACGACCCGCGCGTAATGGCCGGTGGCGATGTAATCAGCCCTCTGCTGCTTTGCCCATTGCAGCAGCGTGCC
>WHTF01000173.1 GCA_009379725.1 Deltaproteobacteria bacterium
GACCTGGACATCGCGCTCATGAACGGTGAGGTGGATGCCAGGGTAAACACGGCGGATACGCTTCTCAAACGCCGTGAGTGGATTGAAGAAGATCTGATCGACCTTCATGCAACCATCGAGATTCCCAAAGGACGAAAGCACTCTCACGCGCGCTTCGTCAAAATTTCCGATCTTGAAAGCTTCGCCGAATCAGACAAAGAGCGGAACCTGATCGGGGCATATCGGACTTTCCGAATGATCGGCATGCCCCTCGTTCTACCCCCGGGAACTGCAAAGAGCACCGCGCAGATCTTGCAAGAAGCGATGCGAAAAACTCTCAAAGATTCCGAGTTTCAGGAGAATTACAAAAAACTCGCTGGAGAAGAGGTAACGCCATTGATGCCGGAAGAGCTTGAAAAGGATATCCGCGACTTGCCTCGCGACAGCAACGTGATCGAACTATTCAAAAAACTTTCTGGCCCAGACGCACTGCCGACGCGCTAAGCTGTTAGCCTTAGGGGGCAGACATGGTCAGTCCTTTACTTTAGAGTGAGCTGTGTTCCACCTGTGGCGCGCCCTCGTACAAGAGCCGTGGCAGCAGGATTATTTCTCCTTGTAATAGGCTTTGCTCATCTCGACTCTTTCATCGGGCGGCGCTTTCCAGACGAGATCACTGGGTCAGGTAATGGGGTCTCAGGTAATGGGGTCTACCATTGGAATTGCAGGTGGCGGCACTAGAGAAATTCTAGTATAGAAGTTGCTGACGAGGGTGTGGCTCTTGGGGTCAGTGGCCTGTACATTCAGGCTCGCAACGGCTTGAAATGCCGCCCTCGTCACCTGCATCATCTGAGGGGTCGACCGGGATGGTGCCATATTCTCACCGAATACGTGGCTCTGTAAGTAGACGAGACCGAAGGATGATGAAATCGATCTTGTTCTATAGAAGGAGGGCTACGTGTCAGACAACAAACCATTAGAGCTTCGGGTCAGTGTCGATGTGGGTTATCGGCGCCACAGTGTGGCGATTGGGTTACCGAGTGGGGAGGTGTTGGAGGAATTTGAGATAGCGCACCGGCCCGAAGGCTTTGAGCAGTTTTTTTCTCGCATAGAGAAACATCAGAAACTCAGAGCCTGCGAAGTGGCCGTGGCGATGGAGGGGTACAATGGTTGCGCCCGGCCGTTAGATCGTCTGGTTCGTCGGCGCGGCTACCGGCTCTATAACATCAACAATTTAAAATTGGCGCGATTCAAGGAGATCTTTCCAGGAGCGGCCAAGAGCGACCGGATCGATGCGCGCAAGGGCTTGGAGCTGTTTCAGCTAAGCGATCATCTGCCGCTGGCCAAGGAAGTGTTGCAGGAGGTAAAGGGAACGCCAGAGGAGAACGAGATTCTCAAGCGTCTTACCCGGCGCCGGCGCCGGTTAGTGGATGAACGGGTACGCGTGATCAGTAATCTTCAAACCGATCTGCAAGCGGTTTGCCCCGGACTGTTAGAAATTACCAAGAATGCGGGCAATCAGTGGTTTTTGAATTTTCTGGTCAGTGCGGACACCCTTCCCCAGCTCGCTCGGCTGCGACCATCGACCTTACTGAAAATCCCGGCAGTGGGCAGAAAGTATGCGAGTCTCATCGAGGACTGGCAGAAGCGCGCCCATTTCAGTGAAGAGGTTAAATGGGTCAGCGAAATGATCCAGGAAGATGCCAGGCGATGTCTTGAGCTCGATGAGAAGATAAAAGTGCTCAGGGCTAAGATCAAAGAAGTCGCCAAGGATTCTAAGATAGCCAAGAGTTTATTATCCATTCCTGGATTCGGAACGATCTGCACTTCTGAGCTAGCCGCAGAGATCGGCACCATTGAGCGATTCTCCAAAGAAGGAAGTTTGGCGCTGTACTTAGGGATGTCTACTCTGGACAACAGTTCGGGTAAGTATCAAGGCTCCAAACAACCCAAGCACGTCAACACAAGAGCGAAAGCGGCGATGATGGTAGCGATCGATCGTCATCGAAAATATGTGCCCGAGTCGCAGACGTACTACGAGAAGAAACGCAGCGAAGGGAAAAAGCACAACCAGGCGATCCGGGCTTTAGGCCGACAGTTGTGCCGGATCATCTATAAGATGCTCACCGAAGGCCGCGAGTACGAGATGCGCCCCGAAAAGAGTAATACCAAGAGCAAGGTCAGTCCGAGATCGTTGCTTAAAACGCAAATACGGAAGAAAAAATCGCAGCGATAAGCTAAAAACAACAAACAAACACAGAGCGCGTACAGATTGACATCTCCGCTTGAAATTTCCAGCGGGATGATCAGGTCTATTGATTCTTATTTCTTGGTCTGATATTTATCTTCGTCATGGCCCGACCGTTACGGATTGAATATCCCGGTGCGTACTATCATGTGACTTCCCGGGGCAACGAGCGCAAGGCGATCTTTCGAGACGATCAAGACCGCCAGAAGTTCCTGGAACTATTAGGGCGAGCCGTTGGGGAATTTCAGCTGCGCCTTCACTGCTATGTCCTGATGGACAATCACTATCATCTGCTGGTCGAGACCCCGAAAGCCGGCCTGAATCGAGCGCTACGCTATTTAAACGGAGTGTACACGCAAACCTTCAACCGGCGTCACCAGCGGGTAGGCCATCTGTTTCAGGGACGATACCAAGCGATCCTGGTGGATAAAGAATCTTATCTATTGCAGCTCAGCCGCTATGTTCACTTAAACCCCTGGCGGATGAAAGATTCGCGCGATCCGTTTACGTATAGGTGGAGCAGCCAGGCGGCCTATGTGGGATCGGCGGCTTGTCCACGATGGTTAACCGTTACCGAGGTGCTGTCTTACTTTGGCAAAAAAGGGAAGAGAGGATACCGGGACTTTATCGTCGACGGAACCAGGAACGGAATCACGACCCCGTGGGAGAACGTAACGGGGCAGGTGGTGATTGGATCCCCAGAGTTTGTCCAGGACGTGGTCCGGAACCACCTTCCCGATAGCGAGAACAAACGCGGTGAAGAGAGCCAGGTCCGGCAGCTTACGGGAATGAAACCCGATACGGTCATGAGAGAGGCGCAAGGGTACTTCGGTGTCACAAGAGATGAGATTCGCGACAGAGGGCAACGCTACACGGACGCACGCTATGTGACGAGTTATCTACTGCGGCGCCACTGTCTGATGACGTTACAAGAGATCGGTGCGGTGGTGGGGCTGCATTACAGCGCGGCAGGTAACGCGATCCGGCAGATGCGGGACCAGCCGACTGAGTCGCAGGCTAAGTCGTTGAGAGAGCTGGAACGCAAATTTAAGAATCAATAGACCAGACTCCAAGTTGCTACCGACCCCAAGTTGTTACTGACCCCAAGTTGCTACTCCAAGTTTGACTAAGAATCAAAGCCGCTGGCATTCACACGGCGACTCGGTGTTTTCATTTTACGGCCGCTCGCGGCGGCAGATGTCCAGCGCCATGAGAGAGTAGATTTGCGCCGCCTTCACCATCACATCGATTTCGATCTCTTCGTTACGCGGGCCGATGCGCCGGCCGCGGGGGCCGATCTTAATCGCCGGGATTCCGAGTTCGTTATAGACATTCGTATCGGTCCAGATGCTGGCGCGGTCGGGGGCCTCGGGTTTGATCTTTTCTTTGAACAGATGCTGATAGACTTCCTCGGCGGATTTCACCAGCGGTTCGACGTTTTTGCCTTCGTGACCGAGGAGTGATTTGTAAATCTCCATATCGTACTCGAGGCCGAGGGAATTTAACGCGTTTTCCAGTTCGTACTTGATCGTGACCGGCCTGACCTGGGGCGGCATGCGCACATCGACGTAGATCGTACACACGCCGGGAAAGTAGTTCGGCCGATAGGGCGCGCCGCCTTCGATGCCGCCGATATTCACTTTGGGATAAAGCGGGCCGGTAGGAGAATTGTAAACGTATTTTTCCTCGAACCCGGCGCCCCAGCGTTCAACGGCGTCGATGATCTTGGTCATCTTGACGATGGCGTTCATTTTCTCCATTGGATGTGTCGAACGGTTGGAGCCCCAGGCTGCTTCGGCTTTCCCGAAGGTTTGGATCTTCACTTGAACGACACCTGTTTGTGTCCAGACAATGTTCAAATCCGAGCCGTCGGCGACGACAGCGTAATCGGAATGCATGCCGTGGGTCAGCAGATGGCGTGTGCCGGCGCCTTCGCCGCGGTATTCCTTGGTCTGCCACGGGCCGATCGGGGTGCGCGAGATTTCACCGACGACGGCGGCAAGGATGACATCGCCTTTGAGCTTGATGCCGCTCTTCTTGAGCGCTTTGCCGGCCATCATGAACGCGGCCACGCCGCCTTTCATGTTGGAAATGCCGAGCCCCTGAACTTTGCCGTTAATGATTTTGCCCTTGAGCTCCGATTCCGGCTCCATGTTGGCGACCATGCGGGCATCTTCCGCGGTGCCCGTGAAGCTGGTATCGGTATGGCCGTTAAAACCCAGGCTCAATCCAGTGCCGTCTCCCTTGACGATTCCCACGGCGTTGGGCCGGTCGAACTCGACGTCTTGCCGCACGGCTTTAAGGCCGTTGGCTTGATACCAGTTTAAAATGAATTCGCCGATCGCTTTCTCCTGGCCGGTGGGACTAGGGATGCTGGTGAGATCGCAACCCAGTTGCGCCAGTTCGTCGCGATCGATCTGTTCCAAGACTTTGTTTGCGGCTTCTAAGTCAATTGTCACTTCGTTCTCCTCCTTGATTCAGTTAACCTAACACGCTGCTGAGAAAGATTCATATGCGTAGTAGGGAACGGTCGCGACCGTTCCCTACACCTCGATCACGGTCGGCTTGAAAAAACGCCGGTGTCTGTTTAAAGTCGAAGGCTAGGCTCACGCCCGATTGAAACTTCGTACATGCCCCCAACCGATAAACTGCGCCTCATTTTAAGGAGATCTATGGACACGTCTACGGTCATCATGCTGGCGGCCGCGATCGTCACGCTGGTCATTGTGTACTGGAATTCGCCCGATGCGGCAAGTAAGGGCCTGAGTGCGACGGGCGCTTTGATCCTCGAAATCATTCCGCGCATGATCGCGGCTTTTATGCTGGCCGGCTTGATTCAGGCGGTGGTTCCTCAGGACGTTATCGTTCGGTGGATGGGGCATGGCTCGGGTGTGAAAGGGCTATTAATCGGTATGACTCTGGGCAGCGTCACGCCCGGCGGGCCAATGACGCATTTTCCGGTGATTGCGTCTTTGTATAAGGTGGGTATCGGTGTCGGTCCGCTGGTCGCCTATCTCACTGCCTGGTCTCTGTTCGGGCTTCAGCGCATCATCATGTGGGAGATTCCTTTTCTTGGACCCAAGGTCGTCGCAGTCCGAGTCGCCGTTAGCTTGTTCTTTCCCTTCCTCGCCGGTTGGCTTTCCGAGTTGATCTGGAGCAAACTCCACCTCCACGTTTAACTCAAAATGACACGTAGAGAATTTCTTCGCATGTTCGCCGGCGCAGGTGTAGCCATGCCAGGGCTATTGTCGCAGTCGTCTTGCACTCCGGTTGTGATCGGCGCCGACGGCGATACGGGATTGTCGCTCTGTTATGTGACCGGCGACGTAACCTCTGAGGGCGCCGTCGTCTGGCTGCGCGCCGAGCCGGGCAGCCAGGTTGTCTTGCATTACAGCAAGGAGCGCAGCTTCAGTCGATTTTCCTCAGCCGGACCGTTTCCGGTCGACAAAGACGCCGATCACACCGTGAAAATTGATTTAGATAAGCTCGAAGCTGCGACGACGTACTACTATTTCGCTGTAGTGGCTGGAAAAAAACCCGGATACCTCGCGAGCTTTCTCACCGCGCCGCGTGCTACCGATTCAGCGACGGTGTCCTTTTGCTTCAGCGGCGATACCCGCGAAAGCTATCAGCCGTTTACGGTGATGGATGTCGTGCGCGCGCAGCAGCCAAATTTCTTTCTTCACTTGGGGGATACGATTTACGCGGACATCGGCGCCCGGGCGCGCCAGTTGAAGGATTTTTGGGCGAAGTATCGGACCAATCGCAACGATGCCGCCACGCAACATTGTTTCTTCGAAACCAGCACCTATGTGGTCTGGGACGATCACGAAGTAGTCAATAATTATTTTGCGGGCCACCCGCTGGCGGCCACCGGCAGAAAAGCGTTTTTTGATTACTGGCCGATTCGTCGCGATCCCGTCGACCCGGAACGGATATACCGCTCTTTTCGTTGGGGAAAAGCCATGGAACTGTTTCTTTTAGATACCCGGCAGTACCGAGATCCGCGATTTGGAACCATGCTCGGCAAGGCACAGATGCAGTGGCTGTTTGAAAGCCTCGCCGGCTCTTCCGCCATTTTCAAGTTCATCGCGACCTCGGTGCCGATGGCTGGTGGCGGCATTGACCGCTGGGACGGTTACCCGATGGAAAGGGCCGAGCTCTTACGGTTTATCAAGGAAGAGCATATCACGGGTGTGGTCTTCCTGAGCGCCGATCTTCACTACGCCGCCGTTACGCGTATTCCCAACAGCGACGGCCTCAAGGACATCACGGCCGGACCCTTGGCAGCGCCGTTGAACCTGGTGACCAATGGATTCGCGCGCCGGTTTGAATTTTTTCTCGCTGCGAACTTCAATTTTGCCAAAGTAACGGTGGATCCCAATCTGGAACCGGCACATGCGCTCATCGAATTCATCGATCAGGATAATCAGATCTTCTACAGCACTAAAATAAAAGCGGTAGGATAACGGCAGATCACGGGCTATTCTGAGTACGGGTCTTAGCGTAAGACTCGACTTCTCGATTACTCCACACCCGGTTGAGTCTATTCCTTATGGTTTTGGGGCGCCCGGTTTTGCAGCGCTTCGGGGTTCACAACCCGCGTGAGTTTGCCGTCCAGGTAGTCGAGAATGTTATTTACGGCGTTTTCTGCGAAACCCTGGAAGCCGGAATCGGTGGGCCAACCGAGATGAGGAGTAAGGACCACGTTAGACAGCTTGAGCAGGGGATGGCTCGCCGGTAACGGTTCTTCCACGAACACATCGAGAGCGGCGCCGGCAATCGCTTCTTCCTGTAAAACTTTAACTAGGGCTTCTTCATCGACGATGGCGCCGCGCGCCGTATTGACCAGGTATGCCGATTTTTTCATCAGGCGAAGCCGATCTTCGTTCAGGAGATTCTTACTCTGATCTGAAAGTTTCAGATGGACCGAGATGACGTCGGCGTTCTTTAAGACTTCCGCCAACGCCATATATGTTGCCTGCGATTTGCTGGCGCGTTCGGCCGTAAGCGTCGGCCCCCAGGCGATGACGTTCATGCCGAAGGCCCGGGCGATTGCCGCTACTTCGGTGCCGATTTTTCCCAGGCCCAAAATTCCGAGAGTTTTCCCCTTGAGCACATAGCCCAGCACCAACGGCCACTCGCCCCGCCGCATGGCTTGATCGCTTTGTGGAATACGGCGCATCACGGCGATCATGAGACCGAAGGCCAGCTCCGTAG
>WHTF01000174.1 GCA_009379725.1 Deltaproteobacteria bacterium
CGGGAAAACGCTGCCGAACGATGCCGCCACCACCGAGCCGATGCCATTGGCCATGAGCGATGGGAACACGCGATAAGGATCGCCAGCGGCTTCCGCGCTTTCAATGTTTTGTAGTGAGCCGACCACGTTGAAAATCCCCATCGGTATAATCACGGAAAGATAGTTAAAAAATGCCGGATGGCGCAGCGCTTCCAGCAATGAACCGCCGGTGAAGTCAGGCCGAGCCCAAGCGAAATTGACGCTTGCCGGCGGGTCGTTCATCGTTCCCAAAATCCAGCCCAACGCAGTTCCTACGGCGACCGCAGCCATTCCACCCGGCAGACCCAGGGGAAATTTTTGGTGTGAAAAATAGGCGAGAAAGATCAGCGCCAGCGGAAGCAACGCGACCAGCGGTTGCGCGAAGATCCGGAAGGTAAAATCCATGGAGATGAAAGTGATGGCGATGCCGGATAAAGCCGAAAGTAAGGCCGCGCGCGGCGTGACACGACGAACACTCTCGGCGACAAACGCGCCGGCGATTTCGATGGCGGCGCTGAGGAAACAGGCGGCGAGACCGACCTTCCAAGCCCACACGGGATCTTTGGTCTCCTGGTAAACCGGCATCATGATAAAAAAGACAAAGGCGAATAGACTGACCGTGTTGATACCGTAGGGGAGCGCCGTTACATCGTCACGGCCGGTCTCACGCGCGAGCCGGCGCGCTTGCCAGGCATAAAACAAGTTGCCGATGAGTATGGAGAGCGCGGCGCCGGGCAGAATTTTACCGAAGATGTAGGCATCCGGGAGATGGATCAACTCGCGGCACAGACTGACGATGAGAATGAGCTGAATCAGATTGTCGATCATCAGACCGAAAAACCCGTCGAGATCTTTGCGAATAAACCACGGCGGGTTCAAAGAAGATTGGCTCATGAATTGCCGTTTCTCCCGGTAAAAAGTTTCGCCGACTGTAGCCGCCGGCGATCTAGCCTGTCAAATGACGTAAGCGGGACCAAAGTAGCCGAAACCCTGCCAACGGCAGGATTAGCAACGCCACTACGGATAGAAGAAAGTTATTTTGGTATGGGCAACTAAACAGGCAGGACGTTTACCGGGTGAGTCGGAGTTCTCTCCGGCTCATGAGCGAGTTCCTGATAGTCTTCGCTCGAACAAGGCTTAAAATCTTCCGGCCAGTCTGCGGTAAGAGTACACAACAATCGCAGCTGAATGGGCGCGTCAGCATTGACACGTTTGACGTGAACTTGAACCGAATTCGGGCTGTTTTCCAAAATTTCAAGGAAATCGCGCGCAATATATCTAGGACAATATCCCACAATGGTTGCGGGATCGTCCGTCCGCAGCGCGAGTGCATAAGCATCGTGTGGATTTTGAGGATCTGGCAAAAAATACAATCTTTCACCCTCGCGAAGGGTATTGATACGAAGTCGTGCCTCTTCTGGGAGATGACGCAGCCCGTGACTAAAGAAATGGACAACGTATTTACCTCGCGCATCTGGCTCAGGGCAAGGAAAAACGGTCAAAGAGTCCGTCGCTCTGACTCCTTCAGTCCGAGCGAGAATCACTAGCGGATCCGCTTCAACCTCTCGCAAATCTAGCCAACGCAAGAAATCGCGATATTCGGGGCGTTTTTTAGAGATCAGCCTATTAGAAAACAGAGGAAAGAGATCCGGCGACCTGTAAATTTCGTGTAAGTCCCGCAACGAACCAAACGGAATAAAGTTCTTGGAAAGTGTTGCTCCCTTTGTGTAGACGAATCGATAAACGCCACCTTCAGAAGTCAATTTTCCTACTGGATACCAGCGCCTAGACTGTGGGTCTTGCCAGGCTAAATACAAAACTTTCATTTCACACCTCCAAGGTAAGAAGGCGTTTCTGATTTAGTTCAAGCATTTTCATGGCAAACTCTTTCGCAGGATTCGATATCCGGTCAACGGGAATCTGATCAAAGATATCTTTAACATCTTTCTCTACTATTCTCGATAACCGGTCAAGCCAGGCCTTTGCCGCTAACGGCCGCAGTTTTGATGCTTCTTTAAAAACGTCCATCGTGGGCATCGGTTTGGTGCTCGTCGGCGAAATAAAGAATGCAGACACAGCCCTTTCTACGTACCGGTCAATACCTCTACGTCTGTCTCGGGTCATCAGCCGTTGCATTCTTGTTTCATCTATTTCATTCCATCCGAGGCTCGATGCGTGATCGAACGTTGGAGCCAGGTGTATAGTGGACTCGGGACTCACAATAAAACCCCAATTTTCATGATGTCGGTCCTGACTTCCGACCCAGGCATCCAACATAAGATAGCCAACAAAAACGTCCAACGCGGATTGCACATCGCCGAAGCTGGTCCAGTTAAGCGGTGGGCGAATGAAATCTGCCTTTATTATGTTCAAGACCAGCCTGAGCGTATGCTGCCTGACACTATAGAATTTGTCTCTGGGGTATCCTTTATCTATGCTAACGAGAACCTCATTTCCCGCGACCCAGGTTCCACCGGGCGGCGCAAAGCTTCGCGACACGACACCATGTTGGCCTTTCCACGTCGCAAATTCATACTGAGCATGGGGTACGTCGAGAAGCGCGCAGAGTTCACTCACGACCTTCTCACTCCAGTCTTCACCCGTCGCACCTTCACCTTCAGTTCTATTCTGCTTGAACAGATATTTGTCGGAATGCTCATCTCTAAACCAAAATTTAGGTTTGGTCCCGAGCTGTTCTAATATGTCTCCGGCCTCATCCGGAACTGCGATGACAGGATACATTGGTTCAAAACGTCAAGGGTAGATTAAGTTCCCGATGCGTCTAGAGAAAACTCAGAATTCGTAGCCCCGGCCGACCCAGTAATGCCAATCAGCGACAGCCTCCGTGGTATTAGGCTCCGCTGCCAATGGTTCCAATTGACTCAACGGCACCGCAACCTTAGCTCGACGCCAGCGCAACCGCACAAACATCTCTGATTCGCATTCCTGCTCTGAAGCCATCCCCATGACATCCACATCTTCTCCGACGCGCAACGGGGAGATCTCGCGCTTGGATGTGCAGCGTGCTTTAAAGGGGAATTTTAGCCTCTCCTCAAGGTAGTAATACCAACCCATCGCCCGCTCCTCGGAGTTGTACGCGTCAACGACGGCCTCCATTTCAATCCGTCGCTCGCGGGCTTTGTTTTCTTTCAGACGGGCCATCGTAGGCTCTTATGGCAACCCATCGCCTTTTCCTCTCAGGGCGCGGGAAATTTCATCGCAGAAGTCCCTCGACTTCGACGATCTCGTATATCGCCGACACCCAGAAGAATTTTCCCACTATACTTCGTCGATAAATTCATTGGTAATAACTCAAAGAAATCTTTATTATGCGGCAAAATTCGAGGAGCTCAGGTGCTAGACAGATACATAAAGAAAGTATTCGAAACAGGCAAGCACGGCGACGCTCGCGAGGAGAGTTATTACGCTGCCCTCAACAGTCTCCTCGAAACATACGCTAAAGAATCCGGCCATTCCCGAGTTCAGGTAACCTCGCAGCCGAAGAAGACTGAAGCTGGAAACCCTGACTTCCGAGTTTGGGATGGTAAACAACATATCGTTGGTTACGTGGAAGCCAAGTCGCCGACACAGGAAAACCTGGAGATCATTGAAACGTCGGATCAACTAAAGCGCTACCTCCAAACATTTCCAAATCTCATACTCACGAACTTTTTCCAGTTTCGGCTCTACCGAAACGGACAACTCATAGACGCTGTCCAAATTGCCCGGCCCTTCACCGTCTATAAACTCAAATCAATTCCGCAGATCGAGAAGGAACAAGAGTTTCTAGCTCTATTGGAACAATATTTTGCCTTCTCGCTTCCGAAGACGTATTCGGCCAATCCTTAGCTGTAGAATTGGCAAAGCGGACTCGATATCTGAAGGACCAAATCGTCGTTGAAATGCAGAAAGACAAAGGCTATTTGGTTGGGTTTTACGAGGCGTTTCAGAAATATCTCATCGGCAGCCTAACACGAGAGGATTTCTCCGATGTCTTTACGCTCAGACTATCACTTACGGCCTGTTCGCGGCACGGACCAGAGCGAAAAACGGGTTCAATCGTAAGTTGGCTTACGACTTGATTCCTCGAACCATTGGCATTCTGCGGGACGTCTTTCACTTCATCTCTATGGGAGATATTCCCAGTCAACTGGAGTGGATTGTCGACGATATAGCCGAGGTATTATCCGTCACAGACATTGAGAAGATCCTGCACGAAAGAACCGGGAGAGATCCCATTGTTCATTTCTACGAACCTTTCTTGGCTGAGTATGATCCCGAAGAAAGAGAACGTAGAGGAGTTTACTACACGCCTGAGTCTGTTGTTGGGTACATCGTGCGATCACTCCACCGAATTCTCAAGGATGTTTTTGGCAAATCAGACGGCTTTGCATCGACCTCTGTTAGGGTCCTCGATTTGGCGGCGGGAACTTGTACCTTTCCCGCCGAAGCTGTCCGCCAGGCTCTCGAGGAGTTTTCAAAAAAATATGGTGATGGTGGAAAAGCGAAACTGATACCCGACCACATCCTAAAGAACTTTTACGCTTTCGAACTAATGATGGCCCCTTATGCTGTCGGCCACCTGAAGATCGCTTACCTGCTCGAAGAATTGGGCCACGCACTACAAAAGGACGAGCGCTTCCAGCTGTACTTGACGAACACGCTTGACATGCAGGAATTAGAAGAGACGAAGTTGCCCGGCATGTCTTCCCTCGCCGAGGAATCCCACTTAGCGGGCAAAGTTAAAAAGGAAAGTCCTATTTTGGTTATCTTGGGCAATCCGCCCTACTCAGGCCACTCGGCAAATGCAGCGTGGAAGATGGAGGTTAAACACGAAGGCGGTCGAGATATTCGGCGAAAAGTATTTACCTTCATCGGGGACCTCATTGAGGATTACAAGCAGGTAGACGGCAAACCCCTCGGTGAGAAAAACCCAAAATGGCTGCAGGATGATTACGTCAAGTTTATCCGGTTCGCCCAGTGGAAGATTGAGCAAAAAGGCGAGGGCGTTCTTGGTTTGATCACCAACCACAGCTACCTCGACAACCCCACCTTTCGAGGCATGCGCCAATCTTTAATGCAAAGCTTCGAACAGATCTACCTGTTTCACCTGCATGGAAGCAGTCTTAAGAAAGAACGCTGCCCGGATGGTTCAAAGGATGAGAATGTTTTCGATATCCAGCAGGGTGTCGCGATAGGGCTATTTATTAAGAAAACTGGTTTAGAAAGAAAAATCGGCTATGCGGAGCTGTGGGGCACGCGGGATCTGAAATATGACTGGCTGCAGAACAATGACGTCACCACGACTAGTTGGACGAAAATCCAGCCCAAGTCTCCATCCTATTTTTTTATTCCGCGCGATGAGGCCTCACTTGATCGGTACCTGAGGTACCCAAAAATCACGGAAATTTTTCCTGTGAACAGCGTTGGGATTGTCACGTCTCGGGATGATTTCGTAATCGACTTCGAAAAGGAAGACTTGAATCGGCGGATTAGAATGTTTCGGGACAAGAACTTGGCCGACGATATTATTAGAGATGCGTTTGGGCTACCTGATAAGAAAGGCTGGAAGCTGACGACTGCTCGAAAGCGAGTCTCGGAAGACAAGAATTGGGAGGAAAAAACGGTCCATCTCTTATACCGACCATTTGATGTTCGCTGGATATTCTACCACGATGACCTGGTTGAGCGGGCACGACGGGAGGTTATGCGTCACATGCAGCGACCAAATTTGGGTCTAATTACCCCAAAACAATTTAAAGAGGAACCTGGAGCGTTCGTTACCGAGCACGTCACAGGGCATAAAACCGTTAGTGCGTTCGACATTAACTATATTTTCCCCTTGTATTGCTATTCTGAAACCGGCAAAAAGGATTTGCTCAGCAAACTAAACGATCCAGAACACAGGAAGCCTAACATAGCGCCAGCTGTTTTCCAGCGACTTAAAGACGTTTACGGCCCCCAGTTAGAACCGGAAGATATCTTTAATTACATCTATGCCGTACTTTACTCTAATAACTATCGCACAAAATACGTCGAGTTCCTCAAAACGGATTTTCCGCGTGTGCCATTCGTAAAGGATCGAAACCTATTCAGAAAAATGGTAGGCATTGGCCAAGAGTTGGTGAGCTTGCATCTCATTAAGTCCGACCTCTTCCACGAACCTGGCTGCCGCTTCCAAGGCAAAGGAAACTGCCGGGTCGAAAAAAAAGAGTATAGCGCTAACCAAAAACGAGTATGCATTAATCAAACGCAGTACTTTGAGGGTGTGGAGCTGGAAGTCTGGGAGTATCACGTTGGTGGCTATCAGGTTCTGGATCAATGGTTAAAGGATCACAGAAGACGTATTCTGAGCACGGAAGACATCAAATACTATTGCCGAGTCGTTACTGCGCTGGCCAAGACGATTGAGATGCAGCATGAAATCGACGAGTTATACCCACAGGTCGAAAAAGACGTGATTACGATCGCGTCCTGATCTCCTCATCGATTAAATTTATCGGACTTCACGCCTAATCGTCCTTGATCTCCCGCCAACTTGAAACTGTCCGGCGCCGACGATAAGAGTTTAGTTGAACCCTCATGCTTTATTACAAAGATCTCGGCCGAATGGACTATCTCTCTGCCCTTGAGCTGCAAGAGCGACTCGTCGAGCTCAAGAAAAGCGAATCTATCTCGGATATTCTGCTCTTCGTCGAACATCCGCACGTATATACGATCGGGCGCGGAGGCGATCTTAGCAATGTCTTGGCGGCCCAGGATATACCGGTCCATCGCGCCAGCCGCGGCGGCGATGTGACCTACCATGGACCGGGCCAGCTGGTGGTCTACCCGATTATCGATCTGCGCTCCAAGCTGCGCAAAGACGTGCATCGTTATCTAAGCAATCTAGAGTCGGCGGCAATTCGCACGTTGCAAGATTTCAGCCTCGACGCCAGCCGCAGGCCGCCTTACACCGGCATCTGGATCGATAATAAGAAGATTGCCGCTATCGGCGTCGCCGTGCGGCGGAGCATCACCTATCATGGCCTGGCATTGAACGTGAACACCGACCTTGCTTATTTCGATCGCATCATTCCATGTGGACTTACCTGGGCCGACGTAACGTCCATGGCGAAGGAATTGGGCAAAGAACAAAGCGCTAAGGATGTGAAGGTCAAATTTCTCGACCGTTTTGCCGAAGCATTTGGCTATTCAGATACCCTAGACATCGTCAATTTTTCAGAATTTCAGGCTGGTCAAAAAGGCGCCAGCTACGAGGCGCGCGATGGTCGATGAGCGGAGGCGTACGTGTTAGTATGTTGGAGCGAGTCGGGCGAGCGCAACGACGTAGAT
>WHTF01000175.1 GCA_009379725.1 Deltaproteobacteria bacterium
AGCGCATAGAACTGTTTAGGGTTGTCATAGAGGATTTTCCTCTTGGCTTGGCGCGCCAGGTCCTTGCGGTCGAAGAACTCTTTTACCAGGACGCGCATATCCGTACGGGTCGCTTCATGGGGGAAATCCGACGCCCACAGCAGGCAATCATCGCCCAGCAGTTCGACATCGCGCCGGGTCGTCATCTCTTCGCCGCATTGAAAGAAGAGCTGTTTCTGGGCAAGCAGCCGACTTGGCAGAACCGGACGTTCATTGGGCGGTACACGCTCCAACCGCTCCTCGATCTTGCTGATCAGGTAAGGGACCCAACCGCAGCCCGCCTCAAGAAAGCCGAGTCTGAGGCGCTTCAGCCTGTTCATCAAGCCGGAGAACAGAATATTGGTGAACTGGCGCATCTGGGGAATGACGTGCGCTAGGGCGGCGACTTCATTGGGTTGTAGAAAACGATCGTTGTCGCGAAGCGACGTGCACGAGTGGACTGAAAGGGCGCAGCCCAGCCTGTCCGCTTCGCGAAAAACCGGATGATACTGGCGATGGCCCAGCGGCAGCGGCAATCCTTCGGCCGGTAGAATGCCGCCGACCATGCCTTGTTTTTGAACAGCTCGCCTGAGTTCTTTGACTGCTGCCGGGACATCCTGCAGCGGCAGCAATGCCATGCCACGGAAGCGGCGGTCTTGAGTGAGAAACTGGTCGTGGAGATAATTGTTATAGGCGCGGCAAAGCTCCACGGCGTAGGCTGGGTTGCCGATCTGGCCGATATGCATGAAACGCGTCGGATAGAGGACCGTCAGCTCAATATTCCCTTCATCCAACTTGCTTGCCCATTCGTGCCAATCCGGCACGCGGAAGTCCTGGTGCCGAAAATCGTTGGCGGGAATGGAACGGTGCCAGCCATGGTGCGGTACCAGAGGAAAGTAAAGCATCGCCTCGCGGCGTGTGCGGTAACCGGCGGACATGTACTCGATAATTTGTTCGTCGGTTTCACGTACGTGGCCATCGGAATCGATGATATGGCTTGAGCTCGCTGGCTTCCCAGCGGCGCCCTTATGTTTAGTGCGGCTTTTCACGGCAATTTCCTCCCTGATTCGAGTATGGTTATCGGTTCGGTTTGTTGCATGGAGCTGAGCGCTTTGTCAACGAAAACGCTTGCGCTGTTCCAACTACGGGGATTTCCCAAATGAAAGGCGTTGCACTTCGTCTGTGAATTCAGGGAATGCAGGTTGGTTGGGATGACAACAGGGACAAAAGACTGCACCCCGGCCTTCGCCGGGGTGACGATAAGAGGGGTTCTTTCTTGGATGAAGAAATTGTTCCGGCCAGTTCACCAGCCGCTCACCGGCCATAACATCAGAGCCGATAGCAGGTTGTGGAATTTTTCATTGGTATGGCGATGGCGGCGATCATGATCGCAGACCGCACCGCATAGACTTTTTTACGGGCGTACGTTAATTTACTCTGTTGTGAAAGGTTCATTGACCACGAACTTATCGGCCGAGGTAGACCGGCTCTCGCGCGAGCGCGGCTACAGATATTTCCTCAGCGGCGCGGTTGACCCCCTCGAAGGAGACGCATGGCGCGTCGATGCGACGGTACAAGGGACACGCCGTTATCAGGTCAATATTGCGCGCGCGCAGGACTCATTCGAGGTGTCGTGCAGCTGTCCTTATTACGATCGAGAGCTAGTCACTTGCAAACACATCTGGGCGACGTTTCTTGCGGCGGAGCAGCAAGGTCATTTGGGCGGCGGAGGAGAGAGCGCCCCGCGCCAGATCAGAGAAGAAATACCTGGACTCTTTTCCGAGAAAAAGCCGCCGGCAGCAGCAAAAAAGCCGCGCGCGCTGGGCTGGAAACAGCAGCTTCAAGGCCTGCTGATCGACTTGGAAGCGGCGCAGGCGCGCTCGTCAAACGAAGCGGCACAGGAACGGCAGTTTATTTATCTCCTCCACCTCCACGAGACCGTGAGCAAGGAGCAACTCAACGTCGAAATCGCGCAGCGTGAAAAAAGGATGAATGGCAGTTGGGGCAAGCTCAAGATCCGCAGAATACGCCCCCAAGAGCTTGCTACTCTAACGGATGCGAGCGACACGCGGATTTTGTCGATACTGCTCGGCGCCAAGGAAGAAACGAGCTATGGGTACTCGTCTTATTACTACGATTCGGCGCCCACCAGCTACACTCTGGCGCAACCCTTGTGGGAAGTTGTCCTGCCGCACATGTGCGCCACGGGGCGCTGCTTCCTGCGCGCGTCTTTCAAAGAGGATGGGCTTGCGCCGCTCCAGTGGGAAGAGGGAAATCCCTGGGAGCTCTGGCTGGAGGTGATGCTCGATGAGGCCGGCGAACGCTATCTGGTCCATGGATCGTTGCGCCGCGGCGAGGCCGAGATGGATCTTCAACAACCGCAGTTATTCCTCTCCGGCGGGCTGGTGTTCTATGAGGACCGCATTGCTCATCTCCAAGACTTCGGCGCCTTCGGCTGGATTTCTTTGCTGCGTGCTCAGGGACATCTTTCGGTTCCGAAAAACGATGTCGATCAGTTTATCGGCGAATTATTGCGGCTGCCGCGCCGGCCGCGGCTGGCGTTGCCGGAGGAGCTCAAGTTGGAGGAAGTGTCTTGCCGCCCCAAACCCTGCCTGGTCATCAAGCCGGGAAAGCCCGAGGCCTGGAGCCGGGCCCGCCTGCTGGGCGAACTGTCATTTAACTACGACGGTCAAGTCATTCCATGCCGATATGCCGGTCAAGTCATCCACCAAACAGAGCGTCGCCGCCTGATTAACCGCGACTTCGAGACCGAGACCGCCGCCGAACAACGGCTTAAGCAACTGGGTTTTCGCAGGCCTTACTGGAAGGGCGCCGATACCGAGTACGAATTGTTGCCGGATCGTCTCGCCAAGGTGGTGCGCGCGCTCAGCCACGAAGGTTGGCGCGTCGAAGCCGAGGGGAAACTTTACCGGCAGCCCGGCGCCATGAACTTTCAGGTCAATTCGGCTGTCGATTGGTTTGAGCTCGACGGTGGCGCCAGCTTCGGCGAGACCACGGTTGCGCTGCCGAAGCTGCTGCGCGCGCTTAAGCAGGGCGATCCTACCGTGCGGCTTGACGACGGCACATTCGGCATACTCCCGGAAGAATGGGTAAAGAAATACGGCCTCCTCGCCGGACTCGGCAGCATCGAGGGCAATCGCCTGCGCTTCACCAGACAGCAGATCGGTTTGCTCGATGCATTGATTGCCGCTGAGCCCGAGGTGAGCACCGATGCGACTTTCGAGCGTCTGCGCCAGGAGCTCTACGCGTTTGCCGGCATCGAGGCCGCCGATCCGACGGTGGATTTCGCGGGCCACTTGCGCGACTACCAGCGCGAGGGACTCGGTTGGCTTGGTTTTCTCCAGCGCTTCGGCTTCGGCGGCTGTCTGGCCGACGATATGGGATTGGGCAAGACGATTCAGGTATTGGCGCTGCTCGAATCGCGCCGCGAATTGCATGTCCGAAACGAACGCCGGTCGCCGCGTCCGTCGCTGGTGGTGGTGCCGCGCTCGCTGGTGTTTCACTGGAAGAGAGAAGCCGGCCAATTTGCGCCCAAGCTGCGCGTTCTCGATCATACCGGCGCGTGGCGCTTGAAACGCGGCGATCATTTCAGCGACTACGACCTGGTGATCACAACCTATGGCACACTGCGGCGCGATGCTCTTCATTTTAAAAACCAGCGTTTCGACTACTGTATTCTCGACGAAGCCCAAGCGATCAAAAATGCCGGCACGCTGTCGGCCAAGGCGGCGCGTCTGTTGCGCGCCGACCACCGCTTGGCCATGAGCGGCACGCCGGTGGAAAACCATCTGGGCGAGCTCTGGAGCCTATTCGAGTTTCTTAACCCAGGCATGCTCGGCAGCGCTACGGTATTCGGCCGCGCCGGGCGCAACCCCGATATCGCAACGCGCAACATACTGGCTCGGGCGCTGCGGCCTTTTGTCCTGAGACGCACGAAAAGCCAGGTGGCGCGCGAGTTGCCGGCAAAAACCGAGCAGACGATATTTTGCGATCTCGAAGGTCGCCAAAAAAAGCTCTACGACGAGTTGCGCGCTTTTTATCGTGCCCGCTTGTTGAAGGATGTCGAGCATGAAGACATGAGCCGGGTTAAGTTCCAGGCGCTCGAGGCCTTGCTGCGTTTGCGCCAGGCCGCTTGCCATCCCGGGCTAATCGATAAAAGCAAAGCCGGCGAGCCCAGCGCCAAGGTCGATACGCTCATTGCTCAGCTCGATCAGGTGCGCGAAGAGGGACACAAGGTTCTGGTGTTCTCGCAGTTCACCAGCCTGCTGGCTATCGTACGCAACCGGCTCGATCAGGATAAAGTTGCCTATGCCTACCTTGATGGCCGGACGCGTGATCGTGAGGCGCGCGTGGATCAATTTCAAAACGATGCGAGCGTGAAAATATTTCTCATAAGTCTCAAGGCGGGTGGCCTGGGGCTTAACCTGCATGCCGCGGAATACGTCTATCTTCTCGATCCGTGGTGGAACCCCGCCGTGGAAGCCCAGGCCATCGACCGGGCGCACCGCATCGGCCAGACGCGCCAGGTCTTTGCTTATCGGTTGATCGCGCGCGGAACGGTGGAGGAGAAGGTACTCGAGCTGCAAAAAAGCAAACGCGAGCTCGCCGACGCCATTATCACTGCGGACAACAGTCTGGTGCACAATCTCACGCGCCAGGATCTCGAGCTGCTGCTCTCCTGAAATCGCTAGAAATATCCTTCGTTCAAGGTTCAACGGTTCAAAAGTTCAAGGCCGGATGCCGAACCGAGACTCATGGCTCGATTCATTTATGCAGATGACCGTCCGAGATCATCTGTGAGCTGCGAAGCCGTACTCACGAAATTTCCTTTCCTGATTGAACGCCGATTCTGTCTTCGGTCGAGCCTTCCCAGCCAATTCCCGGTTGACATTTGCACGCGCCTCTCTGTAAGCTCAGCGCAGGTTCGACAATCCAAGGAGGTTCCATGTATGGCGTATGATTTACTGATCAAAGGCGGGCGAATTGTCGACGGCAGCGGGATGCCTTCCTATCTCGGCGACGTGGCGGTCAAAGACGGTCGCATCGTTGAAACAGGCCGTATCAGCGGCAGCGCCCAGCGCACTGTCAATGCCGATGGTCTTGCAGTATCGCCCGGCTTCATTGATTTTCATACGCACCTGGATGCACAGCTTCTCTGGGATCCGCTGGCGACCTCATCATGTTTTCACGGCGTGACGACCGTTATCCCCGGCAATTGCGCGCTCGCTCTGGCGCCGTGCAAGGAACAGGACCGCGAGACTATTCTCAAGAGTTTCGAGCGGGTAGAAGCGATTTCACTGCCGGCTTTGAAAGCAGGGGTAAAATGGGGTTGGACGACGTTCCCTCAATATTTGGACAATCTGCGCGGTAATCTCGGCGTCAATGTGGCGGCGCTGATGGGCCATTGCGCGCTGCGCCAGTTCGTCATGGGCGATGCCGCCATCGAGCGCGCAGCGACGCCCACCGAAGTTCATCAGATGAAAGAGGTGCTCAAAGCTGGCGTGCGCGCCGGGGCTATCGGCTTTTCGACCAATCAGAATCCCGTTCACATGTATGCCGACGGCACACCGATTCAGAGCCGTTTTGCCACCGACGAAGAAATCATCGAGCTTGCCTGTGCGCTCGGCGAAATCAATCGGGGCGCGGTGCAGATTTCACGCGGCTCGCTGGGCGTATCGGTGCCCGCGCGCGAGACGGTCCAATTGTTCGACGAGATTTCGTCGCGGTCCGGCCGGCCTGTGATCTGGCAGAGCATCGCGCATCGTTGGGACAAGCCCAACGAATGGCGCCTGCTGTTGGATCTGGCGAAGGAGTCTCTGGACCGGGGCGTGCAGTCGTATCCGCTGTGCAACGCGCGCCTGTTCAACAACCGCCTGACGATGAAAAACGCGCAGGTGTTCGATGACCTGCCGACCTGGAAGACGATTCTGTTCCTGCCGCTCGAAGCACGCATCGCCGCGATTAAGGATCCGGAGACTCGCAAAAAGATGCGCTATGAAGCGGTGGAAGAAAAGAAACCTTCGCGCTTCTCTCGGCGCTGGGATCTGGTTTACTTGATCAAAGCGGCGACGCCGGCAAACAAACACCTGGAGAAGAAAAGCGTCGCCGAAATCGCCAAGATTCGCGGCCAGGATGTGATCGACGCTTTTCTCGATCTGTCGCTCGAAGAAGGCCTGGACACCGAGTTTCAGACCTCCAGCACCAATGGCGATGAGACGGCCGTGGCGGAGATCATACGCAGCCCGTACGTGCTGGTCGGCCAGTCCGATGCCGGCGCGCATTTGATCTACGACGCCGGTTTCGGCTACGCCACTCGGCTGCTCGGCTATTGGGTGCGTGAGCGCGGGATCATGAGCCTCGAAGAGGGCGTGCGCAAGCTCACCTTCATGGTTGCGTCGATCTTCGGCCTGCACGGCCGCGGCCTGCTGCGGCGCGGCATGGCGGCGGATCTCGTGCTCTTCGATCCCGCGACAATCCGCGAATGCGAGCCGGAGATGGTCCAGGACTTGCCGGCCAGTGAAAAACGGTTCATTCAAAAAGCCGTCGGCATCGAAATGACCGTTGTCAACGGCCAGGTGCTCGTGGAAAAAGGCGCCCACAGCGGCGCCCTGCCTGGCAGTGTTCTTGGAAGTGGTAACGGTCACGGGTTGCAAGCGGCGGCGTAAGGAAGAATTGAGCTCAAAGGGCAAAATGGTTACGCCCCCACCTTCATCCTCCCCGCTACGCTAGAATGGCGCTTGCACCGACCGCAGCCACTATCACTGTGCGAAAAACCCTTGGGCTTCTCGATGGCCCGTTCCTCGCATTCGCTGACGGCGTTGCGGAGAATCGTTACGCCCTTTGGCTGGGTTCCGGTATTTCATTTGGCCGTGTTGACGGCCTAAAAAAGGTAGTGCCGCGTGTCGTCGAATTTCTGCGCTCGCAGATTGCAGCAGGAGATCCGGGGTGCCGCTTCAAGAAAGCGCTTGAACAGGCCATCGAACTTGCTCAACTTTCCGATGACGAAAAGGGTCGCCTTAATTTGGCGCGACCCTTTTCACATTGGCCGGACGCCGACGTAATTTGTAACCGGTTGGTGGACAAGTATTCACGCCTACTTGATATCCAGGTCGATGGTGAGCCGGATGACTATATTCTTTGGAGTGGCGTGAACATTGTCGCCACATTTGCCGATCCTAACATCGAGCCGGATGTCGAGCATCTGTGTATCGGCATTTTGATTCTCGAAGGCGTTTCATCAG
>WHTF01000176.1 GCA_009379725.1 Deltaproteobacteria bacterium
AGTCGTTTATCCCTACCGCGGGCCCTGTCTTATCGGACCGGTTGTCAATAAAATTGTCGGCGGCAAGTCCATGAGCTTCTACCGATTGGCGTTGCTCGATGATAGCAGCGGCGAGTTGTTCGTGCCGGTAGCCAACCTCGGGAATTTACACATTCGCGCATTGTTGGACCGGTCTGAGATTCCCAACCTGCTGGCTCACCTGAAAAAGACCAAGGCAGCCGGAACCACTAAAGATCTCGGTGCAGCCAAGAACTGGCGCCAGCGCAATACGGACAATACCAAACTGTTCAGCTCGGGGTCGGCTTTCGATCTGGCCGAGGTCGTCGAGTCACTGACCGAATTGGGTGAAGTTAAATCGCTATCGCCGCATGACCGGGAGACGCTGGCTCGAGCGCGAAAGCTGCTAGTATGCGAAATCTCCGAAGTGACGGGCGAGCCAAGGAGCGCGGTCGAGGAACAAATTAATAACGCACTTCAAGCTCGCAAGACCGCCTTGCCCCCTTCACGACACTAAAACAGACACTCGTGCCGATCCGGAGGTCGCCGGTAGCATTTTATGCGCTTCAAAGTTCGTTGCATCTCGAATAAAAAGTCATTTGCTGTTCCGGCTAGAAATAGCCAAGGAGACTTGGCATGTATGTGATCATTCGGATCTTATTAGGAGCACTTGCCGGCTGGTTGACGGGGAAACTGGCCGACGACGAAGGCTACAGCAGAGCCTTGATATCCGGACATCGCCAACTGCTCGACATAATCTATGGCATCATCGGCGCCACAATTGGAGATTATCTGTTTTTTTGGGCTGTGATTGGAAAAGGCAGCGCATTTAGTAGTTATGCGACCGCGGTTCTTGGCGCCATTACTCTTGTTGGACTGGCGCGGCTGATCGCCGGAATGCGTCGCGCCGGCAACTCATAGCTCTCAAATCGCTTGACCGTCCACTGCTTCAATCCTAACTGCACCGATTAATTTGTCAGACGCCGGCGCACGCTGCGGCGAGCCCAAATGAGAAGCAAGCAGGATAGGCCGAGCGAGTAGCCGATGTCCCACAATACAACTAGAGAGAATTGACCGGTGAAGGCGGCGCGAGCCAAACGCACCGGATGCAGCAGCGGCAATGCCTCGGCCACCCACAACCAAGCGGGAGACAGTCTTTCTCGAAGCGGAAAAAATACGTCCGAGAACAGAAACAGGGGTGTGAGGAACAGGGTGAAGTAAAAGCTGAACGAATCGATATTCGGAATGCGCAGGGAGAACGTAATGCCGATGGCGGCAAACAGCAATCCGGTAAGTGGTATAACTAAAAGCGCCCATAAAGACGACGGCAACGGGGCCAAGCCGAAAAGCGCCAGCACGACCAAAAAGCAACCGCCGTAAATGCACGCGCGGGTAACCGCCCATAGCACTTCGCCGCCAAGGATGTCGTCAGGCTCGATGGGAGTCGTCAGCATCGCGTCGTAGGCTTTTTCAAACGTCAGCCGCACAAAGATATTGTAGGTCACTTCGTAACTCGCGCCGTTCATCGCCGCAACGCAAACCAATCCAGGGGCGATAAACGCAATGTACGAAAGTCCCTGCATCTCCGAGATATAGGCGCCGACGCCGATACCGAGGGAAAAAAGGTAAAACACCGGCTCGAAAAAATTCGGCAGCAGGTTCCATTTCCAGGTCCGCCGGTACATGGCGGCATTGCGCCGCCAAACCGCAAGCGCGTAAGCAGGTGAAAAGCTCATGCGTCCCCTTCCAGACTCGTTCCGGTTAACGACAGATAAACATCTTCCAGATTAGTCGGTCGGACGATGATCGGACGGCGATCGCCCTGGTCGCTGCGACGAATATGATCGATGAGTCCCGTCGTGTTTGCGAGGTAAATAATGAGACGCTGGCCGATTCGCAGCCGGCGCGCGTGTTCGGCAAAGCCGTCCAGCAGCGCCGCTTCTTCTTCGATGGAACAATCGAATTCGATGGTTTCCGCGGCCAGGGCGGCGATCAGGCTTGCCGGGGCGCCAGCGCGAATGACTTTGCCGGCGGACACTACGGCGACGCGGTCGCACAGACGTTGCGCCTCATCCATATAGTGGGTCGTGATCAACACCGTAGTTCCGGCGGCGCGCAGATTGCGGATCCGTGACCATAAAGCGAGGCGCACTGCCGGATCGAGTCCTGTGGTCGGTTCGTCCAAAATCAACAGCTCCGGACCGTTTACCAGCGATAAGGCAATCGCAAGGCGGCGCTGAAATCCTCCGGAAAGGCGTTTCACTGGGACATCGGCATGCGAACGAAGTTCGAGAAAATCGATCAATTCTTCGACCCGCCGGGAAAGCTCCGGCTCGCGTAGCAGATGATAGCGCCCGAATACGAATAGGTTTTCCTTGGGCGACAACGCCTCGATCAGCACATTCTGTTGCAATGTAATACCGAGCCGGGCGCGCACGGCTCGGGTACTCTGGCCGACATCCATGGCAAAGACCCGGATCGTGCCGCTGGTCGGACGGGTGACGCCATAAATCATGCGCAGCGTGGTGGTTTTGCCGGCACCATTGGGTCCGAGCAGGCCGAAACAGACGCCTGCGGGCACCTCCAGGTCCAGGCCGTCGACAGCCATGCGGTCGCCAAATTTCTTTGAAACGGAGTGGAGCTCGATGACCGGTGCGGTTGAAATAGTCAATGAAGTCAAGATTCCTTTCTCACAAACTTTCTCTAGAAAATTTGCCGCATCTTCGACAAGACCGCAAGGTGGGGGTATTCACGAGTTAAGCAACTATTCTTCCAAATTAGAAACAATTTCAAAAGCCAATGTTGCAAAGGAGAGACGGAATACTTGGTGTAGCAGTCTTTTTCTTTGGCATTTCGATTGCACATTCTTGAAGGACAGCTTCTGGCATCTTCTGATTACTTTAACAACAGATCGAATTGCATTTCCGTCTGCAATGGTCGCCCTGATTTCCGGCTGGCCGTATGACCAGCGCAAGAGTTTGGAAAGGAGTTTATGCCGTGGGTCTAAATTTAATGAAAGAAAAAGGGGTTGCTCTCGACGAGCAGAAGTTCGATTGGCGTGACATCGTCCAAGTGCCGACGAGCAAATTGGACAGTGACGCTTTTACGCGGGTGAGAATCATCCTCATGAACGGCATCGAATCCGAAGCTCTCCGCTTTCAACATGCCTGCGCGCGCATGAATAAAGAGCTTCAGCCCGCCTTGGCGCGCGTGCGCCGGATCGAGCAGCATCAACAAACCATGATCAACTGGTTACTGCCTGCCGATCTGTCCCCGCTCGAAACCACCATCGGCTTTGAGCAGGTCGCCATAGAAGTCACCGCCAGTGTTGCAGTGCACGAGCCTGATCCCTATCTGGCGCAGGTCTACCGTTTCGGGCTGCTCGAGGATTTCGATCATATGTATCGCTTCTCCGCCTTGATGGACCGAGTTGCCGGCTGCGATGCCAACAACATTCTGCAAAGTTATACGGACATTTTACCCGGACGTCCTACCTCCGTGGAACACCGGGCGCCCGAAGACGATTTACGGGAATGCTATGACCGCAAGAAGGCAGCACCGATCAGCAAGCTCAACGCGGGTACGATTATGGCCGGCGAGCACCAGACCCACGACTATTACATGACGATTGGCCCGATGTTCGCCGACCCTATCGCCCGGCAACTTTATGCCGAAATCGCTTCCATTGAAGAACAACATGTCACGCAATACGAATCGATCATCGATCCGGAGGAGACGTGGCTCGAGAAGTGGCTGATGCACGAGGCCGGCGAGATTTATAACTACTACAGCTGTCTGCAGTATGAGAGTAATCCAAGGGTGAAGGCGATTTGGCAACGCTTTCTCGACTATGAATTGGGACATTTTCACTACGTTGTGGATCTATTCAAGAAATTCGAAAGGCGCGACCCCGCCGAGCTTATTCCCGAATCGTTGCCGGAGCCGATTGAATATAAGAGTCACCGGGAATTCGTTCGCAAGACACTAAGCGAAGAAGTGGATTTACGCGCGCGCCAGACAAAATTTATTCACAAAGATGAGGAAGGCGCCGACTCTCCTTCGGTGGTTTACCGCGAACAGATGAACTCAAACGGCTCGCCATCGGAAACGGTCGCCGCCGGCTATAAGTGGAAGCCCGGCACCGAGCTGGCTGAAGAAACCCCCGACATCAAAAAGTTGCAAAAGAAAGTCGCGTAACTGAGAAAACGGAGGCATCGTATGGAAGCGCGTGAATCAGACCTAAAACAGGAAATGCTCGTTAATCGTACCGGAATCATGAACAACCCCGAGTTGAGCGCCGAGCTGATTGAGGGCGCGAAACAGACTGTGCCGAGCTCACAAGGCGATGCCACGGATCTGGCCACAATTAAGGCCGACTACTTGCAAGAAGCCCCGCCCATCGGCTCGCCACCGATAATGGTGGAAGTCTCTAGAGATGGCAAGAATGTCGGACAGTTCGAAGGATTAGCCGTTCTGCTTGATAAGTTAGGTGAACGGCTGGCATTTGAAAGGCAAGGCACCCGCCTCTACGAAGCGTTCATGCAGAAATGTGAGTCGCTCAATCTAGAAGATGGCTCGGGGCCTTCTTCCGAAGAACTACGCCATATCTGCCAGGAGGAGCTGGAGCACTTCAACCTGCTACAGAAGGCAATTACCACTTTGGGCGGCGACGCAACGGTGCAAACACCGTCAGCGGATGTCGCTGGCGTATTGACTCACGGCGTGCTGCAAATCGTCGGTGACCCGCGCACAACGATCCCGCAAACCTTGCAAGCAATGCTGACGGCAGAGCTCGTCGATAACGATGGCTGGCAAATGCTGCAAGACCTTGCCACCGAGCTAGGGCAAGACGATTTAGAAGAGCAGTGCAGCAGGGCGTTAGAACAAGAACAAGAGCACCTAGAGAAAGTGCGCGAATGGTTGTTGTCGATGACCCTCGACCAAGCTTCGGCGATGGACGAAGACGATCTGGAAGAGGATGAAAGAAATGACGAGGCCGGGAAAGAAGCCAAACAACCGGAGAAACGTACTACTAAATCGCCGAAGCCAAAGAGTTCCCGTTCGGCTAAAGCCAAGAAGAAAAAAAAGAAGTAGCTTTAAAGCGCGAAGCTAGAGCAACTCACGGCAAAACGCCAATACTAGGTTGCACTGTCTCAGACGCGGCGTCTGGGTGTTTTAACGAACATAGACGGCGCGCAACCGGAATGTAGTTAAGTTCGCGCTGTTCCTTTACACAACGGAGCAGGAGGGCGCCCCGGCTCATGTCACCTCGGCCGATAAATTCGGCCGGCACCCGCAACTGGTCACCGAATACTCGGCTCAGGATATCTAAGTACTTTCCGCTGGCGATACTTCCCAATAAGATAACTTCGCAATCAGGGCCAATCTCGAGCGCCAATTGCCTGACGGCGCGCAGCAGCGAGGAGCGATAACGCCGGTTCTTCTCGCTGATGGGCACCCGGCTAAAACCACGCAGCCTGGACAGCCGGACCCTGGCGCGGTCCGGTAGCAAACCCGCGGTCGGGGTGATGATCAGGACTCCCGTGTTCTGTATCGGCGGCCGGGCAAACGAGCGCGCATAGGCGAGCTTGCCGCGGAAATAGAGCGCGCTGAAAAAACTGAAGACTTCGCCGAGCGGCGCGCCTTCGGGACTGCGCAGGCGTTTGGCCAATTCCGAGCGCGCCTTCGGGCGCAGAACCCATCCGGCGCGCACTCCGTTGCAATTTGCCGGTGAGATGAGAAAAACGCGATTCATGGATGAACAGCTTTCATAAAGTCTTTAACGGCCAGGGTATTGAGGATCTCATTACGCATTAGCCAGCCGCGCCGCGCCATGGCCACGCCGTAGGAAAAATTCTGCAGATTTTTAATCGAGTGAGCATCGCTGGAGACGACAAATCGGATCCCGCGCCGGCGCGCCGCGCGAATCCAGTGAGGTTCCAAGTCCAGCCGGCGGGGATCGCCGTTCACTTCAATTGCCGCGCGCGAAGTCGCGACGCCGTCCAGTACCTCCTCCATGCGACACTCGAACGGCGGGCGCGATTGAAGCAGCCTGCCGAGCGGATGTCCCCAAATTTTAAAAAAAGGCAGCTTCATGACGCGCAACAAACGCCCGGTCATCTGATCGGAGTTCATCTTGTAGCGCGCGTGGATGCTGGCAATAATGACATCGAATTTTTCTAGAATATAGTCAGGATAATCGAGCAAGCCATCTTCGAGAATGTCCGACTCGGTTCCTTTTAGGAGCTTGATCTGCACGCGTTCTTGGACCCGGTCGATTTCCTCCCACTGCGCCCTCAAGCGGTCGATTTTGACTCCCCCCGCATAGAACGCATTCGGCGAGTGATCGGTAATAGTGACATACCTCATGCCCATCGCTTCGGCCGCGAGCGCCATTTCTTCAATCGTGTTTTGGCCATCGGAATAGGTCGTGTGGCAGTGGACCATACCTTGAATGTCCTCGGTGAGAACTGTGTCGGACAAGCTGCCGTTGGCAGCAGCCTCGATCTCGCCTTGATTCTCGCGCAGCTCGGGTGCTATATACTTCAGTCCCAATCGCCGGTAAAGATCTTCTTCACTTTCAATTTTTAACTGCTTACCCTTGGGCCCCTTCAGTCCGTCCGCGCCGATGGACATTCCTTTCGAGCGTGACAGATCTTCCAGAGCGGCGTAGTGCTCCCTCGAACCGGTCCAGTAATGCAAACCCGGGACGTACTCCGCCGGCGCAACGATGTGGATCTCGACCTCAAGGCCTCTCGCGAGACGCCCGACGCAGCCCCTGCTGCCCGCTTCATCGGATCGGGCGAATAGCGGGTAATGGAGGAAACGGTCGATCACGGCTTTCGGATCTCCGCTCGCGGCTATCATATGAATTTGCCGCACGGTTTCTTTACGGCGCCGAAGTGAGCCGGCAATATCGCACTGCGCAATTTCCGGCGCATCGCGCAAATAGTGCAGCACCGCTTCGGCTTCCGCCAACGCATGATCAAGCAATGTTCGGTCTTCACGATTTTCCAGCTTCTCGATAGCGGCAAGAATTTTCGCTTCGGCCTTTTCGCCAAAGCCCTTCACCGCACGGACGAGGCCTTCCTGGCAAGCTCTTTGGAGATCGGCGATGCCTTCGATCCGCAACGCCTCGTTGAGCGCAATGATCTTCT